>CAMCTX010000030.1 GCA_945878715.1 Legionella genomosp. 1 | reverse complement strand
ATAAAAACAAGCTGTTTTGATCAGTATATGCCTGCAATTGTTAAAAAAACGGAAGGTTTTTTTAAGTTTGTATTTAAAGCCACCAGTCTTGTTTCGAAGAGAGATGACTCGAGGGATGTTTCTTTTTTAGAAAAAAAACAAAGTTTTCTGACAGAGATAGATTGTCCGGAAAATTTCAGAGATATAGTAAACCACTTTTTTGTGGGTGCGCCTCGTTCATGTGTTATTTCCTTGGGCAGTCCAGTGATGCACTTTTTAGAAGAAAAGGGCTATTCGCATTCCTATCTTGAAAGGGTTTTGAGTGACGAAAATGGTACAGCTTTGTGGATGGCCCCTGAATTTTATGAAAGTGTTTATCGGGATACGCCTTCTCACGTCTATATACGACCCAGTTTTGAAACGGATGTCTATAGTCTTGGCATTACGCTAGCTGAGCTATGGACCGGAGAAGAACCCTATCATGAGCAGGATGATGCTGGTAGTATTTTTCCACTTTTAAGGAAAATCGCATCGGAAGGATTGCGTCCAAGAACCCTTAGAACGTATTCCGATAATGGTTTGGTTGAGGTGGATACCTTAAAATTAGGGGGCAAACTTTTAAAATTACAGGAAGTCATACGAGCTTGTTGGGATGCCGATCCTGCGAAGCGCCCTAAAGTTCCTGTGCCAATTGATTTTTTTAGCGAATGGATTTATGACATTTTAGTGGAATCTATCACCAGAAATAAAGTATATCAATTAAAAGAGATTCTAGAAAAACTACAAGACCCGCGTTGGCTTTTGATGCAAAAAGATTTTAAAGATAACCCTGCAAGAAAAGCCCACAAAATAAGCTTGCTGCAATATGCTTTATGGGCGCTTGGTCCTGAACCCATCCTTGAAATTTTATTCGCCTATGTTCCAAAAAACGCAGTTCAATTACAATCTGATGCGCTATTAAAATCTGATTGGGTTAAAGAAAATGATATAGATGCGGAATGCATTGTTAGGAAATTAATGAAAGCCTATGAATTTTTTGAAAAATTGGAAGCGGACGTGAGTGGTGTCAAGTCAATAAAAGAACAGTGGCGAAAGATTGGCGGCCAGCAACGACGACTTCCAACATATTTATTTTTAAATTATCGTAAATTACAAGAGGCTAATCGTGAAAATGGTAATGGTCCAATTCATTTGGAAGACAGTGAGGATGATGCAATAGAACATTGGTACAGAAAACCATGTAATTTGATGTCAAAAACAGTTATTACATTTTCGTATCCTGCATGCCATTACGACCAAAATAAAAAAGTGCTTTGTAGAAAAGATATGCTAAGCTCAGATGAAAATATCACACTTGAGGGTTTTGACCTTAGGTATGAAACAGACATTTTTAAGAAACTCTTAGAAGAGAAATCCGCTACTAAGCAATGCATTAAAAGTTTTCTTAGTCTATAAGCCAAGCATTTTAATTCGACTTTACATAGAGGTTCAGTTAATGTTAGGATTTAATCTGTTCTTGAATGAGAAAAAAGGAGGGATAGTATGGAAACACGGGAACAAGAAGAGCAGCCAAAAACTTTAGCGCCCATCCATACTGAGAAAAAAAGTCAGTCTGAAATTGTTGCACGATTTCTTGTTTTTAATCCAGCCATTTTTTCTCAGTTTTTCGGTATAGGAACCCATGCTTTTTTAGATCAATTTCTTAAACTCTGGCCATCCCGTAGAATGCAGGCTTTACCTTATTTAAGTATTCCTGCAGTTGCGTTAGCAGGCTTAGGTTGGGGAATAGGGGCAAGTTCTATAAAAAATCCTAACGATGAGATTAGGAATGACCCTTTTAAAAGAAGCGTTATGGCAACTATGGAAGGTGTTGGGGCTGTATTTCCATTTTTTCTTGGAGATCTCATTGAGATTTATTGTCGCAACGCAAAGCACTTAGATGCAGAAGGCCGTTGTATGGTCTCCGAGGAGACTTTTTGGAAGAATTTTTTTACAGCGCCCGCTGTTTTAAGTGCACTCTATATTGCTTGGAATGCTATTTCCCCAACCCAGAAATATTTTTGGCTTTCAGCCAGTAAGACGCAAAGAATATTGGTTGTTGGAACCGATCTTTTAGGTAAAGTGCTTTTTTATAGTCGTATTATCCAAGCATCATTGATGCTCAATATCAATTCAATGCCTAGACCGTTGTTATATGAGGGTGTGGCTGCTCCCGCAACGCTTATTGTTTTGGGTGGGGAGATTTTTCAACATCGACATAGACAAAAAATAGATACCATGATGATGTATTTAATGATTGCTAATTTAATGGTTTATTTAAAAGAAATATCTTCTTTTGAAGTCTCTCACGACTATTATCCAGAACAACCTCACGCATGGCCACTTATTCTTAAGTTGACAGTCTTACCACTCTTATTCTTAGCAGGTGTTATCTTTAGTATTTACTACTGTAGATCATACTTTAAAGCGCGAGAGGAAATGCCCGATCTTCCTTCAAGAAAAAGCCATGTATTCCCAGTAGAAAAAAACGCTTTTGAAGCATTACGAGATCCGATACAACTGAATAAGTTCCTTGATTCTATTTTGAATAATCCCGAAGCGAAACAACTGTTGTTTTCTAAGCTCAATATTGATCCAGGCCAGCGGTCGGTAATTCCACCGAAAACTCTGGAAGAAGCTATGCTAGATCCAGTTCATAGAGAAATAATAAAAATGACAATGAAAAAATGTGGGCATGATGTTATCGAACAAGACGATGCCGATGAATTGGAAACTGTGGATGGAGATCCTGAAAGTCGTCAACCAAGTCTTTCTGAGGCAAGTTCAAGTCAAGTTAAAAGGCCGGATGAAAGGACATTATTATTGTCTCAACCTTTGGGTAAAAGTAAAAGATCTTCTTATAGTACAACAGATGATCTACCAGTGTCTCGCGCAGCCAATGATGAGCAACCGGTACGTCGATTATCTCTAGGTACTTGAGGTCTTAGCCTGATATTTTAAGGGAACCAGCAACTTAGACAAACATCATCAATAAACAGAAAAGCCTGTTCAAATACTATGGAATGGACATTGGGTGCCATATTGCCTTCTAAGAGCTTTGCGGTATAGCTTAAGGTTTTAGCCTTTTCATCATAAGAGGGTTCGGTTAATTCCATCACCACATTCAGTGATATGTCTTTTTCAAAAAACTTTTTTTGAGTGGCGACCACTGCTGCATTCGGTGGATTATACAAAAAACTATTTTTATTTTTCTTTTCCCAAAGTTGTATAAATTCTGAAGTTGGCATGGTATAAGTTTTTCGATAGGGGCGCTCTGTAAAATAGGTCACATCAGGATTGACGTTTTTTAAAATGATCTTATAAACATTAGGCTTTTCCGTATCTTGTTCCAGCTGTAGTTTAGGGGCTGATTGAACAAATAAGTAGTTGATATTTTTGTGATTGACTTTTCGTGTATTGGGGTCCGATAGGACACTGCTTGAAAAACTGAGAAGAAGAACTAAAGATAAAAAAGGGCTTAGGGTTTTTCGGGGGTGTTGGGTACTCATCTTTTACGCTCCAGTTAATGTTGGCTTATCAATCCACGCTTAACTGTTAGTGTAGATGAATTTTTGAGAAAAGGTAGGTGCACAGCTGATAATCACCAACTAGCAGAGATTAGAATAAGTAAATCAACTAAATAATTTATAAAATAAGGATCTGAGGGTAGCTGATGCCCTCCCTGAAGGGAGGGGTGAGGGTATGGAGATTCTTAGGCCTTAGTGGCTAGTGCAGCCTTAATATGTGCATTCAGTCGGCTTTTATGTCGGGCAGCCTTGTTCTTATGGATTAAACCCTTAGAGACCAGTTTATCGACCTGAGAAACCATCGCCTTATAGCCAGCCTGTGCCAGTTCGGCTTTGGATTCAGCCAGGGCCTTCGTTACGCGCTTCAGATAGGTACGCATCGTAGAGCGTTGACCGGTATTCTGCTGACGGTGCTTCTCGTTTTGACGAGCACGCTTTTTTGCTTGTGGGCTATTAGCCAATGTTAGTACTCCGAATAATTTCAGACGATCCCCAACGATCACCCAGAAGGTCGCATCATGACGGAAAAGGGGCTTTTCTGTCAATACGAGTGAGGCCAATTCGCATCAAGGGGTTGTGTCTGCTAACATCCTACCCAACTATGAGTAAGCAACTCTTAAAATCTACTGCGGTCGTTAGTTGTATGACTTTCGTGTCGCGGATTCTAGGCTTTATCCGCGATATGGTCGCCGCGCACTATTTTGGGGCAGGCTCTGGCTATGATGCCTTTATTGTAGCCTCCAAAATTCCTAATTTTATGCGTCGTTTATTTGCAGAAGGCGCCTTTGCCCAAGCCTTTGTGCCTTTGTTGTCTGAATACAAAGCAAAAAATTCCGATGCTGATCTGCAACAATTACTCAATCGTGTATCGGGTTGTTTAAGCGTGGCTTTAATAGGCGTATGCCTAGTAGGCATGTTGGCTTCTCCCTTTCTTATCACCCTTTTTGCACCCGGTTTTGCAGAGTCCACCGCGGATGGGCGATTTTTATTAGCGTCCGATTTATTAAAAATAACCTTTCCCTATTTATTCTTTATTTCTCTTACCGCTTTTGCAGGGGGCATTCTGAATAGCTTTGGCTATTTTGCAGTACCTGCTTTTACACCGGTGTTTTTAAATATTGCCATGATTCTGTCAGCTATTTTCGTAGCACCTTTTTTAGAGCACCCTGTGAGTGCATTGGCTTGGGGGTTTCTGGCAGGCGGCGTGATACAGTTGTTTTTTCAATTTCCCTTTTTACGGGCCATTGGGCGGTTACCAAGGCCTAGCATCGATTGGAAAGATCCGGGTGTGCGGCGTTTATTATGGTTAATGACACCCGCTTTATTAGGTGTGTCCGTTAATCAATTAAACCTAATGCTCAGTTCTATTTTTGCATCGTTTTTACCGAGTGGCAGTGTATCTTGGTTGTATTATGCAGAACGCCTGATGGAATTTCCCTTAGGGGGTTTTGGGGTTGCCTTGGCAACGGTGGTATTACCGCGTTTATCGGTGCATCATGCCAAAGCAGAGCTTCAAGCCTTTTCTAAGATGGTTGATTTCGGCTTACGGTGGGTATT
Organism: Legionella genomosp. 1; assembly: GCA_945878715.1. Taxonomy (GTDB): domain Bacteria; phylum Pseudomonadota; class Gammaproteobacteria; order UBA6186; family Azoamicaceae; genus CADEGZ01. Next base: position 9,238 of record CAMCTX010000030.1, on the reverse strand, counting down.
GCTTATTGGCTTACCTTCGGCCTTGGGTTTAGCCCTGTTGTCGGGGCCTTTACTCACAACGCTCTTTCAATCGGGGCGTTTTACAGCGGTGGATGTATTAAGGAGTCAATCTGCCTTAATAGCCTATGCGCCTGGGATTATTGGTTTTATGCTGCTGAAAATTTTTGGTTCAGTCTATTATGCCAAGCAGGATATTAAAACACCGGTGCGTATTGCCATGCTTACGGTGTTGGTAAATGCTGTTTTAAGTGTTCTATTAATCGGACCTTTGCGACATGTAGGTCTTGCCTTAGCTACTTCGCTTGCAGCGTTATTTAATGCAACTTTCTTGGGTATTTTGTCCTATAGGCGATCTTTGTATAAACCCCAAGCGGGATGGTTATTATTTTCAGCACGGGTTTTATGCGCATTAGGGGCTATGGGGTTATTTATTATACAATGCAATCCCGTTCCGGATCTGTGGTTTGAATCCCAAGCCTTTTGGCAGATCCAAAGACTCGCGATGCTGGTATTGGGGGGCATAGGTACCTATGTGGGGGTTCTATGGCTCTTAGGCTTAAGGCCAGGGCATTTATTATTAAAGGTGGAGTCTTGATCGCCCCCTTTTAAAAGGGGGCCGACCAGCGAAGCTGGGCGGGGGGATTTTTGGCATTGCAACGCCGATAAAGTGAGAAAAACATGCGAACCGATTACAAACAAACTTTAAATTTGCCGCATACAGACTTTCCGATGAAAGCTAATTTGGCCGCCCGTGAACCAGCCATACTTAAGCAATGGGAAGAACGTGGTTTGTCGAAGCACTTAGAAACAAATCCTGAAGATAAACCGCGCTTTGTATTAGCCGATGGGCCGCCCTATGCCAATGGTCCTATTCATATTGGTCATGCGGTGAATAAAATTTTAAAAGATTTTGTGCTTAAATCAAAGCGCTTAAGCGGATTTTATGCGCCCTATATACCGGGTTGGGATTGCCATGGGTTACCCATTGAATTACAGGTCGAAAAAAAACAAGGTAAACCGGGTCCTAACAGTGATCGCAAAGCTTTTAAAGCTGCTTGCAGATTGTATGCCACCGAGCAAATTCAAATCCAAAAACAGGCTTTTATACGTTTAGGGGTTTTGGGACGTTGGGACAAGCCTTATACCACGATGGATTATCTGTACGAAGCGAATACCTTGCGATCAATGGCCAAGGTTATCGAAAAAGGTCATTTGCATCGGGGTTATAAACCCGTGCATTGGTGTGTAGATTGCGGATCGGCCCTTGCAGAAGCAGAAGTCGAATACCAAGATAAAAAATCGAGTGCGATTGATGTTGCTTTTACTATCGCACCGGGTGCTATTGCGCAACTGCCCGATCAAAACAAAGCCTTATGGCTTATCATTTGGACCACAACGCCTTGGACTTTGCCTGCTAATGAGGCGGTGACCATTCATCCCAATCATGCCTATGCTTTTGTGTCTGTACCCAATCACTCACAATACTACGTGGTTGCGACCGAACTGCTGCCTGCGGTGGCCAAACGTTTAGCATGGGATGGTTATGAGATTGTGTGGGAGTGTTTGGGTGAGGCCTTAGCGGGTCTGAAGCTTTCTTTAAAACATCCCTTTTATGATAAACAGGTCCCCCTATTATTGGGGGATCATGTAACACTCGATACCGGTACCGGCTGTGTACACACAGCGCCTGCCCATGGCTTAGACGATTATCATGTATGTATGGCACAGGGTATGACCGTACAAAGCTTGGTAGATGCGCGCGGTTGTTTTACAAAAGAAACACCCTTGTTGGGTGGGCAATTTGTGTTTAAAGCGAATGATCGTGTGATCGAGCTCTTAGAAGAACGTGGGTTGTTGCTGCATAAGGCAAGCCTAGAGCACAGTTATCCGCATTGTTGGCGCCATCATACACCCCTTATTTTTAGAGCCACAGGTCAGTGGTTTATTAGCATGGATCAAGCCCATTTGCGCAGCAATGCTTTGGCGGCTATTGATTCTGTACAATGGATCCCCGATTGGGGCAAAGCCCGTATTCAAGGGATGATTCAGGATAGACCCGATTGGTGTATTTCTAGACAACGCACCTGGGGTGTGCCCTTGGCGCTATGGGTTCATCGAGAAACAGAGGCTATTCATCCCAAAACCCTAGCGCTTATGGAAAAAGTTGCCACGCGTATAGAACAACAGGGCACCGACGTATGGCCAGAGGCCTGTGCAGATTTATTATCGGATGTAGAACGCGCGCACTATGAACCTTGTACCGATTTATTAGAGGTATGGTTTGATTCAGGAGTGTCCCATGAATGTGTGTTACGCCAAGAGCCCTCACTACGTTATCCGGCCGATTTGTATTTAGAAGGATCCGATCAACATCGGGGTTGGTTTCAAACGGCTTTATTAAGTTCGGTGGCCATAAATGGTGATGCACCCTATAAACAAGTTTTAACCCATGGTTTTGTGGTAGATGCACAAGGACGCAAGATGTCCAAATCTTTGGGCAATGTGGTGTCTCCCGAGGCGGTAACGCAATCTTTAGGCGCGGATATTTTAAGGCTATGGGTGTGTTCTACAGACTATCGTGCCGAAATGGCTATTTCCGATGAGATGCTTAGGCAAACCAGCGATATTTACAGACGTATTCGTAATACCGCACGGTTTTTATTATCCAATTTAAATGATTTTGATGCGACAAAGGATCTGGTAGAACCTAAAGATTGCTTATCTTTGGATCGCTGGATGGTTGGGCGTACATTGAGTCTTCAAAAAGAAATTATGGAGGCTTTTGAATCGTACCAATTTCATCATGTGTATCAGAAAATACATCATTTTTGCAGTGTGGATTTGGGTGGTTTTTATTTAGATGTGATTAAAGATCGTCAATACACCTGTAAAAAAGATGGTTTAGCGAGGCGCTCCGCGCAAACAGCGATGGTTCATATTCTCGAAGCACTCGTACGCTGGATCGCACCCATTTTAAGTTTTACGGCCGAGGAAATATGGGGTTATTTGCCACATCGCAAAGAATTCTCAGTATTTTTGGCGCATTGGTACCAAGATCTTGAAGTGTTTCATAACAAGGCTCATCAGAACGAGGTTGAGCAACATAAAAAAGAGGATGGGTCTTGGGGCCAAATCTTGGATATACGTAATGTTGTGAACAAACAGTTAGAAGATGCTCGAAATCGAAAAGAGGATACCATCGGTTCAGGTTTAGAAGCCATGGTAGAACTTTATATAGACGAAAAACAGAAGGCAGGTGACAGCGAGGAAACTTTAATGTCATTGCTTTCAAAATTGGGCGATGAATTACGTTTTGTCTTTATTACTTCAGAGGCTAAGCTGTATTCTGCTTCATCACGTCCGGAGGATGCACTAGAAACGAGCATCAAAGGTTTATGGATCAAAGTTCAGGCAAGTCCTCACACCAAGTGTGAACGTTGCTGGCATCGCCGAGAAGATGTTAATACAAACCCAGAATATCCAGGCATTTGTGGGCGCTGTGTAGAAAATATTGCGGGTGAAGGGGAGCAGCGTTTATATGCTTAAGCGAAGTGGGGAAGGGTGGGGGTTAAGACCCTACGGTCTTATACTTGCCTGCTGTGTAATTATCATCGATCAAATCACTAAATATTGGAGCACGCTGTATTTAAGCGCTAAACATGTCAGCGTATTTAAAGGTTTCGATCTGGTCTTAAGCCATAATCCTGGTGCTGCCTTTAGTTTTTTAGCAGGGGCCTCGGGTTGGCAGCGTTGGTTTTTTAGTGCTTTAGCCGTAGGCATGAGTATTGCGATTTATCATTGGTTAGGTCGTTTAAAGCCTCATGAAAAACAAGAGGCCTTAGCTTTGTCTTTGGTTTTAGGTGGCGCTCTCGGTAATCTGATCGATCGCTTATGTTACGGGCATGTGATCGATTTTATTGTGCTTTACTATCAACAGTGGTCTTGGCCTGCTTTTAATATGGCCGATTCTGCTATTTCGCTGGGGATGATCCTATGGATTCCCTTGTGTTTTAAGAACCCCAGCAGACAGAGCTAGGTCCTGTATTACCTAGGTTATCTAAGGTGATGTTTGGGCAGGTCGTATCATTGATTAATTGATTACCCGTAGGCGTTGCTGTGATGGTATAGCCTGTTGCTGTGATGTCTGTGTTATAGCGATAGTTTGCAGTGTTGGGTATGGATGCTAAGGGTGGTAGTGTATCAGCCGCAGGATAACTATAGGTTTGGCTATAGATGCTTTCATAGACTGATTGGATCATGAGTATTTGTGTAGTGGCCTCTGCACGATTGGCAGACACAATATTGTTCTGATAGCTTGCAACACTGATTGCAGATAATACACCAATCACCGAGATAGTTATCATCAGCTCAATCAGCGAAAAACCTTGTTTGTTCATAAAGCGTTCCAACACTCTTGGGGCGTTTTATTATTGATGTTATCAATATTGAGTACATTACAAGCGATGGCGCCCTGTGCATCAGAGGCTTGTGCAGATCCTGCAGGGGCTGTGGCTCTGAGGGTATAAGTATTCGTTGCGCTAACAACAGTATAGTTATAATAGACAGTGTCACTGGGTAAAGCAGGTGGGGAAATAATATAGCTGCTGTTTTGCGCGTAGGACAGCTCATACGCTCTTTGGGTAGCGAGTAAGGCATTAATAGCATCCGATCGCCTGGATTTTTGAATAGAAGTTAAATAGCTTGGAACGGCTATAGTGCTGAGTACAGCTGCAATTGCTACAACGATCATCAGTTCGATGAGCGAAAAAGCTTGTACTTTGTAGGTTTTTTGACTGCGCATGGTTTGAGTATAGTGTGCTTTTCTTGAGGGGCCAATGTTTAAGGACAAGCAATCACAGCCTTGGTAATCTGTCCATCAACAGGGATTGTAAGGGTGTAGCCACTGCTACAGCCTGTGGGTGTAATTGTGAGAATATAACTGCTTGCAGGTAATGGACTGGGCATACCATTGCCCTGAAAGGTAAAGTTCCCCGAGATGTTAATACCCGCATTGCTCACAGCTGTCAGTGTGGAATTAAATTGAAAGTTGCGCTTAATGGTAATGGTGCCATCGGCGTTAGTCTGTAACACAGACCAGCCTTTTTGCCATGTGACCGCGGCATCGCAAGTGGTGGAGCCGATCGCAGTGGGTTGACAAACCCTGGCCGTTGTATTGTCCAGCATCGCGATACTTCTGGCATAGCGTAGATCGGACATCAATTGATTGGCATAGGTTGAAGCACGACTATTGGCCATCAGCATGCTGTAACTAGGGATGGCAATGGTCGATAAAACCGCTGCAATCGCAATGGTGACCATCAATTCAATGAGCGAGAAACCGTTTTTAGTCTTTTCCATGATTATCTTATCGGCAGTGAATCGGTGCTTCTTGAGGGGTTCCCACATCCCTTAAGAGAATACCGTGTATATTCCTATGCTCAAGTTTATACAGATGGGAAGCCTTATTAATGACCAAAGCGGCTGCCTCGAAGCGATTAGCATCTAAAGGGCAATAGATAAAAGTGCCATTGCGTTCATTGTGTCCATCAGGCTTTATCTGTAAATGGGTAGAAAATTGGGAAAAAACCAGCGTGCCATAACGTGTGCCTGCAAAAACACGTATCAAGGTGGGTATAGGCAGCATGGCTTGATTCGAGGGGGATTCGACTAGAATAAAGCCCCGACTCCAATCCTTGTAGGGATGACAGCTTCGTTGATCATAACTGCCGCACAGTGTAAGGGTCGTGTTGCGTGCGAATGCTTGTTGTTTGGCCAAGGCAATCGCAGCATGGATCCTTTCCATGATCATACGGCGCTCTGTACGCATTAATAGGTGATGAAAAGGTGGCAAGGCCATGCCCAGCACGATTCCTGCCAAGGCTAAGCAAGCACATAGTTCAATGATTGAAAAACCCTTGTTTGTAGTCACGCTTAGAAAATGCTACTATTTGCACATCCTAGCAATCCGTTTTTAAACCGTGGGTTTTTATGAAAGCTAAGTTACCAATGCTTGCTATGGCCTGCCTGCTGTTATCTGCCTGCACCGGGCTCAGCGCCAATCGTTATTTAGGTAATAAACATTTTTTTATGGTAGGTCGTGGCGATCCCACAGCCTATGCAGATGGTTATGTCGATGGTTGTGCGGTGGGTCGTCGTTTGGCGGGCGATAAGCGTTTTAGCTACCGTCAGGATAGGCCTCGTTTTGAGAAAGACGCGCTTTATGCGCGTGGATGGCAGGAAGGTCAGATTAATTGTCGTAATGAAGTTTTGGCAGAAGGTTTTGAAATCGCACCCAAAAAAGCTCAGCCTACGCAGGCCTCTCATCCAAATGTGCAGCAGGATGTTCCCTTATCCCCTCAGCATGCTGAACAACATGCTGTTGAAGCAGAAATGCGTGAGATTTGGGATGAGCTTAAAAAATAATTATTGCGACAGGATCTGAAGATGCCTATTTACGAATATTGTTGTGAACACTGCGATCATCACAAGGAAGCTTTACAAGGGATTAACGATCCACCTTTATTGCGCTGTGAGCAGTGTCAGCACGACAGTCTTAAACGTCTACTCTCTGCTTCCGGCTTTCGTCTAAAAGGGGGCGGTTGGTATGAGACCGATTTTAAAACAGCAGCCGATAAACAGAAAAATCTAGTGGGCACGCCCGCCGTAGCACCCAATACCTCAAACACTGAGACAGCACCGGCTAAAGCCGAGGGTTCTTCACAGGATCTAAAGCCTGCTGTAAAAACAGATAGCAAAACCACCGAAAGTAAAACGGTGGTTGATAAATCTTCTACCACGGAATAATACTTAAGAGCGAGATTTTTTTATGCGCACACATTATTGTGGTGATTTAAAAGAAAGCGAACTGGGAAAAACCATTCGACTCTGCGGATGGGTGCATTATCGCCGCGATCTGGGTGGACTCATTTTTTTAGAATTACGCGATCGTAGTGGCTTTATGCAAGTCGTTTTTTCACCGCAAGTCCAAACGCCTGCACTTTTTGCCATGGCCGAACAATTACGTAAGGAATATGTGTTGTGTGTGACAGGCGTATTACAATTACGCCCAGTGGGTACAGAGAATCCACAATTACCTACAGGCACTTTAGAAATCTATGCCTCTGAGGTCGAAGTGCTCAACACTGCGCAAGCCCTGCCTTTTTATCCGGACGATCATCAAGCGATTTCGGAAGAATTAAGACTGCAATATCGTTATATCGATCTGCGTCGTCCTGAGGCTTTTGCACGCTTGGCTTTTAGAAGCAAAGCCGTCGGTTTAATGCGACGTTTTTTTGATGAGGCAGGTTTTTTAGATATCGAAACACCTATTTTAACCAAAGCCACGCCTGAAGGTGCTCGGGATTATTTGGTACCCAGTCGTACCCATCCGGGCAGTTTTTTTGCTTTACCCCAATCACCCCAATTGTTTAAGCAATTGCTGATGGTGGCAGGGGTTGATCGTTATTACCAGATTGCCCGTTGTTTTAGAGACGAAGATTTGCGTGCGGATAGACAACCTGAGTTTACACAATTAGATCTAGAAACATCCTTTATCGATGAATCGGCCATTATGGATCTGGTGGAAAATTTGATTCGCAAATTGTTTGTCGAATTATTAGGTGTTCAATTACCCGATCCTTTTCCACGCATATCTTATGAAGAGGCCATGGAACAATTTGGTGTGGATAGACCCGATCTGCGCAATCCCTTGCGTTTAACAGAAGTATCCGATTTGCTAAAATTGGTCGATTTCCAAGTGTTTAGTGCAGCAGCAAACGACCCTCAGAGTCGTATTGCCGTGTTGCGTGTGCCCCAAGGTGCAACGCGCTTAAGCCGTAAAGCTATCGATACCTATACAGAATTTGTGGGACGTTTAGGGGCCAAGGGTTTGGCCTATATTAAAATAAACGATCGCGCTCTAGGCATGGAAGGATTGCAGTCTCCTATTCTGAAATTTTTACCACAGACGGTGATAGAGGCCATTTTAGAACGCACGACAGCCCAAACCGGTGATCTCTTATTCTTTGGTGCAGACAAATGCACCGTTGTGAACAATGCGTTGTCTGCCTTAAGACATCAATTAGGACAAGATCTAGATTTACTAGAGGGACTTTGGAAACCGCTATGGGTTGTTGATTTTCCGATGTTTGAATACGATCATAAGCAGTCGCGTTGGCAGGCTGTGCATCATCCTTTTACAACTGCAAAAACTTCAGACGCTGCGGCTGTGCTTAAAGATCCTGGCACCTGTAAAGCACGTGCTTACGATATTGTGCTCAATGGTATTGAATTAGGGGGCGGATCGATGCGTATCTACCGCGCTGAAATGCAGGAAGCAGTATTTCAGGTATTAGGCATCACTCCAGAGGAAGCCACTGAAAAATTTGGATTTCTTTTAGAGGCACTGCGATCCGGTTGTCCGCCGCATGGTGGTTTAGCGATTGGGATCGATCGCTTGATTATGCTTATGACAGGTTCTTCTTCGATTCGAGAAGTCATCGCTTTTCCCAAAAGCCAAACAGCGGCCTGTCCTTTAACCAGTGCACCTTCCGCGGTGAGTGCAGAACAGTTGCGAGAGCTGAAAATAAAATCAACAGTTTAATTTTAAAGGGTTGTTCTAGTTTCTCGCAGGATCTAAAAAGCCTTCAAAGTTATGGTTGTCACAATAATTCATAAAAGCATCTCGTAGTGTGGCTAAATGTACCGTCGTAGGCAGATGAATTTTAAGCTGTATATTGAGCATGGTTGTGCCTGTGCTATTAGGGTAGGTATGGGCCGAGGCTTCTTCAATAATGGCCGCCTCTTTTTGAAATAAGTCTAACAACTCATTCAATAGTCCACTGCGATCGACGGCTATCACTTGCACCGTGTAAGTCATTAAAGGATGGGTGGAAGGGAGTTCTTGGGTTCTACGGCTTTGGATAGTCAGAGACAAGCGTTGTTCAAGGGCTGGCAGGGCTGCTTCAAGCTTTGCAATGGCACCCCAATTACCCGCAAGGAAAAAGAAAGCGGCTACATCTTGGCCTAAGACGTTGATTTTGGCATGTAAAAGATTGCAACCATATTGGGCATAAGAGCGTGATAATTCACTCAAAATGCCCGTACGGTTTGTCCCCAGCACAGAGACAATGAGGTAATTGTAAACAGGTACCATACACGCATCTCCCATCCTTTATACTAGTTTATCAAACTAAAATACTTTTTGTAGTGTTTTTTATAGCAGGCTCTACAGTATACT
>CAMCTX010000029.1 GCA_945878715.1 Legionella genomosp. 1 | reverse complement strand
CCAGCTCCTATCATTATCAATCAAAATCGCTAAGCTTGCGATAGGTTTGTCATAGATGTCCTGTAATTTGTAGCGATAGCTAAACATTCTTTTGGCAAAATCGTTCGATGCCTTACGCTGCACCTCCAGATGCAATAGTAAATAATGGGCCCCTCCATGCTTGCAATAGATTTCCACCAGCTTATCTGCTTCTCGATCGCCTATGGCGGCATCTTTATCAATTTTCGCCAGTTCTTTATCCAGCATGGTATAACCGCGTTCCCAATCAATCAGCGCATGCTTTTCCGGCCAACACAATGCCATAAAGTCCTTAAAATACAAATCCAAGATGCGCTTCCAGGGAGAATCAAACTCGGCTTTTTTAGATTTCTTTTGAAGCTTTTTTTCTGGTTTATACAGAACTGCTCGCTCTAAAACTTCTGTCGTATCCACTTATTGCCATACTCCCACGCGATCAATAGCTTATTTGCAAAACAAGCCTTAATCTAACAGCACGCAAGCAAAAGAAATATCCGTTGTTTAACGGAGAAATATTACATCGGCGGAATTTCTTCCATGGCATATTTTAACACTAAAATACCGCGCGGAGCCTCGCTTACCGGTACACGCATCACAATGAGCGTAATCTGATAGTAGTCATTATCGGCAAAACCAACGCTTTGATATTTAAATTGGACGGGGATCTGGATCTTCCACATATAACGACCCGCAAACACTTTCTCTAAGACCACATGCGGTGCATCTAAAGGCATGGCTTTGAGCACTAATTTTCTGTCTAGGACTTTTCCTACAATTTTAAACTTCTGTAGGGCCTCTTGATATTCTGTATAGCCTGCCGGCATAAAGAATAGACTGCCTGCTTGAATCGCGGTATCATGGTTTACAAAATTAAAAGTATTAATCGTCATCACCAAATCGGCCACCCAATTGAGTAAGGCATTCTCTTGCTGATTGGAAACATCTAAGGGTTGCTCGGCTATTAAAGCGCCTTCTGCCGTGCTCTGAAAAATAACCGGTATAGGGGCGATGTCTGCCCTTAAGAAGAGATTAAACTGCAACAAAAGACAAACCAAGATCCCTAGCAAAATAAGACAGCCTACGATCCAAAAAGCGCGATCCCGATAAAAAACACTCTGTTCGATCACAAGCGCCTCTGTTTCTTCCATCGTTTTTACGGTTTCAGCATTAACAACCATGGGCTATTTCCTTCCATTACTCGTATTTTAGCTAATAAGTTTTTTCGAATGTCGACGAGGGGCGTCGATTCCAGGGATGGTAAATCGTCGAATACGGGGATGTATGTCCCCGAGTGCCATTCGGAAAAACTTATCGGACATACGCTAACTATCTGCCTCTAAAATTAACTGCGACAGTGCAATACCGTCTTTGTAACGCAACAGAGATACCCGTTCTACCCGTGCGAAAACAGTACCTGATTGCTTGATGATCTCATTTTCAGAATTCTGATACACCACCAACAGGGGGATTTTCACATCCCAGCTATAGGGCACATCCACCGTCAATTGACCCGCGCGCACCACGGTTGCAGGTCCTGTCACACTGGCAGATACCACCTGTCGTTTCGCTTTGACGGCTTCCATATTGGTTGAAGCTTTGAGCGCATGTAGAAAGGCTTGATACCCTGCCGGTATAAAATAATCTGCAGCATTTTGCAGCGACTGACGCCAGGTCACATAATCCATGCTATAAATATCGATTACCGCGTGGGTCGTCCATTGTAAGACAAGATTTGGATCGTCATAGTAGGGCTTATCTAAACGTACTACAGGGAGCGGGCGTGCATCCGTACTGGTCGCAAAGTATAAGGGCTTTGGCCAGGCAATGCGCTGATAAGTTATTAAACAAGTTAATAACAATAGCATGCTCAATAACAAAGTAACTGCTATACACAATTGGCGATAGGCCTGCTCATAAAACAGGTTTCGCATCAGCACATGTTCTACACCACGCGGGGCTGGATTGAGCGCCACACCATACTCCTTCTTGAAGACACTCGCTTAGTATATACATACTAGACACAATACTACTGACAATCTTCGACAGCTCTTGTACAATAAGAGACTGGCTATCCGTAAGAAAGCGCCTGCTATACTAAAGCAAGACTACTTGCAGACTCGCAAGCGCGGCTCAAATGAGGTTGACGATTGATGGTACATAAAACAGGTTTGTGGGGTATCCCATGGTTTTTAGCACTACTGCTTTTGCTAATAGCTTTGGCCTTCATGCAGTTGAGTTTGCGCACACCTATACCCTTCTACGCACAACAACCTGATGGTACAAGCACTGCAATCACGGCCCTGGAAAGGCCTAATGTCTCCACCAAAATGCTCTTGAATTGGGCGACGATGGCAGCGACAGCCACTTTTAGCTTTGACTTTGTACATGCTCAAAAACAGCTGGAAGCCCTCAAAGACTATTTCACAAATGATGGCTATACTGGTTTTGTTGTTTCACTAGAGAATAACCAAAGTTTGCAGACCATTCAAGAGAAGAAATTGGTGAGTTCGGCCGTGGCAACAGGGCCTGCCATCGTACTTTCAGAGGAGACTGTGGGATTACAACAAGCTTGGCGGATTCAAGTACCCATATTGGTTCGATACCAAAGCGCCAATATTAACACGGTACAGCAGCAAATTATTGAAATGTTAGTCGCCCAAGTATCTACTAGGGACGCACCAAAGGGGATTGGAATTGCACAATATATTGCCTGGAATGCAGAACCCGAAGTTTAAAGGCTTCGTGATCAGCCTATTCATGGTTGCACCTGCGCTGCATGCCGCTGAGTATAGTGTTGACCAATTAAATGCCTTGGTGCAACAAGCCCAATATAAACAAGCGCTGAGTGCTGAAGGCAATAATAACAGCGCTATGCCAACAAACGATCCCAATGCGAGCGATGATAACCCGAGTGCCACAACCGAAAGTACCAATGCCCGCCTTAAGAGTCCCAATGCTGCAGCTGATCATCCCAATACCACAGATGAAACGCCAAAGCCCCCACCCAAAGCACCGACCTTACGTGATCGCGCTTTCAAAGACCTGATGGATAAGATTTCCCCCCTAACCCCCGAACAGATCCTTCAAATGCGGCAACAGGAAGATAAAACACAGCAAGCCATTGCCACAACCCCCAATACACCACCCATTCCCGTTTCCTCAACCCTGACGGTCGATTTATCACCCGGTATTACACCCCCTGTGGTACGACTCGCCTCGGGTTTTGTGACATCCCTAGTCTTTGTCGATTCTTCTGGACAACCCTGGCCCATTGCAGACTATAGCTTGGGTAACCCGGGGGACTTCAATATACAATGGGACAAAAAAGCGCATACCTTGTTTATTCAAAGCACCACGACCTATAGCAGCGCTAATTTGGCCATACGTTTAGCCAAATTGGATACACCCGTCATGATATCCCTGGTATCGGGCCAAAAATACGTAGACTATCGCGTTGATTTACAAGTACAGGGACGAGGCCCCAATGCACTAGCGCCCATGACTGGGGACGCATTACCTAATGCCAGCCCCCTACTGCTCAATGCTTTAGATGGGATCCCGCCCCCGGGTAGTCAGGAATTAGAAGTAAGCGGTGGCTTGGGACGTGCTTGGCTGAGTGGGGGCAAACTCATTTTCAGAACACAGCTCATCGTACTCTCACCCGCCTGGAGTACCATAGCCTCCAGCCCGGATGGTACGCGTGTGTATGAGATGATCCAAACGCCGCTTATTTTGGCTTCTCATAATGGAAAACCTATTGAAATTGTGATTAAAGGATTGTAAAAGACCATGGCAAAAAACCTACTAAGCCAAGCAAAAACAGTCAAGCCTAGAACACTCCTACTCTTTGGCGGGATTATCTGTGTGCTTGCGGGTTTAAGCGTTGCCTTAATCGGAGGCGGTGGCAATGTCCTCAAAACACAGGAATCGGCCTCTGCCAAAGTCCCCCAAATTACCGCGATACCGGGTAGCGTGACCTCTGAAAAATATCGGAGTTTACAAGAGGAAGATAACGCAAAGCGGGCACAAGCAGCCCAAAAAACCGGCGGGAGTGCGATTGCAACCATTATTGGCACACGCTCTAAAGATGCACTAGAAAAACAGCAAACCCTAGGGATTGAAGATCAATTTGGGACATGCCCTGCTTGCGCAGCCTGCACACAAAAAGAGGATGACACCGCAACGCCTCTGTCTTGCCCTGTCGATACCCATGCTGCCATCGATGCAGCCAGTCATAATAAAGCCGCTGCGCTTAAACTATTGAATGATTGCCCTACCTTGGCAGAAGCCTTCGCCCAGAAATACCCTGCCCTTTTCAAAGAACTTTTATTAGAAAATCCTGCATTGGCTAGAAAAATAGCACGGGTTGATCCGGCCTTTATGAAAAAGCTATTGCTAAGTGATCCTGTCTTCGCCAAACAACTGTCTTTAAGCAATCCAGAGGTTTTAAAAACCCTACTCGCCAGCGATCCCGCTTTTGCCGAGGCCTTTGCCGAAAAAAATCCCGCCTTGTTTAAACAGTTCTTATTAGACAATCCTGACTTAGTAAAACAACTCGCACAATCAAATCCTGCCTTCATGAAAAGGCTATTGCTGAGTGATCCTGTCTTCGCCAAACAACTGTCTTTAAGCAACCCAGAGGTTTTAAAAACGCTGCTCAGTAATGATCCTCATTTTGCTCAAAAGTTTTCCGAAAAAAACCCAGTACTATTCAAACAATTCTTATTAGATAATCCTGGTTTTAACCCCGAAACAAACCCTGATGCACTGGCAACCCTGGGTAATCGTGATCAAGATCGTGCTTTATCCCTAGAAGCCACGCGTCGCAAACAACAAGAAGCCCGTACACAGGCTGCCCGCCAAGCACAATTAAATGATCAGCAACAAAAACAATTGGCGCTTTTAATCGCCAATATGGAAAGCAAATCTAAAAAAGTGGTCAAAAACTTAGAAGAGGTGAATCACCAACAATTTGTACAAGGTGAGGCGCCTAAAAACAAGGATGGAAGCAGTGCCTCGGATGAACAAACCACTGATGCTACCAATGCGCCTACCAATAAAAATGTGCTTATCAAAGCGGGTACCATTCTTTATGCCTCTCTCGATACCGCTGTGAATTCTGATGAACCCGGTCCCATTATGTGTACCATTGTACAAGGTGATTTTAAGGGTGCTAAAGTCATCGGTGCGCTGCAACCGGCCCAATCCGCTGATAATAGACCTGAAAAAGTAATCTTAAGTTTTACAACCATGAGCCCTCTCAATACCGACAAAAGTTTGAAGATTAAGGCTGTGGCTGTGGATCCCGATTCAGCCCGTACCGCACTGGCTAGCGATGTCGATCATCATTATTTGCTGCGCTATGGCACTTTACTGGCCTCTTCTTTTGCCACAGGCTATGCCAAAGTGATTAGCTCTCAGGGTAGCTCGTCCACCAGCAACACAGCCTCGGGTGTAACGACCACCAACATGCCTGCGCTCAATGGCCAGCAACAAATTTATGCGGCCTTAGGCCAGGTCGGTCAGAATATGGGTACCGCAACAAGCAGCTATTTTAATACGCCCAATACCATTACCGTAGACCAAGGCACAGGCTTTGGTTTGCTTGTTTTAGATGATGTGAGTGAAACCTAATGCATGATTCGCAGTCCCCAGATGATCCCGATCTTGATGGCATGAACGAAGAATTTGACTTCGGCGAGCACGGCCAGCTTGATGCTGTACAAACAACGCAAAGACGCCCGCTTAACAAGAGCGTGCTGATTGGCTTATGCTTTTTGGTACTTGGAACGATTGCAGGGGTGGGTTATCGTTTTTTACGACAAGCACCTATACAGCCCTTAGAAGCGCCACAACACGCTGTGCAAACACCCATACCGCAACCGCAACCACAACATCCCATCGCGCATCCGTCTGCGCCCTTACAGGGCACACAGAGTCAACCATCATTACCCGTGCAGCAACAACAGACGCATGCAGCCCCTGTACAGCCTGGTACCTTAGAATTAGATAAGGCTTTTGCTGAAACCGATAAGCAAGCACCAGCGATCCCAGAAGCACACAAAGCCCTTTTTGTGCCGCCTCATCCCCATGCAGAACCTGTACAAACAGCACCGAACCCTAGCACAGAACTCGTAGGGAAATTACAGGATGCTTTGAAAACCCTGAATCAACAAATAGACACCATGTTGGGTAAGATTAATTATCTTGATAGTTATACCCACGATATGTCTTTGCATTTAGAGCGGCTTAATCAAGCGATTGCTACAATGGATCAACGCGTATCAACATCGAATGCCATCATCGATCAACGCCTCTCTACGCTCACGAATACAACCTCTGCATTATCACAGGATGTGGGTGGTGTTAAAAACCAGGTCTCACAAGTACGTGATACCCTAAAAGATGAAGGTCTGGATCGTCCCCCAGTGCTGAGTGTGCCCCAAGAACAAACGAAGGCACAACAGATGGTGGATATCGAGAATCCTGAATACCAAGTTCATGCAGTCATCCCAGGACGGGCATGGCTCAAATCGACCAAAGGCACCATCATTACGGTTGCAGAAGGAGATAGCCTTGGGAATTATGGCAAAGTGCTGGTTATTGATGCGGCCCACGGCCTGGTGCTCACCAGCTCTGGGGTTACATTCCGTTAAAGGATCTTGGTACAGGGCCGGCACTGAGACCGGCCCCTACAACAAGATTGTTTTAATAACGCCTTCCAGGTTCGAAAAATCCTCTCGACTGCTAGTTGGTCTGCTATTACTATTGGTCCACCAACAGGCCTTTGCCATGCCTGATATAGCCAGTATCATGTCCAACCTCAAGAGGGTCATCACACCACTCACGATGATGCTCCTAGCCATTTCCTATACAGCCGGTGTTTACTTAATCTTTAGCGGACTGATGATGATGAAAAAAATGGGTAATTTCGCCACCCAACAAAGTCAACCCGGAGAATTGAGTGGCCCGATGGTGAAAATTTTGGTAGGGGCCGCACTCATCTATTTGCCCAGTTCTACCGATGTGATTACCAGTTCTCTGTTCGGGAGTGGGGGGGCTTCCCTCTTTAGCGATGGCGGCGTGAGCTATAGTAGCCTAGGATCGGGATCGTCCCTCTTAGGTTATATGGGCGGAGATAGTTTTAACCAACAATGGGTTTCTATTGCCAATACCCTGGTCATGTACATACAATTCCTAGGCCTGTTATCCTTTGTAAAAGGATGGTTTATTATTTCTGGCACGGCGGGCCATAGTTCCCAACCCGGGGTTGTGGGCAAGGGCCTCACGCATATTATTGGGGGTGTTGTGGCCATGAACTTCGTGGCAGCGGCCAATGTTATCTATAGTACGATTTTTGGTTCATAATGAGAGTAGTTTTTGAGAAATCTTTTGTACACAGGAGACAGACTATGAAGACAGGCACGAGAGTATTGCTGGGCACAGCCCTGCTAGGCTTCAGCACCCTAGCCCTCGCAGGCAGTGGTGGTGATTTAACAGCCATCGCTAAAACGGTAACCACTCAGGCCAATGCGGTGGCTAAGCTTTTAAGTGTTTTATCCTATGTTGCGGGCGTTGGCTTTGCGATGGCAGGAATCTTACAATTGAAAGCGCATAAAGAAAATCCCCAACAGGTGCCCTTAAGTAAACCCGTAGTCATGATCGTTGTGGCGGCTTGTTTACTGTTCTTACCAAGCATCTTAAACACAGCCGGTGAGTCCATCTTTGGCTCAAGTAAAGTCTCTGCCGGCGCTGCAGGGGGCGGAGAGGATTTAGTAGGCAAATAAATGACAACCCTGTTACCCATTATCTTAAGCGCCAAAAAGGGCAATTGGCAGGCCTTTGCAGGACGCCAATCGCAGGAATCTTTCTTGCGATTGGCCACCAAGGTCTTGGAACGCGACGACTACAGCTGTCGCTATTGTGGTTTTAAATCCCAACAATTCCAAGTGGTCGTGAATATCGATCAGAATTATCAAAACAATGATCTGTCTAATCTTGCAACCGCTTGTAGCTTGTGTAGCCCCTGCTTTTTTATGGATGCCTTGGGTAAAAATACCAAGGGCTTTGGTACGGTTATTTATCTGCCTGAGATCAATCAAGCCGATCTCAACCATTTTTGTCGTGCACTGTTTTGTAGCATGTTGCGTGAATCTCCTTACAAAGGTAAATTGCAGGCTGTTTACCTAAGCTTGTCCGACCGTGCACAAGCGGTTGAAACCCTTTTTGGCACGGGTACCCAGATACCGATGCTCTTTGGGCAAACGCTGATCGACAGCGAATTAACCTCCGAACAAAAGAATCATCCTTTATTTTTTGATTTAAAATTACTGCCCATTAGAAAATTTTTTCAAGAAGAGGCAAGCTATTGGAAATCAACCGTTTTCGCCAATATTCCTTTATAAGGTGATCCGCTGTGGCTATCGTTGACACAATTTTAGAGTCCTTTGATGGTCTTTTAATATGGCTGGGTAATAGCTTAGGCCAGTTTTCAGAAAGCTACTGCGAACTCGAAACGGCCGATGACATCAATACTTTGGTTGGAAAAGATGGCTCGCTGGTGTCAGTGATTAAAATTGAAGGCGCCACCTTTTTGGTAGGTCCTGAAGAATTTGAACGCATGCATCAAGCACTTACCCAAACCTTACAAAGTTTTATTGCACGTCCAGGCCATAAAATACAAGTATTCTTTAGGCATGATAAAGAAACAGTGACCCAAGATCTGGAAGCCATGTTAGCCCCTGCCCGCCAAACGGCACGTCAATTAGATTTATCCTTAGAAGATCTGTTTTCTGAACGTGTGACAGAGCTTTATCGATACTGTGCCTCAGAATCGCTGTACTTTGTGATTTGGTCCAACCCCAATAGTCTTACCAAGGCTCAATTCGAGCAATCAATGCAGGATAAGACCGCACGTATGAAAGGGCAGCATTGGCCCTTGATACGCAATGCCCAACGTTTTTTGCAAGCGATTCCAGAATTACGCGATGCCCATGAGGCGCTTATCCGATCGCTTACCAGCGATCTGAATGGGCTTGGCCTGATGAGCCAACTTTTACAAGTACATGTGGCCTGTCAAGCCATTCGCGCCAGTATCGATCCCGATTTTACCGATGCGCGCTGGAAACCTTCGTTGCCAGGCGATAAAATCCCGGTGCGAGAAAGCAAAAATTTTGAAGGCGAGCTTTCGGATGTACTCTGGCCGCCTTTAGCCAGCCAATTAATTCCGAGGGATGGCGAGATCCTCGATTTACGCACGGTTCGACTCGGCGATCGCCTTTACGGCACCGTCACGATTGATCTATTTCCGAGTGAAGTGACCAGCTTTGGGGTGCTTTTTAACCGCGTCCTACAAGCACAGGTTCCCTGGCGTATTTCTTTTATGTTAGAAAGTGGTGGCTTAAGTTCTCTAGGGTTTAAATCGACCCTGGCAAGCATCTTAAGTTTTGCCCATGCCCATAACCGTCTAATTGCGAATGGGATTGATAAGCTACGTTATCTACAAGTCAACACGGATGATGCCGTGGTACGCTTACAAGTGAGTGCCAGCACCTGGGCTAAAGTGGGGGAAGAAAAACTACTACGCTTAAGGGTTGCCGAATTAGCCAAGGCCATTCAGGGCTGGGGCTATTGTGAAACAGCCGAGATATCGGGCGATGCTTATGCCGGGATGATCTCCAGTGCGCTTGGTATTTCAACTAAAAGTGTGGCCAATGCCTCGATCGCACCGCTTTCGGATGTAACAACGATGCTGCCTTTTACACGCCCTGCATCCCCTTGGCAAACAGGCGCTATCTTATTTCGTTCTTTAGATGGCAAACCCTGGCCCTATCAACCGGGTTCAACCCAACAAACAACTTGGATTGATCTTATTTACGCAAGACCTGGCTCGGGTAAATCGGTCCTTTCAAATGCCATGAATTTGGCTTTATGTTTATCAGGCGGCATTAATCGATTACCGTATATTGCTATCGTGGATATAGGCCCCTCTTCCAGTGGGTTAATCTCCCTTTTACGCGAGGCCTTACCCAAAGAAAAACAGCATTTAGTGGCCTATCATCGCATGCATATGCGACCTGAAATGGCGATTAATCCTTTTGATACACAGTTGGGTGCACGCTTCCCTTCGCCACAAGATAGAGCCTTCCTCGTGAACTTTTTGACGCTATTAGGCACCCCGATTGGACAAGAAAATGCCTATGATGGGATCTCCGATATGGCTGGCATGGTGGTAGATGAACTCTATAAGAGCCTGGCAGATAACGGCAACCCTAGGCCTTATACAGCCAACCTAGAAACGCTGGTGGATGAGGCTATTAGGCATTTAGCCATCACCACCGATTCGCACACCACCTGGTGGGAAATTACCGATCTACTTTTTAAGGCGGGCTATCCCCATGAAGCCAGTATTGCACAACGCTATGCCATACCTTTGTTGGCAGATGCGGCATCCATTTGCCGCTCGCAAACGGTGGCCGATCTGTATGGTGCCATTAACAGTCCTACAGGCGAGCCCATTATTAATGCCTTTGGGCGTATGATTTCGGGTGCGATCCGCGAATACCCTGTGTTGGCCAGACCTACCGCCTTTGATTTAGGCGAAGCACGGGTTGTGTCTTTAGATTTGGATGAAGTGGCTAAAACAGGGGGTGAAGCAGCCGATCGCCAAACAGCCATTATGTATATGCTGGCCCGTTATATTTTAGCCAGACACTATTACTTAACCGATGACATGTTAAAAGATTTGCCCGCGATTTATCATGAACACCACAAAAAACGCATTCTGGATATTCGTGAAGATCCTAAACGGATTGTCTTTGATGAATTCCATCGTACTTCTAAAGCCAAGGCCGTACGTGATCAGGTGATTGTGGATATGCGTGAAGGTCGAAAATGGCGGGTACAAGTCGCCCTTATTTCACAGTCCTTAGAAGATTTCGATCCCATTATGGTCGAATTTGCCACCTCCGTCTTTATTATGGATGCAGGTCCTAAACAAGCTATTGAACGCTCTACCAAGGTTTTTGGTTTATCAGAAACTGCAAGAATTGCGCTTGAAACGCGGGTACATGGCCCAAGAGCCGGTGGTGCTACTTTTCTCGCGCAATTTTCTACCAAATGGGGTGTGAATACCCAGCTGATTACCAATACCATTGGACCTATTGAATTATGGGCCTTTAATACCACGGCTGAAGACGCCCGGATCCGCAATGCCCTTTATGAAAAAATCGGCGCGGCCGAAACCCGACGCTTTTTGGCAAGCCTCTATCCCAATGGCTCTGCAGCCTTGGTAGTGGAAGAACGTATGCGACTCCTCAAAGAGAAAAGCGATCTGATTACCGATACCCAAAGTGCCAGTGTGGTTGAAACCTTAATCGAAGAGATTTACGAACGGTACAAAAAACAACAAAAGTAACCCTCACCCGGCCACCTGCACGCTTCGGCTGACTAACGTGGCGTTCTGACCCATTGCTTTAAAACCTTAAAGCACTTATGATCTTCTAAGCTTTTTCATGATTAAAACAAGGATGTTTTATGCTAAGCTTACCAGAAACAGATGCACGAGAATCCTTCTTAGATGAGGTTCGATTAGATCTTGAAGGCAGCAATCAGCGCTCATTAGCCGATATCCTATCAAAAAACCTTATGCCCACCAAGCATAGAGATCATTTTGCACGCGCTATCGATGTCTACACACTGCAAATAACCTGTTATAGAGCGCTTCTGGAAAGCGAAACTTTTAATCAAGCGGTTTTTGAAGACCTTGGCATTGAATATCGACTAGCCATACAAGATTATCATTTAGAACTATTAAAAAATAATACTGAACTTTCCGAGGAAACCATAGCCCTGTTAAATTTGAGCACATGGACCCCTCCAAAAAAACCAATGCTTGTCCAACAAGAATGGGCCATTTTATCGTCTTTAAACGGTGATCACAATATTGCCCCCGCACAATTGCAGTTTTGCGTTAACCTTCTAAGCCAAGAATCTTTTAACCCCCTTATTTTAGAAGAAGCTAACAAGCAATATCAAGCTGATCTTAGGAAACTTTTTGAGGAGTTTTCTGAAAGTTTCGAAGAACAAATAAAACATAAAGACCAAGATTACGACCCTGAGACAAAAAGCTTTATTGACATAAAACAGAAAGACAGTAAAAAACTGCAAATTGAAAAATTTAAAAAGAAAATATTTGAAACGGAACTGCCTATGTACCAAACATGGAAGCCCGCCCTCAGCCCACTGGCCGTCTTTAAAGATAAGAGCGAGATTGAAGTTCTGCTACAAGAAGCCTCTATCGCTTGTACGAGTCTTAGCGAAACAGTGATGAACGAGGTGTTTTTACAAACCCAAATACATCAAGAAACACGCAAGAAAATATTTCATCAATGGCACCAGCAAAAAACAATTCTAGAAAGAATGACTTTTAGTGCCTATCAAGAACCCTATTATAATCTTGTAAGACAAGGCGACAAAGGCCTGTTAATAACTCGTTTTAAAAAAGACAAAATAAAACCACACGATCGTATGACATTCTTAACAACACATGCGCCAGAAGTTTTGCATATAGCCTGCGCCAACAATCAATTGAAAATGCTTCATTTTTTAATAGGCACTATCCATATGCAACAACTACGAAATGAAGCCGGCTATTATCCCATTCATTATGCAGTGATAGGCTCTAGAAAGGGCGAAAACCCAGCATGCTTAAACTATCTTTTAAAAAAAGGTGCCAATGTGAATGCCAGAGGCCCCTTTGCTTGCACACCCTTGCATATTGCCGTGATATATCATCGCTTAGATTTAGTGAGGCTTTTATACGAAAAAGGGGCTCACTTAGATGGCCTGATAGAAGAAGGTCATTTTCACTTAAAGCCTATTCATCTTGCAGCCGTTCGCGACAATATGGATATCGCAACCTTTCTATTAACCCATGGCGCCAATCCTTTTTTTCTTAATCAAGACCGACATTCACCTTTAACAAGGGCTATTCTAGATTTAGAAGATAATCAAGAAACCGTTATAACTTTTTTTAGGCATGGTGTTTGGCTGAGCCCTCTAGATAGAAACTTGCTGGCTACGCACTTAGAAAAAATGCCCGAAGAAAAAATAACATTCATCTTGGCATTGCCCGATGATTTAATCATAGATGAGCACGATCGTCCTGCCCTCATAGAAGCAGCAGGCAATAATAATGCATTGTCTCTCGCTAATTATCTTCAAGGTATATGGGATCTATTTGATAAAGACAGTAAAATACTGATGATTTGTACGAGCCAATACACTTATGCTTCGAAATTATTGAATACAGACTCATTTGATCCGGATATGATAAAAACCTTGGACCATCAATATCCAATCATGATTGAAACAATCCCCGTCTTAGGAAAAGACTATCAATTTGCTATTCCAAGTCAATCTCATATTGAAAATCACAAAAAATGGCGCTTGCCTTCCACGCCGCACACAGCCCAAACACAAATAGATGCTTATGAAGAAGAATGCTCTGACACAGTCATAATCACGCTACAAACTCCTTCTGCCCCTCAAGCCATTGCGCCTCTTAGCCTACCCTCTCAAGTACGTGAAAGCCAGGCAGACCCCTATGAAACCATTCAGCAACACCTCTTAAAAAAACTTTTGGAAGAAAAATCTTTTTCAACGAAGGCCGCTGAAGATATTAACCAAGAATATCGAGAAGCCCTTGCATCACTTGAAACACCAACCCATTTAGCACTCCCTGATGGATTCGATATCAATATGACATTCGGCACCCATTTAACCCCCAAATGGGTGTTAGACTTTCTTAAAAGAGGGCGAGAAATACTACTATCCATCCAGAAAAATTGTGACAAGCTTTTTGTGAGAGCAACTAATTTAAAATTGGCTGTTGATTTGGGGACACCCGAATATTTTTTAATACAACAACAAGAAAAAGGGGAAATTAGCCAAAATAAACATCCGGATTATTATAAACTATTCAGACTCTGCGTTGAACAAGATTTTAGGGGTCTAGAGGCCTGGAATCGCGATTGGCAGGATCATCTACTAGAAGCCTGTCCCAAGGCATTTCATATAGCCTGTGCCAACAACACCCTAGAACTTGCTGGCTCTTTGTTGGAATTCATAACCAATATACCTATGCTTCCAGATGAGTATGGGCGTTACCCCATCCATTACGCCATGCTTTTAACAACCCCCGATCGCGAATATTTTATGCAACGATTGATTAACCGCGGTGCTGATATTAATGCAATCGATGATGCTTTCTGTACACCTATACACGTTGCTTGTGCACGAGATGATTTGGATTTGGTGAAATTGCTAGTTACATTAGGTGCATCCCTTCAAGGTGTAAAGGGTTATGATACACCACTCCATGTGGCAGCTTCCCTTAACAAACCCGATGTGGTTTGCTATCTTCTAGCACAAGAAGGAATCGAGGTTTGCGCCTTAAACCAAAGGGGGCATACACCTGCAGCGCTTGCTCTTTTAGCAGGACATCTGAATATTGTAAATATTTTTATAGAAAAGGAACATTATTTGAGTGTCCATGATATTCGTGCAAAAGATGATTGTGGTTCAACCGCTGCACATGTTGCTTGTGCACAAGGTGATTTGCCTTTATTAACATTTTTAGTGGGTTATGATGCCCCCCTTCAAGATGCGAATAAAGATGGTGACACACCACTTCATGTGGCCGCTTCCAGTAATAAACCAGAACTGGTTTGCTATCTTCTAGCACAAGGGGTCGATGTTCACCCTTTAAACCAAAACGGGCATACACCTTTGGTTGCTGCTATTTTGAATGGACACATCAACATCGCCAAGCTTTTTCTGGAACAGGGCTATTGGTTTAATGCAAAAGGTAAAGCTATTTTAG
>CAMCTX010000028.1 GCA_945878715.1 Legionella genomosp. 1 | reverse complement strand
CAGGCTAAAGGTCCTTTGACAGCGGCTTCGCTTGAGAAGCTGCGTATTGACTATTTGGGAAAGCAGGGGCGTCTTACGCTGCTTTTAAAGCAATTGGGTTCTGTACCAGAGGCCGAGCGTCGTCAAAAAGGTCAGGAACTCAACGCATTAAAAGACCATTTAAATGATCTTCTTCAAAAACAGAAAGAAAGCCTAGAAGCTCAATTATTATCAAATCAAACCCCTGCTATTGATGTAACATTGCCCGGTCGTGGTATGGATCGCGGTTATCTGCATCCTATTACAAGGACGCTGGCTTTTATCGAGGGCTGGTTTGGAGGGCAGGGTTTTAGCATTGAGCGAGGGCCTGAGATAGAAGACGATTTTCATAATTTCGAAGCGCTGAATATTCCCTCACACCATCCGGCCCGTGCCATGCATGATACTTTTTATTTTCCGGATGGTCATTTACTACGCACCCATACCTCACCGGTCCAGATCCGTGCCATGCGTGCTGGCAAACCGCCTTTTCGTATGATTGTGCCTGGCAAAGTGTATCGTTGTGATTTTGATCTGAGCCATACCCCGATGTTTCATCAGGTAGAAGGTTTATTGGTCGATGAAGGGGTGCATTTTGGGCATTTAAAAGCCATCTTGCAAAAATTTCTCCAAGCTTTTTTTGAAGACGATTTAAAAACACGGTTTCGGGCCTCTTATTTTCCTTTCACCGAACCTTCGGCTGAAGTCGATATACAATGTACCCTTTGCAAAGGAGAGGGCTGTAGGCTTTGCAGCCATACGGGTTGGTTGGAAGTGCTAGGCTGTGGCATGGTGCATCCCATCGTCTTAGAAAACGGCTCTCCAGGCCTTGATGCTTGGGATCCTTCCCTTTATACAGGCTATGCCTTTGGCATGGGGGTCGAACGCTTAAGCATGCTTAAATACGGCATTAACGATCTTCGACTTTTTTTCGAAAACGATCTGCGCTTTTTAGAGCAATTTTAATAAGGCATTGTCTTAGCACGTGTAAAGTCTTTTAAGATGCAATCGCCCTGTTATAGGGTATTAAAATTTAACTGTTGTGGGTAGCGCATTTGAAAAAACAGGAATAGGCGGAAGCTTCTTTCCTCGTGTAAGTGGCGGATTTTCTCGTTTGTTTTCTTTTTGAGGATTAGTGTTCGGATCAAGATGCATTTTCAATTCGTGCATTTTATCGGGTGTACCATTATCTCTTGTTGATTGTTGATGATGATTAAAACCGGGGGTTAGTACAGCAGCTTCAGCAAAGGGTTGAGGTTCGGCTATTTGCACGGGAGGTTTTGTTTGCCCTAGTAGCAGATGAACATTAATATGCATGTCACTGATACTCTGTGATGGCACACGACGCTGACGATTAAAACCGGGTGGTAGAGAAGAAGGTTTAAGCGCGGGCTTAGGGGGTTCGGGTCTTAGTGCAGGATTCTCTTTATAAATATGCTCTATTTCAATGGCGGCATCGATATCGCCTTGAAAAGAGGCTATTTTAAAATAGTATAGGGCATCTTGTATGTGTTGAGCCTGTTTTTTATAAATGAGACCTAGATTATAGGATGCTTCAGATAGGCCCTTTCCAGAAGCCAATTTGTAATAATATAGAGCGCGCTCAAGATCTTTCTCTACACCACATGTGCCATGTTGGTAGGCCATCGCAAGCTCATAGTGTGCATTGGGAAGCCTAGATTGTGCCTCAATAGAACCATTTTTTGACGCTGTTTCAAACCATCGCAGGGCAAGATCAAGTCTTTTTTCGAGTCCGTGCCTGCCATTGGCATAGGCAGTAGCAAGCGCATACATTGCGTCACGATGACCATTTTTTGCAGCTCTTTTGTACCAAACAATAGCAAGATCAGGTCTTTTGCTGAGTGCATGTGTGCCTTGTTCATACCATAGACCAAGTTCATATTGGTATTTGGCTTTTTCAATGCCTTTAGTCGAATCGATCAGTTTTAATTGCCTATTTAACAATGGGGACATATGCATGGAAAAGCTCCGATTTTATTTTTAAATGATTCTGTTTTAAGTGCCATCAAAAAAACATCACATTTTTTTTCGAAAACGATCTGCGCTTTTTAGGGCGGTTTTAAGGTCTAAAGCTGCTAAGATATTCGCGCGCTTGAGCGATGTTTCTAGCATCCTCTTCAGAGAATGTCACGGCATCTCCTTTAACAATCATTGCGGCATGGGTTATGCCGCCTTTATTGGCCAGCGCATAATATTTTGTAGCTTTTTCCATATTATTTTCTTTTTCATAAATGTAAGCTAAATTATAGGCGGCCTGAGGGATCATCTTTTCAGCATTCAGGCTCGCTAAAGCATATAATTTTTTGGCTTCCTTTATGTTTCCTCTTTCATCTTGTTTTAAAGCCCTCTGAAAATAGAAAAAAAGACTTTTTTTATTGGGGTCCGAAAGAAATTTTTGTTGTTGATATTTTGCAAGTACCAATCTCATAATAGTCTCCAGTTCTTATTGTTAAACGGTGTAAATGCTCTGATTATTATTTTTAAGGTTTATTATCGTTCTTGTTTCGCAAGGATGCTAACAAGTTTTTCTAGGGTATGCAAACAAAAAATTGCTTGAATATGCAAGCTTTATGGGTTTTTCGGGTGTTTTTTATAGAATAGCTTCTGCGAACAGTGCTGCAACGCTGAGTATCTCAAGCTTTTTAGTATGGTTGGATTTTTCGTTCAAGTGCTGTTGATTCACAAGCGATAAGGGAATGGTGTCCGTCAATGCCAGTTTATCAATATCAGATTCGAGCAATATCTCTAGGGCATTATTCGATAATACTGCATGTGTCGCATAAGCAAAAACAGGGCCGGCGCCTTGTTGTTTTAGAAAATGTGTTGCATTGCATACAGTTTTTCCGGTATCTACGATATCATCCACAATGATACAGAATCTGTTTCTTATGTTACTTATCGCATGATTTTTTAAAGCCTTTTTATCAAGCACGGTGAAGTCGGTCTTTAAAGAACTTGCAAGTTTTTGTGCGCGGTGTGCACCGCCCACATCGGGTGAAACAATCAGTGGTTTTAAACCCTGCGTACAATCGGTAGCTAGTTTTTTTTGAATATCTTCTGCAAACAAAGGTGTGCTATGAAGATGGGTTACAGGCATTGAGAAAACATTTTCTAACCCTGCATGATGTAAATCAAGGGTGATAATCCGATCAATAGGGCGTATAGCTAAGAGATCGGCGACCAATTTGGCACTGCTGTCTTGCCGGGCATAGGCAAAGTAGGGTATCGCCAGGGTCATGTGTTTGCAGCCTATTCGATGGGCTGCATCCACCATCAATAAAAGTTCCATGAGATGATGATTCACCGGCCTACACAGTGATTGCACAATCCTGAGTGTGCCTGTCTTAAGCGAGGGTGGGATCTGAATAGCAGTTTCGCCATCTGCAAATGGTTGCACGGGCACTGGCCATAGGGGAGCATTCAGATAGGCCGCGATACGCTGTGCGAGCGCAGGATGGGCACTACCAGACCACAGGGTACTATCAAACACGGTATTTATCCGGATAGAAAAATAGAAAAGATTGAGCAATTGGCTGGGGCGCTAGGATTCGAACCTAGGTATGCAGGGATCAAAACCCTGTGCCTTACCGCTTGGCGACGCCCCAAAAGGAGCTCATTATGTTCAGGCGGGAGGCTTGGTGTCAATATGCCAGTCACGCAGCACAAATTTCAAGCGGAGCTTATCAAAGCTTAAGCACACTTTGTGGGGGTAGGTTTTTCCCGCAATGGATTGATAGCTGAGATACTCAATGCTCCAGCCATCTTGTTCTATCTGGGTGATAAGACCTGCTTTATCCCTCACAATGATCGCCGCTTCATGAGGCTTGGGTAAACCACGTAGCCACCACTCAAGCCCTGCGATAGGGAGCCTCCAGCCACATTCTTTCTCTAGCAATTGTTCGGCAGATCCGTAACTGCGCACTTCGCCTTTCATATCTTGGTAGACGATGGCCGAGCGACGGGCTTTTGAATGCTTGGTAGGCTTAGCAGCGGGTGCAGATGAATGGCTAGCAGCATTGCTAAGACGTACCGCACCATGGCCCAGAGGACCATAGAGATTGATGACATAGTGTTCACCCCTTTGCTGCCAGCGTAGCGAAATCTGTGTATGACGTTTACCATCGCTCAGACTGGCCTTGCCCAGTACTGTAAAATACGCTTTTTCAGGGGCTACAAGCGTTGTGACAACCTTTGTATGGTCTGTAGCGGCTTTAGGAACAACAAGGTTTTTGTGTGTGCCTGAGGGCAATACCGAACAACCTGCACAACAGCCAAGCATTAAACAGAGCAGAAGCAAAGATCTGCCCCTTTTTAGAAAAGAGGGCGATTGAAATGTATTATCTATGCTCATTTTGTATCCTTTTCACTGAATGACATTCTCATATACATGCTAGGTATCGTACTCTACAAAAAATACCCATAGCCATTCTTGTGGATGGGCGCTTATAATCTCTCACAATGGCATGGCTAAAAACCACTCTTTCGCAGCTTCCTTTGGCGACCGCTTGGCGTGAACGCTGGCGGCAGGGCTATACGGCTGCTCATTTAGGTTCGGATTTAATCGCCGGCCTCACTGTTTCTATGCTTGCCATCCCTATGACAATGGCTGTGGCCATTGCCTGTGGCGTAGCCCCCGAACACGGGCTCTATGGGGCGATCATTGCAGGCCCGCTCATTGCGCTACTCGGCGGATCCCAACTCAGTGTAACCGGACCGGTGGCCGAACTCTCCGTTTTAATCTATCCCGTGGTGTATCAGTATGGCCTAGAAGGCCTTATTGTCGCAAGTTGGATGGCAGGCTTAATGCTTCTTATTATGGGCCTAGCACGTTTAGGACGTGTGATTGAATTTATCCCTTATCCAGTGACCACCGGGTTTATTGCCGGCACAGGGGTGGTGATCTGTGTTTTACAGATCAAAGATTTTTTTGGCTTAAATCTTTTGGTTCAGCCCAAGCATTTCTTAGATCGTGTGGTCGGGCTTTATCAGGCTTTTCCTAGTTGGCAGCCAGGTGATACCTTGGTGGGACTTTTTACCTTAGCTTTAATGTTGCTGTGGCCCCGATTAAAATTACGGGTGTCCGGTCATTTAGTTGCCATGGTTCTGGGCAGTCTTTTAGGGGTTATTTTAACAAGGATCTTCCCCGATCTAAGCCTTGAAACCATTGGGTCACGCTATGGTGGGATCCCACAAACATTACCGGCCTTATTATCGATGGATCAATTGTTTAATCTTGAGCTGATCCGTGCTTTGTTTGGATCGGCTTTTGCGATTGCAATGCTATGCGCAATCAAAGCGCTCATGTGTGCCGTTGTACTGGATGGCATGCGGGGTACCAAGCATGATCCCAATGCAGAATTAATTGCCCATGGTATTGGTAATTTAGTCTTACCCTGGTTTGGTGCCTTAACGGCGACCAGTGCCTTATCCCGATCGGTAGCCAATGTACGGGTGGGTGCGACCTCTCCCTTATCGGCCATGGTACATGGCCTGTGTATCTTGTTGGTCGTGCTGCTCTTCGCACCTTTATTTTCTTATTTACCGATGGCAGCCTTATCGGCTTTATTATTCATGGCAGCCTGGAATATTTTCGATTATCGACATTGCCTGCACATTATACGGGTGGGAACCCGAAGTGATGTGGTGGTATTACTCATTTGTTTTGGTTTAACGGTTTTATTAGACATGGTCTTGGCGGTCGGTGTGGGTATGGTTTTAGCCGCACTTTTATTTATGAAACGCATGGCCAATATTACGGGTGGACGTTGGTTATTGGAGGCCGCCAAAGGCAGTAAACATGAACGTCCACCCCGTCATGTAATGATCTATGGTATTTCAGGACCTTTGTTTTTTGGGGCTGCCGAAAAAGCCATGAGTACTTTGCGTGAACACAGTGCCGATCTAAAAGCCGTTATTTTAGATATGCGGGGGGTTCCTACGATGGATATTAGTGGTTTGGTAGCCTTGGAATCCTGTTTGGCTTCCTTATTTCAGAAGCGTATTTTTGTCGTTTTATCAGAGGTGCAAGAACAACCACGCGAAACCTTAAAACGTGCGGGTATTCAAGAAAAAAAGGATCAATTGGCTATTTGCGATAATATTAAAGAGAGTGTTAAATTTCTAAAGAAATCAATCGCTGGCTTGTAAAGGAATATTAAAGCCTTGTAGTGTTTCTAAAAGGTCATTATCATGAGGCAGGCTTTGTAAGAGTTTATGGGCTAGCGTTAAAGCTTCTTCAACATGATCGCTCAGCTGTAAAAGCTCGACTTTTCGCAACAATAATTGTTTTTGTTCTTCTAAGGTTTGAGGATTAGCTTCTTCAAGATAGGCCATCGCTTGATCAAAGGCCTTTTCTTTTTTCAATAGGTCAATCACCCTTAAACGTGCAGCAATATGATACGGTCCTGTATCTACCTTTAAATACCACTCTACTGCCTCTTTAAGCTGATTTTGCTGTTCGGCAACGGTGCCAAGAATATACTGCGCACTGGTTTTGGCATTGTCAAAAGCCAATGCTTGTTCAAGCGCCTTTGTTGCTTTAAGCGGTTTATGCTGTTGCAAATAATAATCACCCATTACAATAGCACTAAAGCCACCATAGGTTGTGTCTTTTGAAAGAACGGCTAATTGCTTAAAAGCTTGATCAACCTCTGCATGATCCATTAAGGCATTGGCATAGAAAAAGCGTAATTTTGTATCGTTTGGAAAGGCTGTGATTTGGGTTTTAAGGTATCGCAAGGCAGCCGTTTCACTTTCCTCTTCGTGTTGAATGAGACGGGCTTTGAGTAAGATGGCCTCTGTTAAATCAGGCTGATGTGCAAGTGCATGATTCACAAAAAGCACGGCATGTCGTATATCAGCTGTTGCCGCTGCACTTAAGGCAGCAATCAATTGTAGGTTAGGATCTTGGGGTTTTAATCGGGCTAGTTTTAAGGCCGCCGTCCGTAAGTGTTGTAGGCCATTATCAGACAAAAGGCTGCCGATCTCATGCAAGCTTTCCGTGGCGTGTTTTGGATTTATTTCGATGGCGCGGCTTAAATAGGGCATGCCTTGCTCGGCAGATGCTTCAAGATGAAGGACTAAAGCAACCACCTGTGCATCAAGGCTGTTGGGATCATACAGTGCCCATAAAGTAGAGAGGGCCAGTGCTGCTTTTTGATCCTGATGTTGGATGGCGAGCAGGGTGCTTTGTTCTGCAAGGGCGGTATTTTTCGTTAGACGTATAACATTTAGATATTCTTCTAGTGCTATCTGCGTGAGCCCTCGACTTTCGGCAATATTTGCCACAAGCAGTGGATAGAGGGCATCGCTTGCACTTGCAGGGAGTGGCATCATCGCCAAGAAGCCGATAAGCAGATATACTCTAAAAAGGTTACTTAATATGCTCACTGTTTTAGATCCATGGTGAGTTCTGTTTCACTATTCATCGGCGGGTCGCACAAAAGCTGAAGGGTTCTTGGGTTTTATGTTTTTAATGGCACTGGGTATTAATCATCAACGCGCAGGGGTTGATATGCGCGGTAAGCTGGTTTTCGATGCCCCTACAGCGATTGCGCAGGGACAAAAACTCCTAGAGGCCGGTGTGGTGCGTGCGGTGGTGGTGCTGTCCACGTGTAATCGCACCGAATTTTATTGCGAGGTAGAGCATCCCAGGACCCTGAGTGATATGCTGATAGGTCATCCTGAGCAGGATAATCCTTTGTTGCAAGAACAGGCCTATGCCTACGAGGGCTTCGAGGCCGTTCAACATCTTATGCAGGTCACAAGTAGTTTAAATTCACTTATTATTGGTGAAGCTGAAATTATCGGTCAGGTGAAACAGGCTTATGCGATGGCGCAGGCAGCTGGCCTTAGCGGTAAGTATTTGGATCGTTTATTTCAAAATGCTTTTTCGGTGGCCAAAGTGGTTAGAACCCGTACAGCGATCGGTACACATTCCGTTTCGATGGCGCAATTGGCTGCCAAATTAGCACAGCCTATTTTTTCCAATCTAAAAGAAAGCACGGTTTTATTAATCGGCGCTGGAAAATTGGCAGAGGCCATTGCGCGTCAACTCTGTGTGATGGGTGTAAAAAGTATGATGGTTGCCAATCGCTCGGCAGAACGGGCAAGAGCTTTTGCAGCGATTTTTGCAGAACGCACCCAGACACGTGGTTTTGGTTTGCCACAGATCAAGCAGCATTTATCAGAAGCCGATATTGTTATTAGTGCAACCCGTAGTCCTGTGCCGCTATTGATGAAAGAACCGATAAAAGAAGCTTTGCGCCTACGTAAGCGCAAGCCGATGGTCATGCTAGATTTGGGTGTGCCACGCAATATTGATGCTGCGGTTGCGGATCTGGAGGATGTCTATTTATATTGTATGGACGATTTACAGTGTGTCTTAGCCAAGCATCAAGCGCTTAGGCAAGCCGCTGCAAACAGTGCCGAAGTTTGGATTAAAGAGGCTGCCAGCACTTTTATGCAGTGGTTGCAAGCCCAAGATTCTTTTGAGACGGTGGCTATTTTTAGAGGAAAATTTGAATTATTACGGGATCAACTCCTGGCGGATAGCTTAGATCGCTTAGAACGTGGCAACGATCCCGCACAAACACTACAACGTTTGGCCTATCATTTAACCAATC
The DNA here is from genome assembly GCA_945878715.1 of Legionella genomosp. 1. GTDB lineage: Bacteria > Pseudomonadota > Gammaproteobacteria > UBA6186 > Azoamicaceae > CADEGZ01. The sequence goes on along the minus strand of CAMCTX010000028.1, from coordinate 6,269 downwards.
AATTTTTGCATGCACCCACCCATCGTTTGCGTGCTGCAGGGTTGAGCGGTGAAAATCATTTATTAACCTTTATAAAAGAGTTGTTTGAATTAAACCATGAAATTATCCCTGCAGAATAAACTCAATAGTCTGGTTTTACGTTATGAAGAACTGGGGCATTTGTTAAGTGAACTTCTTGTTATACAAGACAATGCGCGTTTTATTGCTTTGTCTCGGGAATATGCCGAGCTAGAACCGCTGGTTCAACAGTTTAAAGCCTATCAAGCAGCTGCTGATGCCATCCTTGCGGTGGAGGAACTATTAAAAGATAGCGATCCCAGTATGCGTTCGCTGGCTCAAGAGGAATACAAGCCTGCCAAACAAAGGGTAGAAGATCTAGAAAATGCCCTTAATCTTTTACTATTACCCAAAGATCCGAATGATCAGCGTAATATTTATCTAGAAATTAGAGCAGGGACAGGGGGGGATGAAGCCGCCTTATTTGTAGGCGATCTGTTTAGAATGTATAGTCGCTATGCTGAAAAAAGGGGCTGGAAAGTCGAATGTATCCATCAGAGCGTCGGTGAAAAGGGCGGATTTAAAGAAATTATTTTGCGTTTAATCGGTCAAGGAGTCTATGCCGACTTAAAGTTTGAGTCGGGTGCCCATCGGGTGCAAAGAGTGCCACTCACAGAATCCCAAGGCCGGATCCATACTTCAGCCTGTACGGTGGCGGTATTACCTGAAGTGGAGGCGATTGATGAAATTCTCATCAATCAAAATGATTTACGTATCGATACCTTCCGTGCCAGTGGTGCGGGTGGGCAACATGTGAATAAAACCGATTCAGCCATTCGGATCACCCATATACCCACGGGGACAGTGGTGGAGTGTCAGGATGAGCGTTCTCAACATAAGAACAGGGCACGCGCGATGGCCTTGTTACAAGCCAGAATGTTAGCAGCAGAGCAGCATAAACAGCATGCTTTAGAGGCCCAAACCCGTCGTGCATTGGTGGGCAGTGGCGATCGTTCCGAGCGGATCCGCACCTATAATTTTCCGCAGGGGCGTCTAACCGATCATCGTATTCCTATCACCCTCTATAAGCTACCGGAAATTCTCGAAGGCGATCTGGGTCTTGTGATTGATGTTTTAGTGCGTGAGCATCAGATGGATCAATTAGCCACCGTGAGTGAGGAATGAACCCTCACCCTAGCCACCAAAGCTGCGCTTTGGCGTGCTTTTCCCTCTCCCGCGAAGCCGGGAGAAGGATCATTGCCATAAACAAGGACTTTGGTATTCCTTCTCCCCTAAGGGGAGAAGGTGGCCCGCAGGGTCGGATGAGGGTTCAGGGGTGATAGAAAGATTGTTACAGAGCGATTTAGCGCGCAGCATCGCATCCTTAGATGCAGAATTGTTATTAGCCCATGTGTTGGGTGTATCCAGAACCCATCTATTAACCTGGCCTTTACAAGTTGTTTCTGAAGCGCAGATCCAAGCCTTTCAAGCATTGCTCGCGCGTCGTGCACAGGGTGAACCCTGCGCTTATTTAGTCGGTACTAAAGAATTCTGGTCTTTGCCCCTGATGGTCAATGCGCATGTATTAATACCGCGGCCCGAAACGGAGTGCTTGGTAGAAGCACTATTAACACGTTTTCCTGCAGAGGATTCCTATGCTTATCAAGTGCTTGATTTAGGCACCGGCAGTGGTGCCATTGCATTAGCACTGGCGACTGAAAGGCCTCATTGGCAGATTATTGCCCTCGATCGCTCCGAAGCGGCTTTAAGCGTGGCCAAGCAGAATGCCCAGGCTTTATCGTTGGAAAATATTCAGTGGATAGCCTCCGATTGGTTTTCTGCTTTGAGATCGGAGCGATGCGCCGTTGATATTATTGTTAGTAATCCGCCTTATGTTGAAGAAGGGGATATACACCTTCAGCAAGATGGGCTTTGCTATGAACCCCAAGCGGCTTTAGTAGCGGGTAGGGATGGCTTAAAAGACCTGCATCAGATTATTTGCATAGCCCCTGCTTTCTTAAAACCGGGGGGCTGTTTGGTCTTAGAGCATGGTACTACACAGGGTTTGGCTGTACGGCTTTTGATGAAAAAGCAGGGATTTACACGGGAAATAACCTTAAAAGACCTTGGGGGTCTGGATCGCCTAAGCCTGGCCTATACCTAAAAGGTTCCCATTGGCTTTATTTTAAGGTAGACTGGCCTTTCAGAGCTGGGGATCTTGTCCTTAAGTTTTTGCTGTAGGGGCCGACTATCTAAGTAGGAGTCCCGTGTGGTAGAGCTTGACAGGCAGTCTAAAAGCTTTTAGATTGCGTGTTCAGATTCGTGAAAACACGTGTTTGTTTTGAAATTAACGTTAATTGAGAGGATACATAGAATGAAACAACTAGCAAAAAGTCTTGTTATCGCCGGTGCGCTGGCTGTTGCCGGAAGCGCTGTCGCTGATTTCGGGGATATCAATCCCTATATTGGTGCCGATTTTCAACTAACCAAGATGAAGGCTAAGGCCCCTTTTGATACCTTGGTGGCCAAGAGTTTTCCAGGTGCGAATTTGTACGTTGGTACAAAATTTCATGAAAACTTTGGTGTAGAAGCCGGTTACAATTTGTCCAAGAGCCAAAGCAAAACAGCTGATATTGCAGCCCGTTTTGATGGCGTAGCAGCTACAGGTTTTGGTAGTGGTGCAAAGCCTGGTGCAACGACCAAGCTACGTCGTAATAGCGCATTCTTTGATGTAGTAGGATTCCTGCCCGTCATGGATTGTGTCGAGTTGATCGGTTCTGTGGGTTATGGCTATGTCATGCCTAAATTGAGCATCACAGCTGCTAACGGCACAGCCGTTGCTGGTTATGCACTCAAGAATCAGAGCGTTCTACGTGTAGGTCTTGGTGCCAGCTACATGGTAACCGACATGGTAGGTCTAAGAGCTAAATTAGGTTGGGAAAACACAAAGCATACCCACTTTAAGAATAGCGACGACCGTAAAGCGTTAAGGGCTAACGGTGGTGCTTTAACCACACGTCCTCTAAAAGACAGCACAACATTAAACGTTGGTGCCTTTGTAAAGTTCTAAGCTAAACACTTAAGAACGACTCTAAAAACCTGGTTTGGTAACAAACCAGGTTTTTTTTTGCTTCTTTGTTTATACTCAGGTAAACATGGAGGTGAAGCATGAAGCGATTACAGGTTCTGGCTATATTAGTATGTTGGCTAAGCGCATCATCGCTTTATGCCCTGGGCATGCCCTCTTTAGCAGAGAATCCCAACTATTTAGGTAATCAATCAGCATGGGATACCTTTGCGGGTTTTGATTTTAAACAAAGCTGGATCCCTGTTAAAGGGCCTTGGAAACCCCTCATCACTGCCACTGCACCAGGCTTGGGTTTTTATGCGGGGCAGCGTGTACACCCTTATATCGCTTACGAATTAGGCTATGGCTGGGGCATAGATAAATCCAAGAGTATGCTTGTACCTGCCAACACTGCTTTTGCGGGTGTAAATACGGGTGCCACAGCAGCCTCATTAAAAGGCAGGTTACATTTAAAAACAGCCTATGCCGATCTCAATCTTTTGGTGCCATTAAACAAGATTATGGATCAAAGTCCAGAATTAGTATTATCTTTTGGTGTTGCGATGATTAAACCTGCCATCAATATTGCGGTTGTAAGTGGCGATGCAAGCCTTGCATCACTCGGCACCTTAAGGGGTAGTACACATGCTGCTGCGCGTTTGGGTCTAGGGATCCAAAGCTTTTTGGTAGGGGATGTGGGCATGCGGTTGATGTGGCGTTTTGAAAATACCAGCGTTTTACGCATCGGCAATGTGGTCGATCCTAGCTTTAAGTCCTTTTTAAGCAATGGTCAGAGTGTGAGCTTGGGTTTATTTATGCGATTGTAGCTAGCACTTGGTTATCCTTCTCCCGGTTTCGGGAGAAGGTGGGGCATAGCCCCGGATGAGGGTTGATCAGGATGATCGATCACCTTGCATGTTTCTGAGACCCTCACCCCCCGCTACGCGGGACCCTCTCCCGTAATGGGAGAGGGCTTTAATTGCTAGTTATTACCGAGTTTATGCCTTAAAATCTGATTAGCCATTTCAGGATTTAAGTTACCGCCCCCTGTTTTCATCAATTGGCCCACAAAAAACCCGAACAATCGTTCATTGCCCTTACGATATTCCTCGCATTGGCTAGGGTGTGCAGCAAGCACCGTATCGATCATCGATGCAATAAGCTTGGGATCGCTGATTTGTTTAAGGGCTCGTTTTTCGATAAGGCTATCAACGTCTTCACCACTTTCCCATAGCGCTTCGAAAAGTACCTTAGCACTTTTACCAGAAATGGTTTGATCGCAGATCCTTTGTACCAATTGCCCAAGGCGTACAGCTGTAACAGGACTCTGTGTAATATCTAAATGATGTTTATTTAAAGCACCTAATAATTCACCCATCACCCAGTTCGCGCATAATTTTGCGGTTTCTAGGACAAAAGGGCCGGCACTGAGACCGGCCCCTACAGTTGCTTCAAAGAAATCAGCCAACGCTTTCTCTGCCGTAAGCACGGCAGCGTCATAAGGGCTTAAGCTGTATTGTGTTCTAAAACGTTCCGCTTTTTGTGCAGGTAATTCGGGTAATGTTTGGGCAATAGCATCAATAAAGTGCTTATCAATCACCACAGGTAATAGATCCGGATCGGGGAAATAACGATAATCATTGGCTTCTTCTTTGGCACGCATGCTACGGGTTTGATCTTTTTGGGAATCATAGAGGCGTGTTTCCTGTACCACGGTGCCACCGCTTTCTAAGATGTCGATTTGACGGGCCATTTCATAGCGTATGGCTTTTTCTACAAAACGAAAAGAATTTACATTCTTAATTTCTGCACGGGTACCCAGCGTTAATTGCCCTGTAGGTCTTACCGAGACATTGGCATCACAACGAAAGGATCCTTCTTGCATATTGCCATCGCAGATCGCTAAATAACGCACCAGGCTATGTAAAGCCTTAAGGTAAGCCACAGCCTCTTCGGCGGATCGTAATTCGGGTTCAGAGACGATTTCTAAGAGGGGGACGCCTGCACGGTTGAGATCGATCCCGGAGCATCCCTTAAAATCTTCATGTAAGGATTTACCCGCATCTTCTTCTAAATGGGCACGGGTTAGATTAATCGTCTTTGCGGTGCCATCCTCTAGATTAAAACAAAGCTTACCCCCTTGCACAATGGGGTGATCAAATTGGCTAATCTGATAGCCTTTGGGCAAATCAGGGTAGAAATAATTTTTGCGTGCAAAAACCGATTGTAGGGCGATGGTCGATTGCACGGCCAAACCAAAGCGTACAGCCATTTCTAGTGCTACTTTGTTTAACACGGGTAAAACACCGGGCAAGGCTATATCGATACCACAGGCCTGGGTATTGGGTGCAGCCCCATAGGCGGTTGAGGCACCTGAAAAAAGCTTAGACTGTGTGGCCAGTTGCACGTGTACTTCAAGGCCAATCACGACTTCCCAGGTTGTTTTCATCAAAGGGTTGCTCCAAAAAGCACAGGAATGGCTTGATGCCAGCCCGTATTTTGTTGAAATTGATGCGCGACATTCAATAAACGCGCTTCCTCAAAGTGATTGGCAATCAGCTGAATACCCACAGGACGCTTATCCACAAAACCACCGGGCATGGAAAGGGCCGGTAAACCTGCTAAATTAACGCCAACTGTATAAATGTCACAGAGGTACATGCTTAAGGGGTCTTTGGCTTTATCACCCAGCGCAAAAGCAGGGGTAGGGGTTGTGGGGCTTAAGATCACATCCACTTTGCCAAAAGCCGCTGCAAAATCCTGTGCAATAAGGGCACGAAGCTGTTGGGCCTTACGGTAATAAGCATCGTAGTATCCGCTAGAAAGCACATGGGTGCCAATCAGAATACGTCGTTTAACCTCTGTTCCAAAACCCTCGGTGCGGGAACGCTTATACAGATCCTCAAGATTAATGGGATCCTTGCAACGATACCCAAAACGCACCCCATCATAACGTGAGAGATTTGAAGAACATTCAGCGGGTGCAATCACATAATAGGTGGGTACCGAATAAGCAATATGTGGCAATTCGATGCTTTGCACCGTAGCCCCTAGACTTTTTAACAGCGTTAAAGCTTCTTCTGTGGCCGCTGCGACACCCGGATGGGGCTGATCCTTAAAAAAGGCCGTGGGCAATCCAATTTTAAGCCCTCGAATAGACTGCTCAAGCGTGGCTAAGTAGTCGGGTACAGGCAGATCGGTACTG
>CAMCTX010000027.1 GCA_945878715.1 Legionella genomosp. 1 | reverse complement strand
AGCATTGGCCCCGACACCCCCTTTAGACCCCAGTCAATCAACGGCTGTTTTTATTGTAGGGGAACACTTAGGAACCGATTTACATACTTTGAAAAAAGTACTGAGCTTGTTTCCCAATCACTATAGCAATTTCATTTTTCTGGGTGTTGGCGAGGTAAACTATAAAAACCACAATCCCAGTTGCGAAACAGGCCATCAAAATGCCGATCTTTGTGCCATTGGCGATGAACTTCAGTGTCGATTAGATCAGCTTGTAGAATATTGTCATCACCAAGCCATTGCAGCATCCTCCTATCAGTTAAATCATACGGACGTCTTAGAAGGCCTAGAGACGCTTACAAAAAAAGTGCGTCATCTCTACAAAAACAGTGTGTTTTTTTCAGGCAAGATCGTTTTTAAAAAAGACAAGCTATTAAACTACTGGCTGCACAATCATACTGCAACCCTGATTGAACAGCACTTACAAAGCAAGGGTCTTTATGTCATGTTATTGCCCATTATGCTTTAAGATCGATCTTCTTAGCATACTCTTGCAGTAGAACAATATAGTAGTGCACCATATCTTCTAAGGTTAAATGATTCTCTACAAAATCTGTCGATTGCTGTGCCATAGATTGTACAAGATCTTGATTTTTTTCGACCCATGCCAGTGCGTCTGATAAGCCTTTCTCATCTTTCACAGGAATATAATGTATATAAGGTTCTATGGCCTTATAAAACCATTGCACCTGCCTGCTCTGATGTTTAAAAGTTAGACTATTAGACTGTAAATGCCAGACAAAGCGTGTCCAAGTGGCACGCGCGCCATCAATAGAAATTAAGTATTTATACTTAAGATGATCTTCTTGTTTTACAAATTTTACTGTTTGTTTGTCTACAAATTTTGCATCAATACGATCCGGAGATTGTTTTGAGATACCCACCAGTTTTTTTCTGAAATCGGTACTTGAAGCATCCCCACCTCGCCAAAAGAGCAATGGATCTTTCACAGCCCATGGATATAGTTTATTGGCTGCTCGAATGCGCGGCTGTAACGTTGGCATTTGCAGCATATTCATCCAATCTGGCACCAACACTTGATCACGTTCCAAAGGTTCATCGAGATCTTTAGCAAACACAAAAATAGGGACCTCAGGTTTGATAGCGGAAATAAAATTATCCCCAAGACCCATTAAGAAATCCGTGTCGGCTACATACCCATTTTTGACTAAATACTCAAATAGATCGGCAAGCACTTTATAGCTTGGAAGAATATTGAGATTATCCTTATAGATGATTTTTAATTGCTGGTTTTCGACTTGAAAACGAAAGAGCATATCGAGCTTCTTATGAAAGCGATCCAGATCCGATCGCTTAAAAGGCTGGAACTTACCCAGATCCTCTCGTATTTGCTCTTTGGCCCAGGGAGCCAACCCGGCTTTGATCTTCTGATCCAATACTTTTTTATTAATAAAACAACTTACCTGTGCATCGCCGCAGGCAAAAGGGTTTCTAAACAGTTTTTGTGCAGTCGCTGTAATCGATACGGTGGGATAAAAAAGAGGTAAAAGCCTCTCACAAAGTACCCCCAATGTGATTGTCAGGAGACAGATAGAGAGTATCCAGGGTTTTCTCTTAAGCAAGTGTCTCTTGTTCATATAAGCTACAGTCCTTTGCATTTAATCGCGCATGGATTCTTGTAGAATAGCTTATTTTTTGCGAATTGCCGCGCTAGGGCCCCCCTTCCCTTGAAAGCGGGAAGGGGCCGGGCCATCAGACAGCGTGCATAAGGGGTATGGAGTAGCCTTTTAGGTAAGAAACAAACTCTTGGAGTTTCTGAATGCCGGTTGCCTCGGCCTCTGCACACCATTCTTGTAAGGCATCCAGCAACTCTTTTTGGCTAGCGGTGGTCTTAGACCAAATAAGTACCAGCTGCTCTCTGAAATGATAAGCCGATCGCAGCGCATCTTCTTGCTTAACCTTAATCAAAGGTCGAATGACGGCCTTGGAATAGGTTGTCATCACTTGCACACGATTACTGAGTAAAGCACGCAAGCCTTCGGCATCGATAGCGCTTTTACCTGGGATAATTTTAGGCGTAGGAACCGTACGTTTGACAGTAGCCAATCCTAATAGCGCTAGGGTTTTAATATAAAACCAACCTAAATCAAACTCCCACCATTGCACAGAGAGTTTTGCAGACGTTGGGTAGGTATGGTGGTTATTATGTAATTCTTCTCCACCAATCAAAATACCCCAAGGTATAATATTAGTCGAGGCATCGGCACAATCAAAAGTCCGATAGCCAAAATAATGCCCAATGCCGTTAATAACCCCTGCGGCCGTTAAAGGGATCCAAGCCATTTGTAAGGCCCAAATACTAAGACCGGGGATGCCAAACAACCACAGATTAATGCAGAGCATCAGTAAAATACCTTTGGCAGAATGGGGGGTATAGACATGTCGTTCTAACCAATCATCGGGCGTTCCCTGACCAAAGCGCTCTAAGGTTTGTACATTCTTGGCTTCTCTGCGGTATAACTCTGCACCTTGTTTTAAAACGGTTGATAATCCTAAAACCTGTGGGCTATGGGGATCTTCATCCGTTTCACAATAGGCATGATGCTTACGATGAATTGCAGCCCAGGCTTTGGTTTCCATGCCTGTGCTTAACCATAACCACAGTCTAAAAAAATGACTCACCACAGGATGCAAGGTGAGCGCACGATGTGCTTGAGCGCGGTGCAAAAAGATAGTTACACTGGCAATGGTGACATGCGTGAATGCTAAGCCAACCACAATATAGCCCCACCAGGACAGATTTAATACGCCATAGAATTGATCGGCCCCCATAAAGGGCATGAGCAGAAGGACCACTACACAGGTCCACCAGAATGCTTTACCGTAATTCATCGCTATACTCCTACCTATGCAAACATCTTCATTATATGTTGAAAAGCTAAGCTATAAAGCCAGATCCTCAGCGAGGATCCAAGATCCCTTCCAGATTCAGGATCTTAGCTTCCTTGTAAAACAAGGCCAATGCCTGGTGCTGACGGGTGCGAACGGATCGGGAAAGAGCACCACGCTGCACATACTAGCAGGCCTGATACGGCCCTGCCAAGGGCGGGTATGCCTACAAGGGCTAGATATACACCGTAATGGGCCTGCCGCCAAACAATATCTGGGTTTATTGCCAGAAATACTGCCTTTGTATCCAGCTCTCAGCATAATCGCCTATTTATCGTTTGTAAGTACACTGCATGCCATACCCAAGCACCTACAACGAGAGCGTGTCGACCAAGCCCTCGAAGACCTGCGCCTACAATCCTACGCGTCTGTACCCATACACCAATTATCCCGAGGACTGAAGCAAAGAGTCGGAATTGCACAAGCTATTCTACACCGACCTGCTGTACTATTGCTCGATGAACCCACGAATGGCTTAGATCCCAGCGAGGTACATCATTTTCAGTCCCTGTTAGCACGCTTGAGACCCCACACGGCCATGGTTGTATCCACACACCATTTTAATGAAGTCCAGTCTCTGTGTGACCAACGTTTAAGCTTTCAGTCTCAAGGAATACAGCATGATTTATACACTTGCACAGCATGAATGCAAACTCTTATGGAAATCCGGTAAAATTTTTCATTTGCTGGCTTTTTGCCAGGGTCTTTTATCTTTTATTGCCTATTGGTTATTAGAAGAATTTTATGCTAAAAGCCAACGTTCTCTTTTAGAACAAGATACCCGTGTCGATATCACTGAAGCGGTATTACATCCTTTATTTGCCTGGACCGTTTTGCTCTTTTTCTTCATCACACCCTTGCTAGCCGTAAGCACCTTCACACAAGAAAGAAAATCGCATACCTTAACGCTCTATTTAAGCGCGCCGATTGAGGCCCATAGTCTTGTAATAGGAAAATTTTTAGGGGCTTTTATGGCACAGTGTTTTTTACTCCTCCCTATACTCGGACTATCCCTTTTACTAGCCCTGCAGCACACCTTGGATGGCGGCCAATTACTGGCCAGTTATATGGGTCTTTTTCTGTTTTTAGGCGCCATCTTAAGTATAGCGATCGGGGTGGCAAGCTGTTGCAAAGAACCGCTCATGGCGACCTTCTTGAGCTTTAGTGTGCTTTTAGGCCTGAGCCTGTTGGAATGGGTGGGGCGATTGGTGGATCCGGCCTGTGATTATTTTGCCCATTTTTCTTTAATCTATCACTGCAAAAATTGTCTATCGGGGATCCTAAGCAGCCAAGATTTGATCTATTATATACTGGTCATGATAAGCTGTCTTGCTTTCAGTGTAGTGCGATTAAAACACGAGTCTTTTTTTCAACGATGAAAACAACGATCACGCTATTCACGTGCATCATGCTCTTGCTGATAGGGTATCAATACCCCTATACCATTGATATAACCCATCATCGCTATAATAGTCTGATACCCGCTGCACAATCGCTTTTATCAACGCTACATGAACCGCTTACCATAGAACTGGTAAGTCCCGATCCCGATGTTCGAGACAAGGTTAAACAAACGGTGGCCTTATTCAAAGCGCATAGCCCGCACCTCCATTTTATTGCCACGCGCAACCGTTTAGAGCCTGCCGAAAAAACAAGATTGGGCTTAGAAAGCCATCACCATCTGCTGCTAAAAAGTGCCGACCAGTTCAAAGCCATCGATCTCGATGAGGCACGCTGGGGACAAAAACCTTTCACGCAGGCTCTTTATCAAATGTTAAGACGCAACGAAAAATGGACACTTTTCTTAGAAGGGCATGGAGAAGCCGATGCCTTTGGCAAAGATAACAAAGGGTTGAATAACTTAAGCAAAGATCTTAAGAATAAAGGGATCCGTATTGCACCCCTGAATTTAGGGACGATAGGCTCGATTCCCGATAATACCCAATTGTTGGTGATTGCCAATCCACGCAGCCCTTTATTACCCCAGGAGATGGCTGCTATCAAGCGTTATGTAGAGAAGGGCGGAAACTTATTATGGTTTGCAGGCCCTGATCAGCCTGCTGGTTTTAAGCCACTGGCTGTGATGCTGGGCGCACACTGGTCTGGAGGGCTCATTATGGACCCTCAAAGCCATGCCCTAGGAACCCCTGATCGTGCGATTAGTCTGGTCCAACACTATCCACCGCATCCCTTAAACACGGTGGATCAATTGACCGTTTTTCCCTGGTCTACACCCATTGAAGCCACACAGGCATCTACTCTGGGATGGGAAACGCTACCGATTCTCCTGAGCAACGAACAGACCTATCTACAAGGCAATCCACACGAAAAAGGCCCGTTTAACCTAGGCATGAGCCTTAGAAAGGGTGCACAAAGAGTGGTGTTACTTGGTAGTGCACACTGTTTTAACAATGCAACGCTGCATAATTATGGCAATCTTCAACTGGCCAATAATCTTTTTAATTGGTTAAACGATGCGGATCTTTTTATCGCGGAAAAACCAGCGCCCAAGATAACCGTTCCCCTGACACCCCCCCTATGGTTTTACAGGACTGCTCGGTATGTGTTTCCTTATGGCTTACCCCTGCTCTATCTGTGCATAGGCTGGCAATGTAGGCGTGCCAGACGGGTCAAAGCTTCTCATGCTACGATTGCGGTTGCGTACAGCACTATTTGATATATGACTTCCTGCATCCTACACTCTAACAGAGCACGCACTGTTGTTTGGAGTATTGGAATGCAAAACATGGGTCCTTTCGACGCCTCCCAAAACAAAGCCCTGTTTAAAAAACGCATACACCGTCCCTGGCATACCAGCCTTGAAGCACCTCTTTTGGAGACCACAACCAACACCCAAGGCATCGAAGCTGCCATGGATAGGCAACAAGCCTTGTCCCCACAAACAGAGGCTGTACTCATTGGTGGATTTTTCTATCCCAAACAAAATACAGATAAGCCACTTGAAACAAATGGTGCCATTCATAACTTAATGCAAGAACTCCGAACCAAAGAACAAGATATCCTACGACTGGATCATGATTTACAAGTGGGCAAAGCCTTGGAAGAAGCCCGTCAAGCAGAAGTTGCGCAAGCGCATGAAGCAACCGCCCGAAAATCTGCCGAAGAAAATGCCCTTTTTGCCATACAAAAAGCAAAGGTTGCGGTAGAACAGGCGCACAAAGCCGAGCATCAAGTTTTAGCAGAAAAGCAGCTGCGTTTAGAATTAGAGCGCACCAAAAAAGCCTTGGAAGAACGTCTGCACAATGCGCTTCAAACCATTGAAAAAGAGGATGGCGTTCGTAAAGGCCTTGAAGAAAAATTAATGATTATTAAAACACAGACCGACGGTCGGACTTCTGTAATCCAACGCGAAGCCGAACGAAAAATTCAAGAGGCCCAAGAACAAATTTCCCTGCATGAAAAAGCCAAATTAACCGCGCAATCCTTTACACAAAAAACGATGGAATCCGCACGTCAAAGCGAAGCCGCACGATTATTGCTCGAGGAACAAATCGATACACTTCAAAGAAAAAATACAGAACAATTAGCCATTATTCAAAGCGTAGAGCTGCAAAAGACCTTGTTAACGCAAGCCCTTGAAAGGACCAAACACTTGGAATCGATTATCGAAGTAGAAAAAGAGCTTAGAAAGCACTGCGAACAAAAAATGACCGATTTGAATATTCGCGCAGAAGAAGCCAAACGCAAAGTTTCTGAAGACAAACTAATATTAATGGAAGAAGAGATGGCCGATTTAGAGGCCACAAAATCTAGAATAGAAGATAAACTCTTTAAAACTCAACGAAGTATTCGTAATCTAGAGATTATGCGATTATCAAGCGAGTAACTTTTGATATTTTTCCATTAATGCTTCTATCGATTCCACCTGTTCTGGGTCCAATGGAATACAATCTACCGGACAGAGTGCCTGACATTGTGGCGTTTCAAAATGCCCCACACATTCGGTACAACGATTGGGATCGATCACATAATAAGACTCGCCCATCGAGATAGCCTGATTCGGACAGGCCGGCTCGCAGACATCACAATTAATACAGGCCTCTGTTATCATCAACGCCATTGTTAGACCTCTTTTCTAGGGTTTTGAACACCATAGTGATGCACAGCTTCAATCATCGCTTGTACATTTTCGGGATCAACCAAAGGGGTAATGCCATGGCCTAAATTAAACACATGCCCATAACCCGGACCAAAATCATCCAGAACTTGTTTCACAGCTTGTTGGATTTTCAAGGGATCTGCGTACAAGGCTGCAGGATCCATATTACCTTGAAGCGCTACTTGATGACCCACACACTGTCTTGCGACTGATAATGAAGTTGTCCAATCCACACCCAATGCATCACAACCCGTTGCTGCCTGTGCTACCAAATGCTGCGCCGTATTTTTGCTAAATAAAATAATGGGAACCTTTTTAAGTGTCTGTTTACCTGAAGAAGCCATGGCGACCTTTAAGGCAGAAACAATGATTTGCATATAATATAGCGAAAAATCCAGATAGGCCTGATAAGGCAAAACCCCACCCCAGGTATCAAAAATCATTAAGACATCGACACCCGCCTGCACCTGTGCTTTAAGATAATCAATCAAAGTATGGCTTAAATGATCGAGCAAAGCATGTAGACTCTGAGGATCTTGATAAAGCCAGCGCTTAATCTTCGAGAAATCTTTAGACGATCGCCCTTCTATCATATAGGTCGCCAAAGTCCAGGGACTGCCTGCAAAACCAATGAGCGGTAGGCGTCCTGCCAAAGCTTGCTTGCTTAAACGAATGGCCTCCATCACATAGGATAATTCGCTTGCTGCATCGATACGGGGCAACTGTTGAATGGCCTGGCTATTTTGAAGGGGATCTTGAAATTGGGGGCCTTCACCCTCGACAAAGCTGAGTTTCATCCCTAAAGCCTCTGGCACCACCAGAATGTCTGAGAAAATAATAGCTGCGTCTAAATCGAAGCGTTGTACAGGCTGCAGGGTAATCTCGCAGGCAAGCTCTGGGGTCTTGCAAAGCACGAGGAAATCTTTGGCGCGTTGACGAAGGGCTCTGTATTCGGGTAAATAACGCCCCGCCTGGCGCATAATCCATACGGGCGTGCGATCGACCGGCTGGCGCCATAGGGCACGAATGAGGCGATGTTCAGAATGGGGGACGTTCGCCGTGTTCTGAGTATGCTGTGTATCCATGGATAGATTATATAGTAATTGGGGCCATCATTAAACATCCCCCCCGGCTATGCCTGCCCTCTTCTTCGATGGCGAGCGATGTGCTTTTAAAAACCCTTAAGCCTTATCCTTAAACGTATTAATAATCTTTGGTGTTATAAAAATAATCAATTCCGAAGGTGCATGACTTGTGTATTTATTTCTAAAAAGACCACCAATCACGGGAAGACTACCAAAAAACGGCACCCTTCCCTGAGTGGTTTTGTCTGCAATACTTAAAACACCGCCCAATACAAGAGTATCCCCATTACTCACTAACACCTTCGTTTGTATACTGCTGGTATTAATAGACGAACTACCATTAAGTGGCGTACCTACCGTATCATTGGAGATATCTAAATCAAGCGAAATCCTATCATCGGCAGTAATATGCGGCGTTACATCTAATTTAAGTACTGCATTTTGATAAGCAGTTGTTGAAGCACCGCTAGAACTAGCTTGTTGATAAGGAACCTGTATTCCTTTTGACACAGTAGCCTTGACCTGATCCATGGTCACTAGTTTTGGTCTGGAAAGCGTTTTAGTACTCGTTTCATACTCCAGGGCCTGAAGCTCCAAATCTAATAAAGTACCATTCGGTAAGCGAGCCAAAGCCAAGCCTACTTGCGCAAGGCCGCCCGCTGTTGCAGTCGCGCCTAAATCACTAAATAACCCTTCACTATTTTGAACAGTGGGTACCGTAGGCATCAGAGTGCCTCGGGTAGCCATGACACTTTGCGCCATAACTGGGTCAGGAGGCGGTGGCTGCTCTGTAGAGGCAATAGCACGCGCACGTTCAACACCCGCACCTATGCCAATCTGTCTATGCCCGAACCCTGCATTAGCGCCGCCACCAAAACGTACGCCCAAACTATCTTCTAGGCTTTTATCAGCCTGTACAAGTTGGGTGGAAATTTCCACCTGTCTTACGGGGATATCAAGCTTTTTTAACAGTGCTTTCACTTCAATGATTTTCCCTGGAATATCCTGAATTAATAGCGTATTGGTTCTTTTGTCGACGGTTACATTACCCCGGGAAGTTAATAAGGAATTCGTTTTGTCTTTTAACATGGTTGCAATATCATCGGCTTGCGCATAATTAATTTGGATTAGTTCGGACTTTAAAATACCCAACTCCTGGGCTTGCTTTTGGTTTTCAAGTTCAGATTTTTCACGACTGGCCAATTCTTCGGAAGAACCTACCATCATCACATTGCCTGTTTGTCGTTTATCAAGACCCTTGCTTTTTAAGATAATATCCAAGGCTTGATCCCAAGGAAGATTGTCTAGCCGCAAGGTAATACTACCCCTTACACTATCACTGGCAATCATGTTAAATTTAGAGAAGTCTGCAATAACCTGCAAAATAGCTCTTATTTCAATGTTTTGGAAGTTCAAGGAAATTTTATTGCCTGTATAGTTGCCTGCCGTATTATCAAGCACTTTATCATCATTTGTTTTGGGGCGTGCCTCTAGTATAAATTGATTGTCTAATTGATACACAATTTTATTATAATCTTCGGTTGTAGACACTCTCACATTCACAACGCCCTCATCTCGTGTAATCTCAAAACCTTGAATGGGTGTTGCAAAATCTACCACATCGTATTTTTTAAGCAGTTTATCTTCTATGCTAGCACCCACAAAAGCCAGGGTGGTTTGATTCAATGACTCGACAACATCCACAGAGGCTTTTGTGTTTGAAAGACTAACAATCAGCCGACCTTCCCCATTATCGCCACGACGAAAATCAAAAGATTGAATGCTATACGCTTCAGAACTTTTTGTAAGTTTTTTAACAATCGGTTTCTCGCTTGATTGAATGGCATCAAGATCAATGAGAACTTCATTTTGATTGACTTTTAAATCGAAGGTAACCATCTTAGCAAGATTCAAAACAACACGCGTTTTATCTTCGCTTTCTAAAATATCAACATTCTCCAAAACACCCGTTGCGCTTATTGTTTGAAGCGCTTCCCTGGACGTTTTGTTTTTAATATGATCAAAATCGAAAGCAATGGTTGGGGGATCTTCTACAGAGAAATTTTGTGGGACATTGACAGCGCCTGAAAATCGCAACACAACCTGAATGTTATTTTGTTCGTTTGCACGTAAAACCACGTCATCCAAAGTGATAACCTGTGCACGTGGTATGGGTGTTGCACTCTGGACAGCTGCCGTAGCCATCTGGCTTAGAAAAGCAGCATAAAAGACAATGCCTAAAAAAATGGTTGTTCGTCGTACTCTATATAGCATTGTCATCCCCTATGGTGCATCTTTAGATTGTTTATCCTGGCTGTTTGTCGCCTTCTTTAAATACAGGGTCACCGGAAATGTATGCCATCCCCCACGATTATCAGGCCCCAACTGTTGAATATTTATTTCCGATAATGAAATAGCTTCTATTTTTCCAGAGTTCTGTCCAATATAATTACCAACTCCCACATAATGGACAACACCCGTCTCGTCTCTTAGCAAAGCATAAAAAAGTCCTGCTTGCTCTATGGTTCCAACCATGACCAATGTTTCTAAGGGATAGGCCTCCAAAGGCTCTCGTTTACGATTGATGTCGGGAATAGTACTGGTTGTAATGGTTGTCGCCTCAATCTCATAAGGCACAAAAGGATCTCGGAATTTATTGGCCGTATATTTAAAGGGCTTTGATTTTTTAAAATGGGGTAAATCTTGAACATAAGGTTGCTTTTTTTCTTGAACATTTTTAACATAGTCCACCAAAAGTTCACTCACCTCCGGCGCACAACCGCTTAGAAAAACCGGTAATAAAAGAATAATGAAGTCTCTAGAATATTTCATTTCAAATGCCTATCCTTGCCAGCCCAATAGGTCTTCGAGTTAAGGTCGAATTCTAATAACCCACTATCTGTGTTTTCAGAACCCTCACTCTTTGTAAGCTTAAAATCATGAATCGTAACAATTCTTTTTATGCCAGCCATATTGCTTACAAAAACACCCAGCGTGTTATAATCCCCCCTTATTTTTAAAGAAACCTCTGTTTCAGAATAGAACCCCTTGTTTGTATCTTTCAGGGGTTGCACTGCAATTAATTTTACACCCGCGCTTGCCGCCTGTTGCGAAGCATCATCCAAAAAACCTGCCAGCTCATTTTGTTGTGGCAGCTCTTCAGACAAAGATGCAAGCTGCGCCTCGACAATTTTAACCTCTTTTTTATAGGCATCTAAATTGGAGGCCTGAAATTGTGCTTCAGAAAAGGCCCGCTTTGCATGCTCTATTTTCTGAACCAATAGCGCGCAGTCATTCAATTGCCCACTCAAATTAGAAAGATAGCCAAGCCAGAGTGTTGCAAGTGAAAAAATAATGATCAAAGTAATTCTTAAGAAAGGAGGCCAGCTACCAAGCTGGGCGATTTCCAATTCTTCTAAATTAACTCCGAATAATTCCATAGTCTAGTCCTGAGCTTCATATAAATTTTGTACAAACTGCACGGTAAATTCAAAGCCCGTAGCACTTTGAGCGCTCTCTTTGCTGGCTTCTTTCACTTGATTTAATTGCACTGCAGACACCCACTTTAAATCCGATAAATTCTTCAGCAATCCAGAAATGGCATTGTTGCTCGTTGCGAAACCTTTAACGACTACCAAATATTGTTTTTTATCAAAGTTTAGAGAAAAATCGCTTGCTGTCGTTTTGTTTTCGTTACCAGACATTTTTGAGAGACCGCCTAAAATCGCTTTTTTTGCATCATCTGTCTGAGCGCTATCATTCTTCTTGATCTCGGATCGATCTATTTCCGTAAAATAAATGCTATTAGATATTACCCTGGGCATCGCATCTAGCAATTTTACAATAGAAACCCTGTCAAACTCTAAAGAACGGATGATTTTCATGCGATTTAATAATTCTTGCTTATCTGCCTTGAGATTTTGGATTTTTGTAATTTGACTATTCACCACTTTTAAAGATTCTTCCATATAGCCAGCATTCATAGCGAGAACTTTTATTTTATACCCCAACCCCAGATCGGCGCACAACACCAGAAAACCACTTACAACAACCGTAGCCGTTAAAAAAGCCAAAAAGTTTTTGTTTTTAACCTGCCTTAAATCTTCTCGCCAGGGTAGTAAATTAATATTACTCATCACTAAAATTCCTAAGCGCAAGACCACAGGCCATCATGAGAGAAGGCCCATCATCTAAAAGCATATTTTTATCAATATTTTTTGATACTTGCATCTCTAAAAATGGATTGGCCACAAAGGTTTTAACGCCCAACTTGCTTTGTACCAAGGCATCTAATCCTGGCAACATTCCAACACCACCCGCCAAGGCTACAAAATTGATTTGTGCTTCATCCGTGGATGAAAAATAAACTTGCAAAGCACGATTAATTTGTTGCACCACCGTTTCTTTAAAAGGCTCTAATACCTCCGTGGTATAATCTTCTGGAAGACCGCCATATTTCTGTGCAGCAATGGCTTCTTCCTCAGACAAACCATAACGTCGTTGGATTTCATCGCTTAAATGTTTACCACCAAAAGCTTGTGAACGATTGTAAATCGTTCGTAAATTTTGAAAAACATAAATATCTGTATTGGTGCTGCCAATATCAATCAAGGCAATATGGTGGGTTAACTCGTTTTTTGGCAGATGATTCACCGCCAAAGCAAAGGCTCTTTCAATCGCTAGAGACTCAATATCCACAATCGTTGTTTTGAACCCAGCTTCTGTCACCGTATTTTTTTTGAGATCGACTGTATCGATGCGCGCTGCCGCCAAAAGCACATCAACAAATTCTGGGTTTTTCTGATAAATACCTAATACTTCGTGATCATAGTAAACTTCTTCTAAGGGATAAGGAATATAACGATCGGCCTCGGTTTGGATCTGCTGGATAATGAGCTGCTCATCGAAGCCTGCGCTCATTTGTAAAATACGCGTAATCACCGATGAACCTGCAACCCCTATGGCGCAGAATTTTCGGCTAATACCAATGCGCTTCACCAATTGACGAATGGCCGTTGCCACCTTAGCACTGTCCTTGATATTTCTATCCACCACACTTTGAGCAGGCAATAGTTCAATCCCATAGGCTTCTACACAATAACCTCCAGCTACCTGACTTATTTCTACAGCTTTCACAGAAGATGAACTAATATCTAGCCCAAATAGAGGGGTTGTTAACACTTTAAAAAAACCGAACACTGCCTTTGCCTCTTTATCCACGGTGGGAACTATAACTTAATACTAGTATTCCCTTGAAAAAAGTCGAGGAGGAAGTACTAGGCATAGTCCTCTGGTGGTTCAATTTGCTATGATCGAACAAGTTTCTGTATTTTAGATGATTAAGTAGACAACTAAATGAACACACTGTTCCGCATTGTATGGCGCGCCCTTCTGGGATGCCTTTGTTTGGTATTGGTCTTGGGCACCCTTGGCGTTATCTATCTTGAATCAACCCTTCCGTCTGTCGATGTTCTCAAAGATATTCGTTTACAAGTGCCCTTGAAAGTCTTTACGCGCGAAGGGCAATTGATGGCTGAATTTGGCGAAGAACGACGCACACCGATTGCCCTCGACCAAGTACCAAAAACCTTTATTCATGCCATTTTAGCCACGGAAGATCGACGTTTTTATGAACATCGAGGCGTTGATCTACGGGGTTTGGTACGCGCCTCTTTTCATTTACTCACCAATGCCTCGCTTAAACAGGGTGGTAGTACTATTACCATGCAAGTTGCCCGCAACTTCTTTCTGAGCCGTCAGAAAACCTTCGCGCGCAAACTCTCGGAAATTCTATTGGCCTTTAAAATTGAGCAAGAATTGAGTAAAGACGATATTTTAGCTTTGTACTTAAATAAAATCTATTTTGGCAAACGCGCCTATGGCATTGCAGCCGCGGCTAACATCTATTACGGTTGTACCGTCGATCGCTTAACCCTAGACCAAATGGCGATGCTCGCAGGACTGCCACAAGCACCTTCAAGCATTAATCCTCTACATGATCCCGCAGCGGCTTATAAGCGCCGTAAACATGTACTAGAACGCATGCTCTCCTATGAATTTATTTCAGAAAAGGAATTTGCGGCGGCGGTAGATGCCCCCTTGCCAACCCAATCACGGGGTCGTAGTACAGAAGTGGAAGCACCCTACCTGGCAGAAATGGTTAGACAAGCGCTTTTCGCACGCTATGGAGAAGCCTTGTATGAAGGCGGCTACGAGGTTTACACCACGATTGATGGCGCACAACAAACCATGGCAAATCTTGCCCTAAGGCGTGCCTTGTTAGAATATGACCAACGCCATGGCTATCGCAAAACACCTTATCATTTTAGGTTATCTAAACATAAAACGGCTGAACAGGAGCTGGTTGCCTGGCGCCAGCAACTCAAAACCATCCCCACATACAATGGGCTATTACCAGGGATTGTCATGCGTGTTGAGGATCAAAAAATTGCAGTCTTACTACAAGACGGACGCTATATTGATATTCCTTGGAAGGGATTATCTTGGGCCAAACCTCAGCTTAAAAACTATCAACGAGGCCCGGCACCCCAAAAACCATCCGATGTGGTACTGATGGGCGATGTGATCTACGCCGACATAGATGAATCGGGATCCTGGAAGATGAGCCAAGTGCCCCAGGTGGGTGGTGCACTGGTAGCTTTAGCCCCTAAAAGTGGGGCGATTTTGGCTTTGGTTGGAGGTTTTGATTATTCCTTAAGTCCTTTTAACCGTGTCACACAAGCTGAGCGCTTACCCGGATCGAATTTCAAACCCTTCCTGTATGCAGCAGCACTAAACGAAGGTTATACCTTAGCCAGTGTCATTAACGATGCACCGGTGGTGTACACCGATCCCACAACAGGCGTTACCTGGCGACCCCAAAACAATACTAAAAAATTCTATGGCCCCACCCGATTGCGCGTGAGTCTGATGCGTTCTCAGAATATTGCGACCGTACGATTATTACGTGCCGTAGGCGTTGATAAACTGATTCAATTTGCACAGCGCTTCGGATTTAAGGCTGAGAAAATGCCGCCTTATTTATCCTTGGCTTTAGGCACCGCCCAGCTAACCCCCTTAGAGGTCGCAACTGCCTACAGTGTGTTTGCCAATGGCGGCCATCGCGTAGAGCCTTATTTTATAACCACCATTAAAGATTATCAGGGCAAATTAATCTATGAAGCCCCTAAGCCTCAGCCCGTGCCCGCGATCAATCCACAGATTACCTTTCTTATTACTTCTGCACTGCAAGATGCTATTCAACTGGGCACCGGACAACGGGCTAAAAGTCTGGGTCGAAAAGATTTAGCGGGTAAAACAGGGACTACTAACGAGTGGTT
>CAMCTX010000026.1 GCA_945878715.1 Legionella genomosp. 1 | reverse complement strand
GAGAAGGTCTTTAAGCGCTGCTTTAGCGATCCATTGCTTGGTCAAGGTCACCGGATCAGTCCCTGCCTCAGACAGGGTTCTAAGATCCATCTGCATCCAGGGTAGAAGCGCTGCTATGCTTGCCGGTGTCTGTGCTGGACTAGGTAGATCGTAACGATAACAACGACTACGAATCGTAGCTAAGACCAAAGCCGGTTGATGGGTTAATAATATAAAAAGGGTTTGTTCGCTCGATTCCTCCAAGGTCTTAAGGAGTGCATTGCCGGCTTGCCTATTCAGTGCATCGGCTGCCGCAATAATCGCGACCCGATGCTGGCTTAGTAAGGGTTTATGCGTCGCCCATTCGCTTAATTCACGAATAACATCAATCGTAATCCATTGGGATCCCACAGCAGG
Organism: Legionella genomosp. 1; assembly: GCA_945878715.1. GTDB lineage: Bacteria > Pseudomonadota > Gammaproteobacteria > UBA6186 > Azoamicaceae > CADEGZ01. The sequence goes on along the minus strand of CAMCTX010000026.1, from coordinate 16,154 downwards.
TTCAAGATAACGAAAATCCGGATGGCTACCGGCCTGCATAAGCACTTTGGCAGATGTCTTTGTAGACAATAGTTCCTCAGCATAATCAAAAGCGCTTTTTCGTGCCAAGTTTAAAGCCTGATGCACTAATAAAATACAGCCTGTTTTGGGCCATCGATGTTGTATCGCTAATGGGCCTTCTAGCATGTTTTATCCTGATACTTTTCGACCCAAACACACAGATGTTTCATCAAAGTCTCTTGTGCGGCTTCCACGGATCCAGAGGCATCAATCAAGCTATAGCGTGTGGGATCTTTCAAGGGTAGTGACAAATAATAATGCCGTGCACGCTCAAAAAAAGCCTGTGTTTCGCTCTCTATACGGTCTGGTACCCCCCTACCCTTCATGCGTGCCAAGGCTTGTTCAACCGGCGCATCAAAAATAAAAGTATGATCGGGTCTAAAATCACCCAGTGTTAATTGCGCTAAGGATCGAAGGGTTTCATAGGGAATACCACGACCAGCACCCTGATAGGCATAGCTTGCATCCACAAAACGATCGCAGATCACCCATTTTTGTCCTGCCAAAGCAGGCTTAATCAAGCTTTCAACATGTTGCACCCGCGCACTAAACATGAGTAATAATTCTGCGATGGGATGCATGATTTCTTGCCTGGGTGCCAAAAGAATATTTCGCAGTTCATTACCCAGCACCGTGCCTCCCGGTTCACGTGTGCTACAAACAGCGATCCCTGCCTGCGCTAAATAGCTTTCTATAAAACCTAAATGGGTTGTTTTCCCCACCCCTTCAATGCCTTCTAAAGTAATAAACATGATTGTTAACCTTTTGAAATGGTTTGACGATAGCGTTTCACCGCACGCACATGTTCCTCTAAGTTTTTAGAAAAAACATGCCCTTGTCTATCAGGACGCAATACAAAATACAGCGCATCGCCGGGTTTTGGATTGAAGGTGGCTTCTAAAGCCTTTTGACTAGGTATGGCAATGGGTGTGGGCGGAAGGCCTTGATTTTTATAGGTGTTATAGGGTGTTTGCCTGGCAATCCCTGCACGGGTAAGCGGCCCCTTCCAATCGGGTCCTAAACCATACAAAACGGTGGGATCGGCCTGCAAGGGCATTTTTATGATTAAACGCCGTAGATAAACCCCTGCAATATCCCTATATTCATGATCAAAAGCCGATTCTTTTTCAACAATCGAGGCCAAAATTAAAACCTCATGTATCGAGGCCAAAGGGTAATTGAGCGAACGTTTTTCCCACAGGTTATTGAGCTGTTGATCCATACGATCATAAGCGCGTTTTAAAAAGGCCAAATCACTTGTTCCTAAAGGAAAGTAATAGGTATCGGCAAAAAAACGTGCTTCGGGATTCACAGAAGGATGCCCTAAGGCTTCCATGAGTGCTTGATTACTAAGACCATGGCTTTCATGACTTAAAGAAGGATCTTGATCTAAAGCCAAGCGTAAACGTTCAAAGGTCCAACCAGGCACAATGCTAAGCGCATGTTGAATCACCTTTCCTGCACAGAATGCCTCTATAAGCGTAATAGGTGTCATCGAAGCAGTAATGGCATATTCGCCGGCTTTGATTTTATTTTGAAGACCCTGTAGCGCAATCCAGCCTAAAAACAAAGTGGGCGTTTTTAAAATGCCCTGTTTTTCCAAATTTTGAGCGATCACACGCAAAGGTGCGTGTTTCGGAATAATGAATACTGTATCGGCGGCTAAATTAAAGGGTGTGTTTAAAGATTGGTTCGCATAGTGAAAAAAAAAGGCTGCACTTAGGAAAACGGCTACTAGTAGAGTGGCTAGCGTGACAGCCGTTTTTTTGATCATAGCTTCTTAAAAACAAGGGTTCCGTTGGTGCCACCAAAAGCAAAGGAATTAGACACAGCGACACGAATAGGCCTTTTTTTGGCAACATGTGGTACCAGATCTAAATCGCAATGTTCATCAGGATTGAATAAATTAATGGTAGGCGGCGCGACTTGATCGCGTATGGCCAAAATACTAAATACAGCCTCTACAGCACCCGCGGCCCCCAATAAATGTCCTGTCATCGATTTAGTCGAACTCATAGATACTTGCGTAGCAGCCTCTTTGAGCACGCTTTTCACGGCGAAAATTTCTTCGATATCACCTGCCGGTGTAGATGTGCCATGGGCATTAATATAATCGACTTCTGCAGGCGCGATCGCAGCATCCCTTAAGGCCGCTTCCATAGCCCTTGCAGCACCGACCCCACCTTCGGAGGGACGTGTCATATGAAAGGCATCCGCACTCATCCCAAAGCCTACAAGCTCGGCTAGAATAACAGCACCACGTTTCATAGCATGTTCATATTCTTCTAAGACCAATACACCCGCACCATCACCTAAGACAAATCCATCGCGATCTTTATCCCAAGGACGGCTGGCAAGGGTAGGCGCATCATTCCGTGTGGATAAAGCACGCATTGCCGCAAATCCACCCATACCCAAGGGTGTACAGGCATATTCTGCACCACCGGCTACCATCACATCGGCATCATTCATCATGATAGAACGTGCAGCAATCCCAATATTATGGGTGCCTGTTGTACAAGCCGTAACGATGGCTAAATTAGGCCCACGGTATCCATAACGAATGGATACATGTCCAGCAATCATATTAATAATGGTTGCAGGTATAAAAAAAGGTGAGATGCGTCGCGGTCCGGATTCCTTCAGAATATCAGAGGTCTCTTGTATATTCCAAAGACCCCCAATACCCGATCCAATACAAACACCGACTCTATCCTTGTCTAGATCGGCATGCAGCTCTAAGCCTGAATGTTGCACAGCATCGACAGCTGCAGCAAAACCATAGTGAATAAAGGGATCACACTTGCGTGCCTCTTTGGGTGACATATAAGGTGTGATATCGAAATCATTCACCAATCCGGCAAATTTAGCACTAAAGCCTTCGGTGTCAAAGGTATCGATGGTACGAATACCGCTACGTCCAGCCAAAATGTTTTCCCAGGCCCCTTCTACCGTGTTTCCCACGGGAGAAACAATCCCTAGTCCTGTGATAACAACTCGCCTTCTTGTCACGATGCCCCCTTTAGCTGCTTAGCTATTATTCGCTTTCTGCAGAAACATGCGTCTTAATATAATGAATAGCATCTCGGACGGTTAACATTTTCTGAGCATCTTCATCAGGAATTTCGGTTTCAAAAGCATCTTCCAAAGCCATCACCAAATCCACATTGTCCAGAGAATCGGCGCCTAGGTCTTCTACAAAAGAAGCCTCGGGTACCACTTTAGCTTTATCGACACTTAATTCGGCTACGATAATATCGATTACACGTTCTTCAATACTTGTCATATTCGCCATGAGACACTCCTTACACTAAAAAAACTCTAAAAAATAAAAAAACCTAAGACATGTACATGCCACCGTTCACATGAATGGTTTCACCGGTAACATAAGCGGCTTCTGCTGAAACCAAAAAAGCAACCACATGGGCTACTTCTTCAGGACTTCCCATACGTCCTAGGGGAATTTGTTTTAGCAAAGCTTGTTGCTGTTCTTGGGGTAGAACTTGGGTCATATCGGTATCGATAAAACCAGGTGCAACAATATTCGCGGTAATACCACGGGATCCTATTTCACGGGCCAGTGACTTGATAAAACCAATAACGCCCGCCTTAGAAGCGGCATAATTGGCCTGTCCTGCATTACCCGTTAATCCCACCACAGAACTAATACTCACAATACGCCCAAAACGCTGCTTGACCATGGATCGAATACAGCCCTGTGTCAGATAATACGTACCATTTAAATTGGTATTCATCACCTTGAGCCAATCTTCAGCATGCATGCGTAGTAATAACCCATCGCAAGTAATACCGGCATTATTAATGAGCACACTTGGCATACCCACCGTATTTTTAAGGCTTTCTAAGAAATGTTCAACCTTTTCAAGACTGGAGACATCCAAAACCATGCCCTGCCCTTCAATATGGGCTTCTTTTAGATAATGGCTAATGGCTTCTGCGCCTTGTTCCGAAGTCGCTGTGCCAATAATATGTAGATCGGGCATTTTTCCTAATCGTAAGGCAATGGCCTTTCCAATACCACGACTGGCACCGGTGACAAGCGCAACACGTTTATTCGGGGACACAGGCTGTCTCCCTATTGGATAATCCAATGCAATCGATCGTGGGTTCGATACGTCGATTGAGCCCACAAAGTACGGAACCGGGACCACATTCATAAACAGTCTGTACGCCCGCAGCCAAGATCAAACGAATGGTTCGTACCCATTGTACAGGCTGTGAAAGCTGTTCCACCAAGGCCTGACGAATGCTAGAGGCTGTTTGATGTTCTGCCACATCGCTATTATGCAAGATAGGTATTAAGGGTGTTCGAAAAGCTATTTTTTCTAAGGCTTGTGCTAAATGCAGCGCTGCAGGTTTCATCAAGGCACAGTGTGAGGGCACGCTGACAGGCAAAAGCAAACTGCGTCTTGCGCCGGCTGCTTTGGCTTGTTCTAAAACACGGTGCACCGCGGTGGTATGTCCAGCGATAACCACTTGTCCCACCGTATTATAATTGGCAGGGCTTACTGTTTCTGTAGGATTTTCTAAAGAGACTGCTTCACAGAGTTCTGCGACCGCAAGATCGTCTAAACCTAAAATAGCTGCCATGGCCCCTTGCCCTTCAGGCACAGCCTCTTGCATAAGCTGTCCTCTTAAGGCGACCAGTTGTACCGCCTCTTGAAAACCCAGGGCATTGGCACATACGAGCGCTGTATATTCACCCAGACTATGGCCTGCTAAATATCGGGGTTTCAGGGGTGCATTATCTAAGTGCAAACGCCACAGTGCCACACCCGCTGCCAATAAGGCAGGCTGAGTATAAGTTGTTTGACTTAACTTCTCCAGAGGGCCTTCTTGGGCTAAACGCCACAAATCATAGCCCAAGACCTCTGAGGCCTCTTCAAAGGTTTTAAGAATCACAGGGGCCTCTAGGGCCAGTTTATGGAGCATTCCTACAGACTGAGAGCCCTGCCCTGGAAATACCACCGCCAATTTTTGATTTATCATAGTGACACTCGATTTAGAGAGCGAATGGTAGCGTTTTGGAATAGCACTGTCAATTCATACCCCCCTTTCTATCTATGGGTCCTAGTACTTAACGAGGCCTGTGCCCCAGGTAAGACCAGCCCCAATCGCTTCGAATAATAGGTTCTGGCCACGTTTGATTTTCTGGTTACGAATGCCCCAATCCAAAGCCAAAGGTATAGAGGCTGCCGAGGTATTGGCATGTTGATTGAGCGTAATCATCACACGCTCAAAAGGAAGTCCTAATTTTTCTGCCGTGGCTTGAATCATGCGCACATTGGCTTGATGGGGAATCATCCAATCGATAGAAGATAAATCGGTTTTTGTATCATCGAGTAGTTGTCGTAATGCTTTATCTAAAACCTGCACAGCCACTTTATAAAGCACATTACCCTGCATTTGCACAAAGCATCCAGGGCCTTTATCCACATATAAAACATCTTTATGTCGGCCATCGGCACCCAATTGTATTTTGATAAGACCGGGTGTTTCGCTGGCTTCTAATACAACGGCACCTGCACCATCGCCAAATAACACACAGGTTCTGCGATCGGTCCAATCCACCAAGCTTGTCATCACCTCAACGCCAATTAGTAAAACACGTTTGGCCTGGCCTGAACGTATAAATTGATCGCTCACGCTCAAGGCATACATAAAACCACTACAAGCCGCTTGTATATCAAAGGCAGGAATGGAAGCTACACCCAGCGCTTCTTGAATAAGACAGGCCGTCGAAGGAAAAGCTTTTTCGGCCGTACAGCTCGCCACAATAATCATATCGATATCAGAGGCTGATACGCCCGCGGTTTCCAGCGCTTTTTTAGCAGCCTCGGCCCCCATAAAAACCGTGGTTTCCTGGGTGTTTGCAATATGACGTTGTTCAATACCCGTACGTTCTACAATCCAGGCATCAGAGGTATCGACCGATTGGGAGAGCTCTTCATTGCTCACAATGCGCGCAGGTAAATACGATCCTGTAGAGACGATGCGACTATAAATCACAGTATGATACTCATAATAAGGGGGGCTCGGGTAATTCGGCTATTTTCGGTAGTTGGCTCATTAATTGTGCCTGAATTTTCTCAGGTAGGTTTTTCTGTGCCTCTACAATAGCAACCTGTATCGCCTTCTTAAAAGCATTGATGTTAGCACTGCCATGACTTTTAATCACAACACCCTTTAAACCTAAAAGACTAGCACCATTGTGCTGATTGGGATCTAAGCGAGCCTTCAATTGCTTTAAAATAGGCCACATAAAAAAAGCCACAACCTTACCATACAAAGAACCAGAAAAAGCTTCTTTTAGGGATTGAAAAAAGAGTTTAGCTAAACCCTCGCTTACCTTCAAAGCAACATTGCCCACAAAGCCATCGCAAACCACCACATCGGTTTTGCCTTTGTAAATATCATCGCCTTCTACAAAACCTGCGTAGTTAATGAGTGAAGCACAACGGCTTAATAATTCTGCAGCTTGTTTAACCTGCGCACTGCCCTTCATGGCCTCCGATCCCACATTCAGCAGACCAATGCTGGGATTCGGATGATTATCAACCACGCTGGCTAAAATAGATCCCATCAATGCAAATTGAACCAAATCTTTAGGCTCACAATCCACATTGGCCCCTAAATCTAATACATGCACATGGCCTGTCAGGGTTGGCAAAGCATAAACAATAGCGGGTCTATCCACACCCGGTAACATTTTTAAAACATAGCGGGCCGTTGCCATGAGTGCACCGGTATTACCCGCGCTCACACAGGCATGAGCCTGGCCTGTTTTAACCAGGTTTAGGGCTACACGCATCGAGGAATCTGTTTTTTTACGAAGGGCTAAAGCGGGCGGATCGTCCATTAACACAACTTGTGTAGCGGCTTGAATACTTAAACGAGGATTTTGGCTGGCACCGATTTGTGCCAGATGCTTTTCTATCAGCGCCTGGTCTCCAACAAGTATCAGTACCAGTTCAGGGTGTAGAGAAAGCGCTTCTAGTGCAGCGGGTACCACGACGCGCGGCCCATGGTCGCCACCCATGGCATCCAGTGCAATGCACAGGCTCAAGTTTATTCTCCAGTTTCGTCTTTCACTGCTTTCACCGGTTTGGCCGCAATAATCTGCACGCCTCTATAGAACCCATTGGGTGTTAGGTGATGTCTTCGATGAACCTCACCTGTCTCTGAATCGATAGACAAGGTAGGGGGTGATAATTTATCGTGCATACGACGATTGCCACGCGTAGAACGCGTTCTACGGCTCTTTTGAACAGCCATGATCTAACCTCTTTAAATGATTTATAGGGTCCGTTGCGGGCGATTCTACGGTTTGGGTCTATAAAAGTCAATTTTTGCAAGGGCGGCCAACCCTAGAAAGCCAGCTCACCTATTCTTTAAAGCAATACCCTGTACTTTCAGCGCTTTCTTTAAGTCCTGCATGGCAGCCCTGGCGGTTGCCTTACCATTTTCATAGAGCTGACTATTGTATTGATCATCAAAAGTACCATAACCATTCATATTGGGGCGTATTAGCAGATCAGCCTGCTTAGACTGCACATAGGATAGTTCATAAAAACAAATTTGAAACGCACGATCGAGCACATCTAACACCCCTGTCACAGGCTCTTTCACCGGTGCCGTACTAATATCCACGGCAATAATAAAAAGAGGATTAAAAGTTCTAGCGACGTCTACAGGTACCGGTGCCATCACTCCCCCATCGACTAAGGTTTGATGATTGCGTTTTACGGGTGCAAAAAGCGGTGGTAAGGCTGCAGAAGCGTGAATGGCAGATACTAATGCCCCACGTTTTAGAATAACCAAGCGATGATTTTCAATATCGGTGGCAGTTAGTACCAGCGGAATTTTTAATGCATCAAAGGTTTTGGCGTCTAAGCGCGCTGTTAAAAATTTTTCAAGAGCCTCCCCTTTTACAGGCCCTGTATGTCGAATGGGTGCCATCACTAGACCGGCTAAAGAGGGATCTAATAGATCTTCTTTTTTGAGATCAATAACCTTTTCCTTCACCCTTTCAGCATCAGGGCAATCGGCATATAAAGCGCCTATCATGGCCCCTGCACTGCTGCCAACAATCAGATCTATCGGGATCCCCTCATCTTCCAAAACCTTTAAAACACCTAAATGGGCTAAGGCACGTGCCCCCCCTGCCCCTAAAACAACCGCCACCCGGGGTTGTCCTTGTCGTACCATAGGGCTCTGATATATAGGGGCTTTAGGGGGCTTAGCACTGCAGGCTGTTAAACAGATTAGCATGTAAGTTAGCAAGATATTTCGTTGATTAATCCAGCGTTTCATGGTATCAAGACCCCCATCTATTTCTTATTTGTGCCCATAGTACAACAAATGGCTATCCTAAAACGACGTTATAAACTCGAAAAAGCACAACGCTTAGGAACACAGGTGGGTCATTACACCTTTAGTACTGAAGATGGCCAAGCTTTGGACTTTATTCCGGGTCAATTTGTCACATTGCACCTGCCTGGAACGGATAAAATGGTTAATCGCAGTTATAGCATTGCGAATCCCCCTTCTGGCAATACCCTAGAAATTACCTGTGCCCATGTTGAAGGCGGTCTTGCAACCCAATATCTGAGTGCCTTAGCCATCGGTGATTGTATCGAAGCAAGCGGTCCTCATGGTCTTTTGGTGCTCAAAGAAGAACAACCCACACGTATTTTCTTGGTAGGTACGGGAACCGGTATAAGCCCCTATCGTTCGATGTTAAATCAAATTAAGGATCGTTTAGCCAATAATCCGGCTTTAGAAGTTGTCGTTATACAAGGTACAAGACATGCAAGCGATCTTTTATTTGGAGATGATTTCGTAGCATTCGATAAGCAACATCCCAACTTTCGTTTTTATGCTTGCTATAGTCAGGCAAAGCAAACCCAATATGATTTTGAGCATTTAGGGCGTGTACAGATCGTCTTGGAAAAGCTTGCGCCCAATCCTGCCCAAGATTTGGTTTATCTCTGTGGAAACCCCATGATGATTGACGATAATTTTGCTTTATTAACGACCATGGGTTTTGATAAGAAGAGCATACGACGAGAGAAGTATAGTTTTTCGCATTGAAAATCTACATCGTCTCCAGCCAATACACCAGCACACTCACAACCAGGGCAATGAGCACCACGGCTGCAATAGCATCGACCGCATCATCCGAAAGTTTAGTTTTCGACATTTTGCTTTCCTACAAGAGGATTATCTCTAGCCTCGGCAATGCGCTTATGCTTGGCTTCTTCGTGGGCCCGAGCCTCTGAATGAGCCTCTGGTTTTTGATCGAAGTCTTTAAGAAAAAGATCGAGTTCGCTTACGTAATTTTTAAGCATCTATCCCCCACACTTGCCTACTTCCGCTGCCTTATAATAAGGATTCTCTCCCGTAGTATGGTCTGTTGCATCACGAATATCGAGTATTTGGGGAAATCGTTCTTTCAAAAGTCGTTCAATCCCCTGCTTGAGGGTCACTTGAGACATCCCACAGCCTTGGCAGCCGCCACCAAAGGCAAGTGATAGTACCTTCTCCTCGCTCAGATCGACAATCTCGACTTTGCCACCATGGCTGGCTAAACCTGGGGCTATTTCGCTATCAATCACATGTTGGATATGGTCCTTAAGGGTTTCAAAAACGGGTTCCGTTTTTAGATGGGGGGCTTTAATGGAGAGTTGAGCATTCAGCGCTCCTACCTCCATATCGATCACCGCTTCCTCTAAAAAAGGTTGGGATGCTTTTTCGACAAACATCGTAAAATCATCAAAATCCAAAGCAATATCCGACTCCAGATCTTCACCCACCGCGCAAAAAGTAATAGAAACATCGGCATGTGGGGTTGCAGGCTTGGAAACAAAAATACGTAGATTTAAATTAGGATGTTCTTCTTGGCGCAGCAAAGCACGAAAATGCTCTCGGGCGGCTTCGGAAACAGTCATAAAGGATGGATTATTCACAGTTTACCTCGTTATTACTAAATTTCTTCGGGTGGGATTTCAATAATTTTTCCGTTTTTTTCCACAAAAATAGATCTGCCTTCTCTTTTATGCCTAAGGATGGCCTCTCTCACACCAGCCTTTACGCCATAATCAATCCGTGCAGCCAAATCAAAATCGTCTTTTTTATCGTTCGTTTGTTTCATTTTTTAATCCTTCATTAATTACTTTCCATAGTAACTCATCGGTAATATTTACATTAGCATTTTCTATCTTGCTTGCAATTAATTGTGACTCTTTTTCGCGATTATCATATAAAAACCAATTGGTTGCTATCTTTTGATACGCTGTAAAAAAATTACATATACTTCCGTAATATCGGCGCCTAATAACATCCTCTGGAATATCGTGGCCTCCCTCTTCAACTCGGGTTCTTACTCTCTGAATGGCAAGTTCCGGGGAGCTTAGCCATAAAAATAATATATCAACTTTATAACCCTTGTTCTTACATTCGTTTAGAAATTTTATAAACACCTTCGATGAAAGGGTTGTCTCAAAAGCAAAATCAACACCCTGCCCTGCAAGATAATGGATTCTCTCTAACATCAAGCGACCCGCTTGCATGGCCACTGCATCTGGATTAAAGGGCGATAAAGCTGCTGCTACCGAATCGGCATTCACATATTCATGACAATTCAATAGCTCTGGGAGCAATGTTTTAGCAGACGTTGTTTTACCGGAACCATTAGGCCCTGCGATAACATAAATCTGAGGTGCTCTGTCATTCATAGGTTTGTTGACTTAATTAATCAAAAATCTTTTCTATTAAGACAGCTAGAATTTTAAAGGCTTTAGCTCAATTAAGCAAAAAAGCAATCTGCAATATGCCCATTACAATTTTTATAATGAACTTGGCACTTTATAGAGCCACTGCGCTCAATAAGGCAATTTCATTGGTGCCCGGGGCCGGACTTGAACCGGCATGGATGATTAGTCCGAGGGATTTTAAGTCCCTTGCGTCTACCAATTTCGCCACCCGGGCGCTAAGAATAGGTGGAGGCTAGGGACGGAATCGAACCGACGTACACGGCTTTGCAGGCCGCTGCATAACCACTCTGCCACCCAGCCGTTTATCAGATAAAAGTAATGGAGCGGGAAACGAGGCTCGAACTCGCGACCTCAACCTTGGCAAGGTTGCACTCTACCAACTGAGCTATTCCCGCAACAAGGCTGCATTCTATACGAAGCGAGGCGCTTCATTCAAGCAGTTCTTTATTCGAGTGGCAGTTTCTGTTGCGTGGGGCCTTCTGAATAGGCAGAATCGGTTAAATCCTTCCAAGCAGCCTGCAAATAAACAAACATGGACCATAAGGTGAGTATGGCTGCGAGGTAAATCAAAACATAGCCTAAAATAGTAATCCAACCAACACTTTTTGGGTCTTGAATCAATAACAAGACAATCGCGATCATTTGCGCCGCTGTTTTACAACGACCAATACCCTTCACCGCAATATCCTTGCGTTTACCAAGCTCTGCCATCCATTCCCGAAGCGCAGAGATAGCAATCTCTCGGCTCACGATAATGGCTGCTGGAATTGCTAAATACGCCGTACCATGAGACTGCACGAGTAATACCAGGGCAACCGCTACAATCAATTTATCAGCCACAGGGTCTAAAAAGGCACCCAGGGATGAAACTTGTTTTAATTTTCTGGCCAAATAACCATCTAACCAATCGGTTAAGGCAGCAATACTAAAAATAAGGGTCGAACCCAGATAGTGCCATTCAAAAGGACAATAAAAAACCAATACAAAAATAGGGATTAAGGAAATCCGCAACAGTGTTAAAAAGTTTGGAATACTCACTGTACCTATCATTTTTTACCTACCATGAAGCCGTTCATAGATTTTCTCCGCTAAAGACTGTTGGATCCCTCTAACCCCTGCAAGCGCTTCAATACTGGCCTGCGAAACTTCCTGTAGACCCCCAAAATGCTGCAAAATGGCCATGCGTTTCTGGGGACCAATGCCTGGAATACCCTCTAAAATAGAACCATGGGCCCGAGCCCTTCGTTGACGGTGCCCTTTAATCGCAAAACGATGCGCCTCATCCCGAATCTGCTGAAACAACCTTAACACTATTTTCTCAGGTTGCACGATGGCCATTGTACCCTCTACAAAGGCATAAATGGTTTCCAGTCCTGCTTTACGCTTGGGGCCTTTGGCAATGCCCAGAAGGATTATGCCACTGATTTGCAATGCTTCTAAAACGGCCTTTGCACAACCTAGCTGCCCTCTACCCCCATCGACCAATAAAATACTCGGCAAAAGGCCTCCTTCTGATTTTAAGCGACTATAGCGACGCGTCAAGCCCTCTGTCATGGCGGCAATATCATTACCCCGCGTATGGCCACGGATATTAAAACGTTTATAGGCCGATTTCAACGGTCCCTTCCGATCAAAAACAACACATGAAAAAACAGTTGCATCCCCCTGTAGATGACTCACATCCACACAGTCTATCGATTCGATTGTATCTTTCAAGTCGAGAAAGGTCTCTAAGGCTTCAAAAGGGATTGTTAAATCCTGTGCAATACCTTGTCTTTCTAAAGCAGCTTTGGCATTCATAGAAGCCATCTGACTAAGCTTTAACTGGGCCCCACGGCTTGCCTTGCTAAGCACAACCTTTGCCTGTGCTTTTTCACTAAGGACTGCACCGAGTAGTGCCTGAGCACTCAAAGTTTGTGGCAACAATAACAAAGAAGGTATGGATTCATCATCAGATGAGGATTGCAAATAGTGCTGCAGGATAAAACGTTCTAATAATGCATCGACAGGGTCTTTTGAGAGATCCCGAATACCGTCTTGTTTTAGAAAATAGGCTCGGCCTCCCAGCATGCGCCCTTCTCGCATCATAAGCTGATACACACAAGCTTTATCTGCTTGCAGCGCAATCCCTAAGACATCCATCGTTTTTTGATCGGAATCATTTAAAATAATTTGTTGGGCTTGGATATGACGCAAACGTGCAATTTGATCTCGGATCCGTGCAGCTTTTTCAAAAGCACGATCCACACTGGCTGTTTGCATCTTTTCAACCAAATGATCAATCACCGCTTTGTTTTTCCCCCCTAAAAATAATAAGGCGTGTTCAACATCCGCTTTATAGGCTTCCTGATTAATCACACCCACACAGGGTGCTGAACAGCGCTTAATTTGAAATTGTAAACAAGGCCTGGTTCTATTTTCAAAAAAGGCCTGGGTACAATGTCGCAATTGAAAAATATTTTGCAAGCTATGAAGTGCTTCTCTGGCTGCCTGTGTGCTTGAATAAGGACCAAAATACGCAGCATCATCCTTTTTGCGACCACGCTCTAAACTAAGCCTAGGAAAAAGTTCCTGTGTATCTAGCTTTAGATAAGGATAGGATTTATCATCCCGAAATAAGACGTTATAACGAGGTTTGTGCTCTTTAATCAGATTATTTTCGAGTAGTAGCGCTTCACGCTCATTACGTGTCAGGGTTGTTTCTATGCTATGGATCTGTGAAACCAAACGGGCTGTTTTATTGTCTAAAGCCCCTTTAAAATAATGACTTAAGCGTGCTTTAAGATTTTTTGCTTTTCCAACATAGAGTAAGCGACCCTGTGCATCAAACATTCTATAAATGCCAGGCCGGGTGCTTAGATTTACTAAAAAATCGGCAGAATTCAGAAAGGTTCTCTGTCAACTAAGCCATGTCGAAGGGCAAATAAAGTGAGCCCCACATCGCTGCTAACATTGAGCTTTTCATAAATACGATAACGATAGGTATTAATGGTTTTGGGGCTCACACATAGTCTATCCGCTATTTCCTGAACACTGCTACCTGCCGTAATCATCATGGTAACTTGTAGTTCTCGTTCAGATAGCTCTTCAAAGGGTGCTTTTTTATCGTCCCCTGAAAGATTTTTGAGTGCAAGTTGTTGGGCAATCTCTACGCCTAAATAACGCTTGCCCGCATGAACACTACGAATAGCATTCACCATTTCTTCGGGTTTAGCACCTTTGGTTAAATAACCACTGGCACCGGCTTGCAATAATTTACTGGGAAAAGGCTCTGCACCACAGACAGTGATTGCAATAATTTTTACGCTCGGATCATGACGCACCATCTTGCGGGTTGCTTCCAATCCACCAATACCCGGCATTCTAATATCCATGAGTACAACATGCGGATGTTTTTCTTTGGCAAGCTTGACGGCTTCTTCACCACTGGCAGCCTCGGCTACAACTTCTATACCCGAAACATCCGATAACAAACGACTAATCCCTACGCGTACCAAGTTATCGTCGTCAACCACCATCACTTGAATCAACACATTATTCCTTCTTTCTTTATGTGCTGCCCAGGGCTTTCTGACATATCAGTAAAGTCTTAAGCTCCGTGTAATCTTATCACCATCTACACGAATCTACCATCCTTTAGATCTGCGGATCTGCTAATAATTTTAGTATGTCCCATGGCTTTTTTGAGATTGGCTGCCTGCCAGCCGAGGCTTTGGTCAATTCAGTCCGACTTCGCAAAGCTACGTCCTGACATCACGCCATAGCGCGTTCCGCGTGACGGCGGATGGCGGAGAGGCAGGGATTCGAACCCTGGGAGGGGGTAAACCCTCAACGGTTTTCAAGACCGCCGCTTTAAACCGCTCAGCCACCTCTCCAAACAAGTGGAATTATACGCTAAGCTTGGGCTTAAACCATAGTCCCTATGCTTCTAGCCCATAAATAACAAATCCTTCAGGACGATTGTATATAAGTTGCATAACCCATATAAGACTCGCCCTAAGCCCAGATGCTTCGCTTATGGCACAAGCGGATGAAGCCATCCGTACCCTCATTGATAAGGTCTTCATAGCAGGGTCCAGTATCTCATGCAGAACATGCTTTGCTGCAATGCATTAGGTGATCTACCTTAGTGTTTTAATTTTTCTAATACAAATGCTTCAAAAGAAGTAATCACAACATTATTTTTATTACGCTTAAGTAAAGAGATATGTGTATCGCTAAGCCTTGGAAGAATAGTATTGTTCAAGGTCTGCAACTGATTCGGAATCATTGTTTTTGGCAAGATTGTAATGCCCAAACCCGCTTTTACCGCTGCTATTGTGCCATTATAGCTAGGGCTACTAAAGACCACTTGCCATTTTATGTTTGCTTCTTCAAGTGCGCTGATTGCTCTTGAACGGTATACGCAAGGTTGAGGGGAAAGTACCAGAGGCAAAGGTTTTTGATTGCCAGAAAATGTAGCGAGTAAATTTTTATCACCTACCCACTCAAGTTTTTCAGACCATACATCTATACCATTAGGAAAATCTTCTGGCATGCTCATTTTGACTAAAACCATATCAAATTCATTTTTCTTAAAGCGCTCAAATAAGTTGATGGTTAGATCACATTCAATATTAAGAAAAATACGCGGATGAATTCGCACAAAATCCACTAACACATCAGCCAAAAACCTTGTTGCAAAATCTTCAGGCAAACCAAAGTGAATCTCACCTTTTAAATTCGGGGTTTTAAAACGATCCATCACTTCAAGATGCATCGCTAATATTTTTCGCGCGTATTCTTCAAATATTTGCCCCTCATTTGTTAAAACAAGATTCTTCCCTCTATGAATAAGAGATTTGCCAACTAAATCCTCTAGTTTGGCAATTTGCTGACTTACGGCAGACTGCGTGCGCCCAATACGTTGAGCAGCTTTAGTAAAGCTACCTGTAGATGCAACAGATAAAAAGCATTGTAATGTTATGGTATCCAAAGACATAAGAAAACCTTATTTTAAAAATTAAAACTATTAATTTTTCTAATCGTAATGAATCCAGTATCATTAGTCAATATAAAGAATCTGAGCTTTGGATAGGGCAAGCTAATTAGACTGCAATATCTAGAGGGCTTCTAATAAGTTTTTTAAAAAAAATTGGAGGTTTTTAATGTCATTCACTAGCATTGCAGGGATGTTTCATGTCGATATAGTTTCGATCATTATGATCTCATTGGTTAGCTTTATCGGAATTGTCGTGTGTTTCTTTTCAAGAACCTATATGAAAGGAGATGCGCTTTATAGACAATTTTTCCTTCATG
>CAMCTX010000025.1 GCA_945878715.1 Legionella genomosp. 1 | reverse complement strand
TCGAGCCAATAAACAGGGCTCCATGGATAGCGCCCCGCTATAAAACCCACATGTCCACCCTTTTCGGTAAATTCCAAAACCACCTGATCGGACACCTCGTTCATGTTGGGTAAAGAACGCTCTGTGGTAAAAGGATCGTTACGTGCATGCAAAATAAGCGTTGGGGTTTTAATCGCCCCAAGATACTGTCGACTACTTGAAAGCTTATAATAATGCTGCGCACTTTCAAATCCATGTACAGGGGCTGTCACATAATGATCAAAGGCCCAAAAAGTAGTGTGTTTGCTATGATGTTTACGATTTAATTCACGAAGCAGTTTCCATTGATAAATCTTAGAAAAACCACGCTTTAAGCGATCGGCCGTTTTCGCCAAATCAAAGGGCACGGAAACAGCGATGGCTGCCTGTAAGGGATTATGGACCCCTGTTTCTCCCAACCATTTTAATAAAACATTGCCACCGAGTGAATAACCAATGGCTGCGATGGGTATGCCTGGCTCTCGATGCATCAGTGTTTGAATTAGCGTTGCCAAATCACCCGTTTCACCTGCATGATAACTACGTGGCAATCGATTGGGTACCCCACTACAACCTCTAAAATGCATCAATACCGCCCGCCATCCCCGTTTACTAATGGCTTGTAGCATCCCTTGCGCATAGGATGACTCAACGCTGCCATTAAGGCCGTGCAACACGCATACAATAGGACCCTTATTTTCGCCAACCCAGGATAAATCTAAAAAGTCACCATCGGATAATTCTAAGCGTTCCAAGCGAGCGTTTAGCTTAATCGATCGCCGTACAAGGCTAGTCCATAAGGTTTGGAGGTGTGGGCCTGGTAACCACCAGGCAGGTTTAAAAAGTGTGTTGATAGTGCGCAAGCTCTATACCTTACATTTTTCTGGCCTTTTTAGAATCTTCATGTTCAAAAGCTGAAGCCATGCCTTCAATCTCTCTCTTTTTTAATCCAAAGTTCCCTGCAACATCTCGCCACTGTGACACCCCCTGTACAACCTCTTTGATGATTGATTGTGCATCCTTTTTAGAGACTCTGAAATCGCTTGCCACCGACAAGGCCAGATCTAAAGAGGCTGTGCCATCATACAGATCAATAGAAGTTGTCAAAATACGAGGTTTCACCGAAGTAGGGGTTGGATTCATATCATAAGCGGGCGAAAGCCTCCAGCCCTGCTGCCGTTCATACAAAAAACCATGGTTTCTTAGATGATCATCGGTATTCGAGATCAGGATGCTAAACACAATTCTGCGCCACAATTCACTCATATCAACATCTGGTTTTCCACCGTACTGCTTAAGTGCATCGACTATCTCCAGATAACTATGTGCTTCATGATCGTTTGCGCCCAACAGGCTCATTGCAGAAAGAAAAGGAATGCGTGTCTGACCAACACGATCAAAGCGCTGGATGAGTAACACAGCTTTGTCCAAAATAGTTTCAAGGCGCCAAGTAGGCACATGAAGACCCGATTTCTGCGCCAACGCTAAAGCCACTGCCTCCCATACGACAATATTGCAATCATCGTCCTTGTGTGGAAATTTTGCGATGGCAAGCTTGCCTTCATGATCGCGCACCGAGGCCTTTGGACGTGCCCCACCCAGGGATGATCCAGGCGCAAGAAGTATCTTTAAATCTTCTGCACTTTCCTTATCATCCAAAAAATGCTCTGTTGCAGAAAGAAGCTTTGGCAATCCAATGAGTAGAGGAATACTTTTTCTAGGTGTGACACTTAGAAATGGACCCTCCCGTTTTCGAGAAAATCGCAAAGCACCTTGCCGTGCCTCATCATAGACACCGAGTAAAAAGTCCACCTCTCCCAGGGCACGTGGTGTGTCAGAGGCATCTTTAGCGCGCTGATTTTCTGCACGACGCATTAAAACACGCCCCCAGCGATCGGGGGCAGAATCTCCTATGGCACCAAAGAGGCTCTGTACTGGCAAGGTATGGAATGCCCCCGATGTAAGTGCCAAGGCAGGCTCAAGCGCAAAGCACTCTGGATGTTTGAGCCAGTTTTCATCATATTCAAATGAGGCACTCTCGCGCCCTTTTCGGTGATGGCACCATAAACGACCCACCCAGTAATTCTCGGTACCAAGCGCTATAGAAACAAAAATTTCTTTGCTACTCATGCGTTGCCCCATTATTCTTAGGTCGTGATAAATAGATACGTTTGGGCAAGGCCTCTTCTTCCAGTTCTCTTCCAATCAAGTCATGATTAGCATCGACAAGATCTTTTAAGCGATCGGTTAATCCCAAAACAAAAAGCACAGAAGCATAACCACCCAAGGACACAGAAGGATCACCCTTCTCGATTTTGGCTAAGGTTGCACGTACCATACCCGCACGTTCGGCCATTAATGCCATAGGGATCCGGCGCCGGCGACGGCTAGCGCTCATATCCTGCCCTAACTTACGTAAAGCCTTCTGTACAGGTATTGGAAGCTTTGCTTTGTTTTCCATAAATCACCTATAAAGCATATTATTATAGACATAATTAAATATAAGGGTTATTATAATGCACTTTAATTGAATATTCAAGAAAAACATTGATACGTACATTATAATAGCCATTATTATGATTTATGATCATAATCATATACGTTATATACGTGGAATAGCTATCCCATACATTTGCTAGCTTTTTTATAAATACCAAGCCCTTTTTTCGGCAATATTGGCTCTCAGCATTGCTGAGGTTCGTTTAATTCAACATCTCACACATTTTTATAAACCCTTGCGGCTCTGAA
Organism: Legionella genomosp. 1; assembly: GCA_945878715.1. Taxonomy (GTDB): domain Bacteria; phylum Pseudomonadota; class Gammaproteobacteria; order UBA6186; family Azoamicaceae; genus CADEGZ01. Next base: position 14,880 of record CAMCTX010000025.1, on the reverse strand, counting down.
GTATTATCGACATAATCTAAAATCTGTTTCGCAACTTCAAAAGCCGAATGATTTGTTGTATCAACTTTTATATCGTACTCACGCAAACCTGTATGTACTCTATCTATTTGATCATTAGTGTTACCTATGTCTTCGGTATAGACTGTTACCCATGTGTCCAGAACGGACCTAAAAATAATGGGGCGAACGATGGGACTCAAACCCACGACGACCGAAATGTGATGCAGAGTAACCCCCACAAAACCCCTAATGATTTGCCATAACTGCGTCTAAAGGAGGGCTAAAGAAGCAATTTTGTAAATTTTATTTAAAAAGTCAATCAGAACTTGTCTTTTTAAACTATTTTTATAAAAAACTGGTAGAATTTGTATTTTTTATATATAATGTCTACTATGAGTAGTCAAATAAAACATAAATTACAAAATCTTTTACAATCCTGGCCTGCAGGCACGGTTGCTACCACGCCCTGGCTACACAGCCTTGGGATCTCTCGGCAATTGGTCCATATCTACAAAACAAACGGTTGGCTCCAGTCTTTGGGAGCTGGGGCGTTCCTAAAATCCCATGATTCCATAGAATGGATGGGGGGGCTCTATGCTTTACAATTTCAATTAGGCCTCAATATTCATGTGGGTGCTAGAACAGCCTTGGCTCTGCAAGGCATAGCCCATTATTTACCCATGGGTCAATCGACAGTTGATCTCCTAAAAAGTCCTCGTACTCTTCTTCCACGATGGTTTGCAAGATATCCATGGACAGAACGCGTGCGCACTGTAGAAAGCAATGCCTTGCCTATCCAATTAGAAATAGAAGACATGAATGTGGGTACTTTTAATATCCGGGTGGCTTCTCGGGAAAGAGCTGCTTTAGAAGTTCTTGCACTCACTCCACGGTTGTATAGTTTTGAAGAAACTCGCATCTTGATGGCATCCTTGGGCACCTTGAGAGCAGAGGTTTTGACTAAACTCTTAAAGTCTTGTACTTCAGAAAAAGCTAAACGGCTATTGCTCTATTTTGGTGAACATCAAAAACATGCTTGGCGCGAACACATAGACGAATCCGTTGTGCAACTGGGAGATTCGCTCCTAAAAATAACTTCCCAAAAAGGACGCTATGATTCAAAATACCATCTTTTTCTACCCTTGGAATATGTGATAGCCGATGAGCAACCCATTAAATTCTAAATACTTTGAACAAGTGCGACTGTTAATCGATATTCTGCCATTGATTGCACAGAACCCTCATTTTGCCCTCAAGGGTGGCACTGCCATTAATTTATTTGTCTTTGACATGCCCCGTCTTTCTGTAGATATCGATTTATGCTACTTACCTTTAACAGACCGAGATCAGGCCTTAAATGATATTCATCAATTTATTAGAAGCTTATCGGAACGAATTGAATCTCTAGGGTTACAAGTCAGGGAACAAAAGAACACGGAAGGACTTGAAAGCACGCTGTTCGTCCAATCAAAAAAAATTGAAATTAAAATAGAAATAAACTTGGTGGTTCGAGGTGCTGTTTACCCGCCCGTATTACGAAAGCTCTCCCCCATTGTCCAAGATAGGTTTAAGCGAGATGTTGAAGTGCTATGTTTAGATGATCGTGATCTATTTGCAGGGAAAATATGTGCGGCACTCGATCGCCAACATCCACGGGATTTCTTTGATTTGTGGATGTATTTTAAAACTTTTTCTTATACCCTAGAATTACATCAAACGCTCATGGTGTATCTGTTAAGCAGCAAACGACCCATTGCAGAGCTTATTAAGCCAAACTTCTTAGATATAACATCAAGGTATCATTCTCAATTTGAGGGTATGACTTCTATAGCCGTTAATCCTAAAATTCTAGAAGAAACTCGCACCGCGCTATTTGAAAAAGTTTTATCTTCTTTTACTGAGCAAGATAAGCAATTTTTAATTTCTTTTAAACAAGGCGAACCACAATGGGATCTGTTGTCTATTCAACAGGTCAAACATTTTCCAGCTGTGCAGTGGAAGCTACATAATATTCGCAATATTAATACTGTAAAAAGACAAAAAGCCATCGCTGCCTTAAGGGATACATTGAGGTGTTAATTATTATCAACAGCCAATACAAGCCTCAGCAGGATAACCTATGAAAAAGCTTGATACTTATCTTAGCCTTTGCACTGAGGTCTATGACTTAAGCAAACCAACTCCACCAGAGGATGCTTACGCTTTTTATCGCAGCTACGCAATACAAGCAAAAGGCCCTATTTTAGAACCCATGTGTGGAACGGGTCGTTTTTTAATCCCATTGCTTGCAGAGGGATTCAATGTACATGGCTTTGATGCAAGCGATCATATGCTTGAAGTATTGCACACTAAAGCCCGTGCGCAAAATCTTCAAGCAACCGTATGGAAAGATTTTGTTGAAGATTTAAAAAATCTAGAAAAATACAATCTGACTTTTATTCCAAGTGGATCATTTTGTCTCATTATCGATCCCATCACAGTGAAAAAAGCGCTTAAAGTACTTTATGATCACTTAAAAAATGATGGTATTTTATTGTTTGAAGCAGAAACACTTAAAGCAGTGCCTCCACTTGATGTCTGGCGTAGTTCAGTCTGGCATAAACTCGACGGTCAGATGATTACCCTCAGTCAATTGGCAACCATGGAAGACAATGTCTGCAATTCGATCTGTAAATACGAACTCATCAAAAATAACAACATTATTCATACAGAAACCGAAGCATTGAAAGTAAAAATTTACAACTCGGATACATTAGTAGAAATGCTTGAAAGTTGCGGCTTTAACAAGATCCGCATCATTAAAGCCTATGATAAAACAGCTGCCCCCGATGAAAATGATGAGTCTATTGTTTATGAATGCATAAAATAATGGGGCGAACGATGGGACTCGAACCCACGACGACCGGAATCACAATCCGGGACTCTACCAACTGAGCTACGTCCGCCATAATAACGACTGGTGCGCCCGGCAGGACTCGAACCTGCTACCCTCAGCTTAGAAGGCTGATGCTCTATCCAGATGAGCTACGAGCGCCAAATCTTGGTCGGGGCAGAGGGATTCGAACCCACGACCCCCTGCTCCCAAAGCAGGTGCGCTACCAGGCTGCGCTATACCCCGTAAAAGCCAAAAGTTATAACACATTTGTCACTCAGCGTACAAATCACGTACACTGGAGGCACTCGTGAAGGGCCAAAACACAATCAAGAGAGATGACTTTTATTGTGCCAGCAAAGATTCTAGAAGGTAAAATACTTGCGTTGCAAATCCACAGCCAGGTTGCTACGCGCATCCAAGTGCTGCGACAACAGGGATACCGTCCACCCCAGCTAGCGGTTATCTTGGTCGGTCATGATCCAGCCTCAGAAGTTTATGTCCACAACAAAAGCTTGGCTTGCCAGACCGTAGGTATTGATTGCCAAATCTTAAGAGAACCCAAGTCTATCAGCATGGATGACTTGTTAGAACGGATTGATGACCTGAATAATGATCCGCTGGTGGATGGTATATTAGTGCAACTTCCTTTACCCCCCCATTTGGATAAAGCAAGCTTTGTAGAACGTATACAGCCCTACAAAGATGTGGATGGTTTTCATCCCTATAACCTTGGTCGTCTGGCACAACAACGCCCGCTGATGCGCCCCTGTACACCCTTTGGCATTATGAGCCTACTCACACACATAGGGATTGCCTTAGAGGGGCTCCAGGCCACCGTTGTAGGGGTCTCTGATATTGTAGGCCGACCCATGGTCCTAGAATTATTGATGGCCGGTTGTACCGTAACAGCCTGTCATCAAAAAACCAAAGACCTTGAAGCTGCGGTGCGTCAAGCTGAATTGTTAATCGTGGCAACCGGTTGCCCAGGTCTTATCCCGGGCACTTGGATTAAACCCGGGGCTGTGGTGATTGATGTTGGGATGAATCGCATGGATAATGGTACGCTGGTGGGCGATGTCGATTTTGCAGAGGCTAAAAAACAGGCCAGTTGGATTACCCCTGTGCCGGGTGGTGTGGGCCCTATGACCGTCGCAAGCCTTTTAAAGAATACTTTGGACGCGTATGAGAACCAATTATTAAATCGAGAAATACTATGAAATGGATAAAATCTTGGGGCTCAACCCTTAAACATTTGCTAAAGCTCGGGCCTAAACAGCTACAAGAGATGCCCATTGATCTAAGCAAGGATCCCCATGCCGAACCTGCTGCATGGTGGGGTACTTTTTTGGTGGGCGAAGAACAGTCCCGCTTTTTTAAAATAGGGCCTATCGTCGTCTGTTTAGATCGTTACAACCACGAATGGCGTATTACTATACGTTTGGAAGGTAGTAAAACACCCTTTCGATCCTTTGCGGCTAAAACATCCAATCACATTACCTTAAAACCTGTTTTACCCGATCGCCCATTACTATCCACTTTAGATCAGCCTTTCTATATTGCTGCCGACGATAGTCTGATGCTCTACCTTAGCGTGCCGCTATGGATTAGCATCGAGGTGGGTCAGCCATCCATTTTGCTCGATGAGATTAAGACAGACAATCTAGCCGATACCTGGTCGGGTCGTAACACCTTAGTGGGAGAACTCTGTTATGCCAATCGTACCCAAGCCTTTGCACAAATGGATGCGCACTTAGCACAAGAAGACGCCGGTACAACCCAGGTGATTATCCCGATCTCGATTGTGAATCGTTCCAAAAACACTTTATTGATCGATGCACTTAAAATTCCATTGCCACTCTTATCCATTTATAGCGATGCGACAAAGAGCCTATGGACAGAGCAGCTTTATTTTTATCATGACGAGACTGATCGCCCTCTGGCACAGCCTACCCTTCAAGGTCCTCCTAAAACCTTGAAAGAACCACGTCTTTTGAACGGACCCCGATCGGTTCTAAAGCCAACCTTAAGAAAATTATTAATCCCTTTTATACGGAACTAAAACCATGGATCTATCAATGCCCGAGTTAAACACGATGTTAAGTCATGTGTTTGCTTTTTTAAAAGGTTTGGATATCTTATTGGTATTCAAAGTCGCTAGCTCTGTCTTTTTAGGCGTAATGTTTACACTCTATCTGCGCCGTAAAATTGGCAATGCTTCTGAAAAACACTTGTCTGCACACCATTCACAACTGGTGCGTCGCACCGTTTTTTATGCGGGTATTGCACTGGCCATTATTGTTCCCCTGAATGTTTTTGGCATTAATGTAAAAGGTTTGATGGGGGCAGCAGGGATTGCAGCAACCATTATTACCGCAGCCTTTGCTTTCGCCGCACAAACCTCCATTTCTAATTTTTTAAGTGGCGTCTTCCTGCTCGCTGAAAAACCCTTTCAAGTAGGCGATTATATTGAACTCAATGGGCGCTTGGGTGAAATTCTTTCCATCGATTTACTATCGGTTAAAATGCGCACGAAGAGTAATATTTTAGTGCGGATCCCGAATGAGTTATTATTAAAATCTCAATTCGATAATGTATCGCGCTTTCCTATTCGCCGTTGCGATGTACAATTCAAAGTCGCTTTCAATGAAGATCTGGCAAAAGTGAAAAAAATTCTCTTAGAGGTCGCCGCACACAATGCCCTCTGCTTGGTCTCCCCAGCACCTGAACTGTCTGTTCTCCGGCTGAATGACACAGCGGTTAGCTTACAGTTTGCGGTTTGGAGCACACAGGCCTCATTCACAAGTTTAGAAACTAACATTCAAATGGATATTCAAAGCGCTTTCAAGCAACACGATATCCAACTACCCAGCGTGCCAACCGTTGTACTTGAGTCTGCTTGAGTCTGTGTGAAAGCCCATTGACACTTAAAAAATCCGTGATAAGCTTGTGAAGTGTTGGAAGATCCACGGGGGCATTTGCGTCAGTGTCGCTTCTAACCCATAACCGCGGGGGGTTTTGGCCTTATGGGCTTAAATTTTTTCGCAATCGTGATGACGTCATTATTTTTGGAGAGTTACTCATGAAATTATTCGTTTCTACTGCTGCGCTCGCGCTTGCTGTTGCCTTCGCTGCCCCTGTTATGGCTGCCGAAACAACTGTTGCCACTGAGCCTACCGTAATGATGAGTGCAGAAGACTGTGCCGCTGCCTTGGCAAAGTGCACAGATACTGCTGATAAAGCTGCCTGTGAAAAAGACCTTGAAGCCAAAGGTTGCAAAGCACCTGAAGCTGCAAAGTAATTTTAAGCTTCGTCTAACGCGAAAAAGGGTAGTCCATGGCTACCCTTTTTTGTTTTGCCATACTGTCCCATTAGCCATATCTTCTAAGCTGATCCCTTCAGCCAATAAAAGATCCCGAATCCTATCGGCCTCTATCCAGTTTTTAGCAGCACGTGCTTGATTACGTTCTAGAATCAGGGCTTCAATGGCCTCCTTGTCTAGATGGGTACCTTCTACATTTTGTTTTTGTAGAAAAAGATCAGGATCTTTCGCCAATAACCCCAGCACATTCCCCAATTTCTTCAACAAAGAAGCCCCCTGCGCGGCTTGTTCGGGCTCAATGCTGCGCAATCGATTAATCTCACGTGCAAGATCAAATAACACCGCCAGCGCCTCGGGCGTATTAAAATCATCTGCCATCGCATCCTGAAAACGGGCTTTATAGTGTGCGGCCTGCTCGCTCGAGATAGGATCCTGGGCTGTAAAACCACGCAATGCATGGTATAGCCGTTCTAGCGCTTTAATACTCAGATCGATCTGTTCCAAGCTGTACTCGATAGGGCTTCTATAATGGCTGGAGATCACAAACAGGCGTAAGACTTCTGCATCATAACGTTCCAGAAAATCGCGAATCGTCACAAAATTGCCTAAGGACTTCGACATCTTTTGCTTATGTTCTTGCAAATAACCCACATGCATCCAGTAATTCACGAAAGGCTTTGCATTGGCGACTTCCGATTGGGCTCGTTCATTCTCATGATGGGGAAAAATTAAATCGGCCCCCCCGCCATGAATATCTACCGTCTGGCCTAAATGCTCTAAAGACATGGCCGAACACTCTATATGCCAACCCGGTCTACCTAAACCCCAAGGCGATTCCCAGGCAGGTTCCCCAGGCTTGGCACTTTTCCATAATACAAAATCGAGGGGACATTGTTTGGCCTCATTGGCTTCAATGCGCGCGCCCACTTTCAGTTGATCCATATCACGATGTGCCAAAGCACCATAGCTTGAAAAGGCTTGAATGGCATAATAAACATCACCATTCTGCGCGAGATAAGCCTGTTTTTTGGTAATCAAGTTTTGGATCATTTTGATCATCCCTGCCACCGTCTCGGTGGCTTTGGGCTCTCGTGTAGGCCGCTCTAAACCTAGGGCCTCAAAGTCCTGATGCATCGCTTCTGTAAAACGTTGGCTTAAAGACTCAATGCTTTCTTTGTTGTCTGCGGCACGCTTAATGATTTTGTCATCGATATCCGTAATGTTACGCACATAGATCACATCGAACCCTGCATAACGTAAATAGCGTAATACAATATCAAAGGCTAAATAGGTTCTCGCATGTCCAATATGGCAATAGTCATAGACTGTCACCCCACAAACATAGATCCCGATCTTGCCAGGTACCAAGGGTTTAAAGCGCTCTTTTTTTTGCGTGAAAGTATTATATATTTGCATAAGATCCCGCCTCTAATAGGCGCTGTAGAATTTTTTCGGGACCCAAAAGATCTAATACGGGTTGTAAAGACGGGCCTTCTGTCATGCCCATTAAAGCGGCACGTAAAGCCGCATACCATTGCTTCTTTTTAAAATCGCTACCGATCTGCAATTGATCCACCCATGCTCCAAGCTTAAGGTTTGGATCTTGGACACGCAATGCTCGGGCCTGCTCAAAAGCTGTAGATCCCATTTCGCGAATCACGCTTTGAGCCTCTACGGAATAGGAAAGCTTATCCGAAAAAAGTGCTTCTGCTAAAGGCAAAGCATCTTTGGGTAAAACCAGATTAGGCTGCACTAAGGCCACAAAAGCATCTCGCTGTGCTTCGGGCACTATAGAACCCACTAAAGGTTCTAAGACATGCCAACAATCTTCAATACTTGTGTTCTGCATACTGAGCTTCTGCCAATAGAGCAATTGCGCCTCGTTATAATGTGCGGGCGCATGACTAATATGAGCCAAATCAAAATGTGCGCTCAATGTTTCCAAAGATAAGAGTGTCATATCGGGATCATAATGCCCCAAACGGGCTAAATAATTCACAATCGCTGAAGGCCCATAACCTTCTGCTGCTAAGCTTTGGATATCTCGACTACCATTGCGCTTAGAAAGTGGGCTATGATCGGGCCCTAAAATAGTAGGGAAATGCCCATAGGCAGGCTTTGCTAAACCCAATGCCTCTAGAATAAGTAGCTGACGGGGCGTATTACTGAGGTGATCATCCCCCCGCAGGGCATGGGTGACCCCCATCAACGCATCATCCAGCGCATTACAAAAAATAAAAGAAGCGCTACTGTCTGCACGGCGCACAATAAAATCGCCAATCGCATCGGAACCAAAATGCTGATCGCCTTTGATTAAATCCTTAAAATTGATCTCAACCCCCTTGGGTACCTCGAAACGCAATACAAAAGGTTCGCCCAAAGCCTGTTTAGCCCGTACAACCTCAGCACTCAAGGCCCGACACTTGCCCGTATAACGAGGCGGTTGATGCGCGGCCATTTGTACTTTTCGGCTAAGGGCTAACTGTTCTTCCGTGCAAAAACAAGGATAGAGTCGGTGTTCCTTCTGTAATTGCAGATAAGACTGTTCATACACAGCTTGGCGCTCTGATTGATAATAAGGCCCTTCATCCCAGACTAATCCCAGCCCCCGCAAATCCTTTAGCATCGACGCTGTATAGTCCGTGGTTGAACGCTTTCCATCGGTATCTTCTATCCGCAGCAATAGCTGTCCTTGAAAGCGTTTGGCATACAAATAATTAAAAAGGGCTGTGCGAACATTCCCAAAATGCATGAGTCCGGTAGGACTGGGCGCAAAACGTGTTTTAACGGTAGGATTCATGCGTTGATTGTACACAATTGGCAGCCATAATACACGTATGATAGACTGCCTCCTTAGGGCGTGTATAAGCCCATAAGCATTAGGATGCATGCATGACAAAGGTGAAAATCACAACCTCTGAGGGCGATCTTCTCGTGAAGCTAGAAGATGAGCTAACGCCTAAGACCGTGCAAAATTTTCTGCAATACGTCGATGAAGGGTTTTATACCAATACCCTATTCCACCGCGTGATCAAAGATTTTATGGTCCAAGGCGGCGGCTTTAAGACAGGCATGGCAAGCCAAACAACCAAGGCACCTATTGAAAACGAAGCCGCCACGGGACTCAAAAATACCCTAGGTACCCTTAGCATGGCCCGCCTACCCGATCCGCACTCTGCTTCTTCACAATTCTTTATCAATGTGGCGCATAATAGCTTTCTAGATTTTAAGGCCCCAACCGATGATAAGTTTGGATACTGTGCCTTTGGTACAGTGATCGAGGGCCTGGACGTACTGCAGCGTATGGCTACAGTTCCCACAACCACTCGTGCCGGGCATAGTGATGTACCGGTGAAAGATTTACTTATTTTGAGTATCGAGCGTATTTAATGGCGACTTATTTTATCTCCGATTTACACCTGAGTGCCAAAAAACCTGAGATTACCGAGCGTTTTTTGAAGTTTTTGCGTGAAGATGCCATCAAGGCCGATGCATTGTATATCTTAGGGGATCTGTTTGATGTATGGATGGGCGATGATCAGATCGATCCCCATACCCAAACCATTATCGAAGGGCTCTACAATCTGCATGAGCAAGGTATTCCCTTGTATTTTATGCGTGGTAATCGGGATTTTCTGATTGGTGATGATTTCGCACACAACAGTGGTTGTGTATTGCTGCCCGATCCAACGCGTATTATGCTCTATGGCAAAAATATTTTACTCAGTCATGGCGATCAACTTTGTACACTCGATAAAAAATATCAATCCTTTAGGCGATTTATACGTGCGCCCATGCTGCAAAGCTTCTTTTTGAAACTACCCATGCGACTACGCGCCCTAATCGCAGGTTGGATTCGCAAGCAATCCAAGCGATCGCAAACGAGCACCTATAGTCCAACATGGGATGTAGCCTTGGAAACGGTTTATGGTGCTTTGCGTCACCATGATTGTCATACGCTGATCCACGGACATACGCATCAACCTAATATTCATGATTTTATTCTGGATGAGCAGGCAGCCAAACGCATTGTCTTGGGTGATTGGAGTGTGACTGCCGGATCGGTGTTGATCTACGATCTGGATGCGATCACCCTTAAAACCTTGGCATGAGCGCAATGCGCCCTTCATGGCCCCTCCGTTTGTGCCTAACAAGCCATTTGTTATTCTTTTTCGCATTGTTCCTATGGTTTAATCCCCTTACCCATGCACTGTGCGTGGAAGCTGATAAGGCTATCTTTTATCAACTCAATGGTAGTCTATCCCATAATCCCGCTTGGCAGAGCCTGTGGGGTATGCTTAACCATCGTCGAGAAACTGGCTATAACCTGATACTCGCTTGCTGTTTTAATCTGTGGGCGATCTACCAAACCAAAAATCCTAAATTACGTATGCAATGTATCAAAGGCTTTATTTATTTTTGGATTTGTTTTGAATTGGTTTTTTGTCTGCAGGAATATATTTTTCATGATTTTTTAAAAATCGCACGCTATTCACCTTCCTTGGTTTTAACGCCAAGCCTGCGATTATCTGAAGTATTACACGATCCCAATATCAAAGACGCGTCTCAAAATTGTTTCCCTGGTGGACATGCCTTTGCCTTACTCTATTGGTCTTTGTTTAGCCTCTATCTTTCACCTAGACGTATCGGTATTTCGGGTATTATTTTTGCGCTCTTTCTGTGTCTACCACGGTTGTTCAGTGGTGCCCACTGGATGAGTGATACAGTATTCTCGGGGCTTTTAGCGCTTGTATGCTTTGCGTGGACTATAGTACCACTGTATTATTGGATGCAAACTCAAAGCCTTCTCCCGTAACGGGAGAAGGTTATTCCCTTTCATCACTATTGTGCCAAACATTTCTCAACTATCTCTTGTACATTCGTCGAGAGGTTCGGTACCGCTTGAATGATCTGCAAAGCTTTGATCATTTTTTGCTGACGCGCTGCATCAAAACGTCGCCAAGGTGCAAAAGCATCCACAATCCGCGCGGCTATCTGTGGATTGAAAGCATTCAGTTTTAAAACAACCTCCAACACGAGATCATAACCCGCACCACTCTGATCATGAAAATGCAGCAGATTAGCATTCCCAAAAGCACCTATCAAGGCATAAACCTTGTTAGGATTTTTCAGATCAAAGGCTGCATCCTGCATTAAATGCTTCACCGTTTGTACGGTATCAGGCAATACAGAGACTGCTTGGATCCTAAACCATTTGTCTAAAACCAAAGGATGATGACGCCACTTTTCATAAAATTCAGATAACACCATCGCACGCAGAGGGGCTGGACTATCACACAGGGCGTTTAAAACCCCCATGGTATCGGTCATACTGCGCGCATGCTGAAATTGTTGCTTGCAGAGTGCTAAAGCTTCTGTATCATTGGTTTGTACTAAATAGCTTAAGGACAGATCCCTTAAACGACGCATCGCACAGGCTTCTGGACTAAACACGTAGGATCCTTTGCAATGATTATCCGTATAACTCTCGAAAAAATCGCTTTTTAAAGCGCTGGCTAATTGCGTCTTAAGAAACTGTCGAACAGCCGTTAAAGCCTCGAGATTCACGGGTAATTGAGCCTCTACCAAGGTATTCAAGGTGGGCAAACTTAAGATTTTAGCGCGAAGGGCTGGCTCTAAAGTCTTATCCCTTAATACTGCCTGATGCGCGGCTATCCAACTAGGATCGACGACCAAGGCACGCTTGGCTTCAAAGTCTTTAACCAACTGAAAGATTAATCCTTCACTAAGCTGCTGGCCCGCATCCCAACGGTTAAAGGCATCGCTATCATGTGCTAGAAGAAAAGCCAAAGCCTCCTTCGATTGCTTGGTACCGCGTTTAACCGGCGCAGAAAAGGATCTTAGAAGCGATAAGACGGGCTTACAAGGAATATTCTCAAACACAAAAGTCTGTGCTTTTTCTGTCAGTGTAACCCGAGTTTCTGGCGGCAAAAGATCATGCCCCTCTGTATCTAATAACCCAAGCGCAACGGGTATAAACAAAGGTTTTTTGAGATCCTGTCCGGGTGTGGGCACACAGTACTGCTCCAATGTAAGCGTAAACCGATGGTTTGTCGCATCATAGGCTTCTTGCGTGCTCAAGGCTGGCGTACCCGCCTGGCTATACCATAAACGAAATTGTGTTAAATCTTGCTTGGATACCTGTTCCATGGTTCCAATAAAATCTTCAATCGTAACAGCCTGGCCATCGTACTGTGCGAAATACCGATCCATACCTTGTCTAAAGGTCTCCCAACCGATAAAATTTTTCAGCATGCGGATAACCTCTGCACCCTTTTCATAAATGGTCGAGGTATAAAAATTATTAATTTCGGCATAGGCTTCGGGACGCACCGAATGGGCCATGGGGCCTGCATCTTCTGAAAACTGATCGTCTCTTAAACAACAGACTTGATCGATCAGCTGAACGGCTGATTGGCTCAGATCCTCACAAAAATGATGCTCACGAAAAACCGTAAGCCCTTCCTTTAAGCTCAGTTGAAACCAATCGCGGCAGGTAACCCGATTGCCAGACCAATTATGAAAATACTCATGGCCCACCACTGCATCAATATTGTCATAATCGGCATCTGTTGCGGTTTGTGCATTGGCTAATACATATTTAGTGTTAAAAACATTGAGCCCTTTGTTTTCCATAGCCCCCATATTAAAATCGCTAACGGCAACAATCATATAACGATCTAAATCATATTCCCGACCATAGGTCTCTTCATCCCAACGCATGGCTTTTTTAAGAGCAAGCATCGCATGCTGGCATTGATCCTGATCAGCAAAGGCTGTATAAATTTCCAAGCTGACGATGCGGTTGTTCATCGTCACAAAATGATCGGTTATACACACCAGATCGCCGGCAACCAAAGCGAATAAATAACAGGGTTTTGGAAAAGGATCTTGCCAACGCACCCCGTGTCGCTCGACATTCAAATCGAATTTCTCGATCAAATTACCATTAGACAATAATACAGGAAAGGCACGCTTATCGGCATGAATGGTGGTTGTGAAACGGGCCATCACATCGGGTCTATCCAAATAGTAGGTAATACGTCTAAAGCCTTCGGCTTCACACTGGGTACAAAACATGTTTTTGGATCGATAAAGGCCCGAGAGCTCTGTATTGGTTTCTGGATGAATGTGTACAATGGTTTTTAGACTAAAGCTGTTGGGCACTTTAAAAAGGGTGAGGGTTTTTTCATCTAGCGCATATTCTGAGGCAGTTAAAGCACGTCCATCGATATGGATGGCTTGCAAGCTAAGTTTTTCACCTTGTAGAATCAAAGACGTATCTGCAGCCGAGTTATTTGTGCTATTCGGATTACGTCTGCATTGCAAGGTTGCTTCTACGGTTGTCGCAGCATTGTCTTGAAGATCAACGATTAAATCGACTGTATCAATCAAATAAGTCGATGACTGATAATCTTTAAGATAGATCATGAATATTTTTCCTTAAGGATAAAGGTCTACAATATCGTACAAGTTTTTCTACGTTCATTCGAGGGGTTATCGGGACTTGCTTCATAAACATTGCGAGGACTACTATGCTGTACTGCATTAGTACGTACTTGTGCACCAAAGGGCAGGATCGTCTCTTGCTCTTCCCGAGGATTGCCTTCATCATCCAAGAGAGAGCTTGTATCGGATCGAGCGCTTGGCTTACAACAAGGTAGGCATTGAAAACAAAAAAACAATCCCTGTAACTTTGCTAGTGGATTTCGCATCAGCATACTTCCCTCTTTCTCTTTAGGTATGCTACAAACAAATATAAGTGCGCGTCAAGCCGCCTACCATTGCTCGTATGCAAGGATATTACGTACAATGACAGGGTCTTAAATTATAAGGTAGAATACTAAGCTATGTTAAAGCACTTTTCTTTCAAACATCATCGCCTTATCATTACCTTAATACTCGGTTTTTCTTCTGGACTACCGCTCGCCCTTTCCGGTGGCACACTACAAGCCTGGCTCACAGTTTCAGGTTTATCGCTCAAGGCTATTGGCTTTGTGGGATTAGCTGCGATACCTTATACCTTCAAATTTCTATGGGCTCCCTTGATGGATCGATGGAGCCCACCTTTCTTGGGTCGTCGAAGAGGCTGGATTGCTATCTGCCAGCTCCTATTGTGCTTATGTATCCTTTGGATGGCCTTTTTAGATCCCAATAATCATCCCCACATTTTATTTTGGCTTGCGGCTACCATTGCCTTTCTCTCGGCCTCTCAGGATATCGCCATCGATGCCTATCGGGCAGATATTTTGCAGGCCGATGAACGCCCCATGGGCGCTGCCATGGCCATTAATGGTTATCGGATTGCTATGCTGGTGTCTGGGGGTTTGGCCTTGGTGATCGCCGATCATGTGGGTTGGAAAAACATGTACTTTGTGATGGCCTCTCTGATGGGCATTGGTATCTTAGCAACCATCCTTGGCCCCAATCCTGAAGAACAGCGATCGGTAGCCCCACGTACGCTATGGGACTGTACTATCTTACCTATTGTTGATTTTTTGAAAAGACCCCAAGCACTGTGGATCTTACTGTTTATTGTTTTCTATAAACTAGGGGATGCCTTTGCAGGGGCACTCACCCAAACCTTTTTGCTGCGCGCCATTAAAATGTCGCTATCTGAAGTAGGATCGCTGGTAAAACTGCTTGGTTTCTTGGGTACGATCTT
>CAMCTX010000024.1:0-17500 GCA_945878715.1 Legionella genomosp. 1 | reverse complement strand
CATGTCAGCATTCGCGCTTCTGATACCTCCAGCAAGATTCTCATCTCACCTTCGACGGCTTACAGAACGCTCCTCTACCGCGCACACTTGCGTGTGCACCCGTAGCTTCGGTGTATGGTTTGAGCCCCGCTAGATCTTCCGTGCAGGCCGACTCGACCAGTGAGCTATTACGCTTTCTTTAAATGATGGCTGCTTCTAAGCCAACATCCTGGCTGTTTGTGCCTTCCCACTTCGTTTCCCACTTAACCATAACTTGGGGACCTTAGCTGACGGTCTGGGTTGTTTCCCTCTCCACAACGGACGTTAGCACCCGCTGTGTGCCTCCCGTGCTGTAATTCTTGGTATTCGGAGTTTGCATCGGGTTGGTAGGTCTTTACGACCCCCTATTCGAAACAGTGCTCTACCCCCAAGAGTGATCACACGAGGTACTACCTAAATAGCTTTCGAGGAGAACCAGCTATCTCCGAGCTTGATTAGCCTTTCACTCCTATCCACACCTCATCCCCTAATTTTTCAACATTAGTGGGTTCGGGCCTCCAGTAAGTGTTACCCTACCTTCACCCTGGACATGGATAGATCGCCCGGCTTCGGGTCTACACGCAGCAACTAAACGCCCTATTCAGACTCGGTTTCCCTTCGCCTCCCCTATCGGTTAAGCTTGCTACTACATATAACTCGCTGACCCATTATACAAAAGGTACGCAGTCACTCCACTTACGCAGAGCTCCCACTGCTTGTACGCATACGGTTTCAGTTCTATTTCACTCCCCTCTCCGGGGTTCTTTTCACCTTTCCCTCACGGTACTTGTTCGCTATCGGTCGGTAAAGAGTATTTAGCCTTAGAGGATGGTCCCCCTATATTCAACCAGGATACCACGTGTCCCGGCCTACTCATCGTTGCCCAAAATAACCTATTTTCGTGTACGGGACTATCACCCTTTATTGTTAGACTTTCCAGTCTATTCCACTAATAGAACTATTTATTACAGCAACTGGGCTACTCCGATTTCGCTCGCCACTACTCTCGGAATCTCGGTTGATTTCTTTTCCTCTAGGTACTTAGATGTTTCAGTTCCCTAGGTTCGCCTTCTGATCTTATTCAGAACAGAATATCCCACATGTGGGATGGGTTGCCCCATTCGGAGATCCCCGGTTCAACGCTTGTTGTCAGCTCCCCGAGGCTTATCGCAGACTACCACGTCCTTCATCGCCTTTTACCGCCAAGGCATCCACCGTATGCGCTTATTCACTTGACCATATAATCTCAATTAGTCTCAGCTATATTCGCCATTATCCAAAATCTAAGTTTAGAGCAATGCCCTATTCCTAGAGTTTGTTATTTGTGCCTTGTACCACTATAAATTTTTAAAGAACATTTCAAATATCGTTTGGGTCTGTACCCATTTTAATTGGTGGAGTCAGTCGGGATCGAACCGACAACCTCCTGCGTGCAAGGCAGGCGCTCTACCAACTGAGCTATGACCCCTTGGTGGGTCTGGGTGGAGTTGAACCACCGACCTCACCCTTATCAGGGGTGCGCTCTAACCACCTGAGCTACAGACCCATGCTAGCAATTTGTGTGAACACTTATAGGTAAAGTCGAATCCAAGTTATATATTAAGGAGGTGATCCAGCCGCAGGTTCCCCTACGGCTACCTTGTTACGACTTCAGCCCAGTCATGAATCACACCGTGGTAAGCGGCCTCCTTTCGGTTAACCTACCTACTTCTGGTGCAACCCACTCCCATGCTGTGACGGGCGGTGTGTACAAGGCCCGGGAACGTATTCACCGCGGCGTTCTGATCCGCGATTACTAGCGATTCCAACTTCATGGAGTCGAGTTGCAGACTCCAATCCGGACTACGAGCGACTTTGTGAGATTCGCTACACCTCGCGGCTTCGCTTCCCTCTGTATCGCCCATTGTAGCACGTGTGTAGCCCTATCCGTAAGGGCCATGAGGACTTGACGTCATCCCCACCTTCCTCCGGCTTATCACCGGCAGTCTCCTTAGAGTTCTCAGCATAACCTGTTAGCAACTAAGGACAAGGGTTGCGCTCGTTAAGGGACTTAACCCAACATCTCACGACACGAGCTGACGACAGCCATGCAGCACCTGTCTCTAGGCTCCCGAAGGCACCCCACTGTTTCCAGCAGGTTCCTAGGATGTCAAGGATAGGTAAGGTTCTTCGCGTTGCGTCGAATTAAACCACATGCTCCACCGCTTGTGCGGGCCCCCGTCAATTTCTTTGAGTTTTAACCTTGCGGCCGTACTCCCCAGGCGGAAGACTTAACGCGTTAGCTTCGCTACTAAGCATCAATAGATGCCCAACAGCCAGTCTTCATCGTTTACGGCATGGACTACCAGGGTATCTAATCCTGTTTGCTCCCCATGCTTTCGTGCCTCAGTGTCAGTATTTGTCCAGAAAGTCGCCTTCGCCACTGATGTTCCTTCCGATATCTACGCATTTCACCGCTACACCGGAAATTCCACTTTCCTCTACAATACTCTAGCTAAACAGTATTAGGCGCAGTCCCCAGGTTAAGCCCAGGAATTTCACACCTAACTAATTCAACCACCTACGCACCCTTTACGCCCAGTAATTCCGATTAACGCTCGCACCCTCTGTATTACCGCGGCTGCTGGCACAGAGTTAGCCGGTGCTTCTTCTGTGGGTAACATCTCATCCGACACATATTAGGCATCGGCCTCTTCTCCCCACTGAAAGTGCTTTACAACCCGCAGGCCTTCTTCACACACGCGGCATCGCTGGATCAGGCTTGCGCCCATTGTCCAATATTCCCCACTGCTGCCTCCCGTAGGAGTCTGGGCCGTGTCTCAGTCCCAGTGTGGCTGGTCGTCCTCTCAGACCAGCTACGGATCATCGCCTTGGTAGGCCTTTACCCCACCAACTAGCTAATCCGACGTAGGCTCATCTCATCGCGCAAGGCCTTTCGGTCCCCTGCTTTCCCCCTTAGGGCTTATGCGGTATTACCCTAAGTTTCCCTAGGCTATCCCACTCAATGAGGCAGATTCCTACGCATTACTCACCCGTCCGCCACTCGTCAGCGCTCCGAAGAGCCTGCTACCGTTCGACTTGCATGTGTTAAGCGTGCCGCCAGCGTTCAATCTGAGCCAGAATCAAACTCTTCAATTAATTCATCAGGTCCAATAAAGGACCTCTAATTTAGCGTTTTACTTGGCTTTTTGCACTCTATTACAAGTGCCCACACAAATTGCTGGCTATTCATTTTTAAAGAACGTATTCGAAAGAAACGCGATGATAGTGGTTCTTCATTGGGATGTCAAATGCTTTTGGCTTTTATTTATTCAGGTGCTTCTTCTTGTGTCTGTATAGAAAATCTCAGGCAACCAACTTTCTCTGTTTTAGGTTTAGGATGAGCTATATTATTAGCTAATAGTGGCTTTGTATATGGGGCTCGAGCGGGCGCTAAGGAGATGATGAATGCTGGATAATACAAAACCCGCACAACCGTTAACACTAGAACAGCAAATAGAAGAGGCTCGCAAAGCACTTGAAACTGCACAAGGTAGTGTGTGGGCAAGTAGTAACGAAAGCGAGTTTGCCTCCATGCTCAAAGATGAGGATGTAAAGTGGCTAAAGGAAGCTCATAAGAAACTGGTAGGCCTGCTGGAGCAGGCAGTTACTACAGCAGAAAAAACACTCAGTCTTGTGCCGAAGGATCAGAAATCATCTGCAAAACTAAAACTAGAATATGCACAAGAGGCACTAAAGCACGCACAGTGGGATCAACAGAGCCCTAACCTTCGCAGTTTTCATGATTACGAAACACTCGCACCGTTCTCTAAAAATCTACGGGCATTCTATGCAGAAACTTATGATGCACAACATAAAGCCGAAGAACAGAAACTTCCAGAGTTAGCACAGAATGCTATAAATTTTCGAAAGGATGCAGAATCTATAGCGCTAGAAATAGGCCTTAAGATGCGATCCAACGAATTCAAAAGTGGAGAGGCGCAACAGGCGGTTAATCATGCACAGAATACACTTGGCACGATAAGGGATCAACTTAAAAAGCTAACTCAACCAACGCCAACACTGAATTTTTCTGCGATAGAGGTACTCGAACAGCAGGCCAAGAGAATGCCTGGTCAAAATGATCCAAACACACCGAGATCGCCACTTCTTGCACAACAGGCGGCATCTGCTTCATCACCTAGCCTAGAAGAGCGGGCAAGCACGCCCACTAAAACAACCGAGACTGAATCCCAACCAGCAGAACCACCCAAGCCTTCTGGCAGGAAAATGTAGCTCATGAAGCGCCTCTTCTTTCTCCCTCATCCGCCCTACGGGCACCTTCTCCCGTAACGGGAGAAGGACTACCAAGTGTAAGTGGTTTTCCCTATAAGCAGGCTTACAGTACTGGCACTGTCAACACGATCTTGGGCATTCATACAGGCATTATAAATTCGCTTTAGAACACTAGGCCATGCATAAACCAGTTCGTTATTCCAAAAACGTACTATTTTAAACCCCGAGAATTCTAAAAATTCTGTGCGATTTTGATCGTAGTTTTTTTGTGCTAAATGTTGTATTCCATCTAACTCTATAATGAGTTTTGTGTCTAGGCATACAAAATCCACTATATAGCAGCCTATGACTCTTTGTCTTCGAAATTTATATCTAAAAAATCGACGCCCCTTCAAAATATTCCATAATCGATCTTCTGCGGACGTTTGAAATCGTCTTAATTCTTTAGAACGATGGATCATTTTCCCCATTGTTTACACTTCTAGGCTTCTTCTAGATTAGGGGTAAAAACTTAACATAGATAATTTTCTTAAAAAATCCGATAAATATACGAATACGCACGTACAAATACGCAGGATGGTGTGACACGCCAGTACTGTAACCCTGCTTGTACGGGAAAAAACTTACACTTGGCAGTCCTTCTCCCGTTACGGGAGAAGGTGCCCGCAGGGCGGATGAGGGAAAAACCAAAAGGTCTGGGTGTTGGAGGCCAAGCAGATTTGCGAGGAGAAGCCACAGACTGTGAACCACTTGGTATTGGAGACACACGACTACGTTTAGAGCTTAGACGCTTTGGAAGCAATTGCTTTGATAGCTGCTAGATTACTGATACACCGCTTCGACAAGGGAGAGTATAGCTAAGCTTTAGCATGCCAACACTAAATCCTTATCTTTAAATAAAGCATTACCGGATGCTTTAAGAAAAGCAATAATCTGTTTGTTGGACTCGAGTAAATTAAAGCTGTCTAATTGATCGACAGAAACCCATTGAAGTTGCTGCCCCTCTAGGCCTTGGGCTTTTCCTTCAAAATGTGTGACCAAAAATATTTCTAATAATATTGCAGGCTCATACCTCGCATGTCTATAGCGGCCTATTTTACGAAAATCTAGCGCTACCACACCAATTTCTTCTTGCAGCTCTCTGATCAATGCTTCTTCGGGGGTTTCTTCAGCCTCAATCATGCCACCTGGAAATTCCCATTCGCCACGCTTTTGTATTACTTTATGCGTGGGCACACTTGCAATTAAAAGCTGCTGCTTTTCATTCAGAATAATGCCAATGGATGCCTGACAGGCTGAAAGCGTGCTATTCAACAAATATACTCCCGTTCTCGGGAGTCTACCAAAAAATCATACCCACTTCAAAAATGGTCATCCACAGTAGAGGAAGAGAGATAGCGCCTAGGTCGATGGATAACTTGACAAAAAATGGAATACCCTGTTAGCCTAAGGCTGTTCTGAGATTGGATTTTTGAACATTTTTATTGCATGCATGGAGGTTATTGTGGACAAGGGATTGGACAACACAGCTAAGCAAACACCCGCTAAACCCCTACTAGCTAGACCAAGACCCCTAGCAGTTGCAGTTATACCAGAGTGCGTATTAAACGGTACCATGACACCCGCGCAAGCCGCACAGGCTGAATTACAAAGACAGCGAGAGAATCCTAGTGCAGCACCGATTATTCCCCTTGAAGTTCAGGATCAGCAACATGTGACCGCATGGCTAATAGCGGCCCCCTTAGAAATGGCCAGGCTTCGTGGCAGGGCTGCTGCCGAACAGACGGTGCGTGATGGTACCTTCAATGAAAAATTCGCTGCAAGCCGAGCAGCTCATGCCACTAGGAATAACGCAGCACCAGCTGCACCAGCAAGCTGGGGGGGGGGCGTGTGGAATGCGCTTGCTGCTGTGGGGCTGGTTACCCCTGCTCCGTCTGTTCCCGTTGATAACACGACTGTGAGCACGAGTCCACCCACGATGCCTGATATACAGGATCCGGATAATGATGATGCATCCTCTTCAGTCGCGCCCAATAACAATAACTTGCTTGCTTCGGTGATCGATCTTGGTTTAGAAATACCTAATGATGAGGCGAATGGTTTAGCGGGTTCCTCTTTACCGGACACATTAACAAACCTACAGATTCCAGAAGCTATTGATAGACCTGTTAACAACATGCCTGCAATCAATGTTCAAGACCATGAAGCGGTTGTTGTGTCGCCCCCGCTGCGACCAACACCTGTCGACATGCCTGCAGAGGAAATCGCACTGGAAGAAGCAGAGGAACATGATGCGCCTCCGCTAGAAGCCGATGCAGTCGAAGAACAGACCGCGATGGATGAAGCAATCGCTGAACGTGAACGTCTAGCAGCGATCCAAAGACAGGCGGAAGAAGACACTGCTCGGGTTGTAGAAGTTGCACGCCTGGAAGCCCTTGCAACCGCTGAGCGTGAACGTCAAGCAGAGATCCAAAGGCAGTTAGACGAGACCGCTCGCATAGAAAGAGCCCGTGCCGAAGCTATCCTTGTTCAACAACAAGCTTTGCTTTTACAGCAACAACACCAGAGAGAACAAGAAGAGACTAGAATACGTGAAGTAGCTGAAGCAGCAGCACGCCAAAGGGCTCATGACATAGCAGGGGCTAGACGTTCTGGTTTCCTCTAACCTTTAACTTAAGGGACGCGTCAATGCACACGCACTCACAATATGCAGGTTATCCCTTAAGCTAAAACACCCAAAGGAGTCCTAAACCACAGAAGGTGGTGTCTTTGGGTTTGAATATCAATGTCGTTCCGTCGCCAACGCGCGCCACAACATTAGAGGTATTTGTCCACCCAAGGCTTAGGCGAGTCCCAAGGTGTTTATTCAGCATATACTGAGCGCCACCTGCAAAACGTATCACGGGTTTATTTTTACTGAGAACACGGTTAGGACCCGAACCAATGGTACCCACTTGCACAGTCTCACGCTGAAACCCTGCTCTAAAAATCCCCAGGCCTACGGAACCAAAAAGTTTAAAGTCTGGGTTTTTAGCAAAACCATGAAAACCAACCAAATCTAGATGCGGACCTTTTACGGTGGCTGCACTTCTAAAAACAGCGGGGGATGAGCCCGAGAGCACTATGCCACCTGCTGCCATATCTCCCGCATATAATGTCGCTACCCTGCTCTTGGTTTTGGTAACCTCATAACCAAATTCTATGGCTGTATTCTCTCGCATTTTCATACCGGCATAGAAATTACCTTGAACCGATGTATTCTTCAGCAGATTATCGCCATAACCCCGCTTATAATTCATTTGGCGCTCTTGTAGATCGGCACCCACATAGGGTGCATGGGGGTGCCAGTCCCAGGGGATATCTGAAAGATGAGTGGCTAAAGCAGGTCCTGTCGCACAGAGTGCCGTTAATAGTATGGCGCTAGCTCGTTTAAAATGGTTCATATTTTGCCTCCCTTGCTACCTAATCTATGCCTGTCTATGTATAAACTTATAAAAATAACCATAGACGATGCTTACAGTGTAGTAAGAGGTGTTGTTTTCTGCCAATGAGCAGCTAAGTTAACCAATCCCTGGGTTTAAGAAAGTTGCTAAGCTTGGCCTCTGCACTGCCAGATTCCGGCACAAAGCCATAGTTCCAATGCACAACCGGTGGTAGCGACATTAAAATAGATTCGGTACGCCCGCCCGATTGTAAACCAAAGAGTGTGCCCCGATCGAAAATCAAATTAAATTCCACATAACGCCCACGTCGATAACATTGAAAGGCACGTTCAGATTCTGTATAAGGCGTATTTTTTCGTTTTTCAATAATAGGACGATAGGCCCGCATAAAATGATCGCCCACCGATCGCATAAAAGCAAAACAGTGCTCAAAAGACCAGCCGCTCATTTCATCGTTTAAATCATCAAAAAAGAGCCCCCCAATCCCACGTGCCTCGGAGCGATGTTTTAAATAAAAATAATCATCCGCCCATTGTTTAAACCGTGGATAGATCTCTGCACCAAAGGGATCGCAGGCGGCTTTAGCTGTCTTATGCCAATGCACACAATCTTCTGTAAAAGGATAATAGGGCGTGAGATCAAAACCACCCCCAAACCACCATACGGGGGGTGAATCAAGGGGATTTACCTTAAAAAAACGCACATTGGCATGGGCTGTGGGTACAAAAGGATTACGTGGATGAATCACGGTAGAAATGCCCATCGCTTCAAAGGGAGATCCGGCCAACGTTTTTAAACGATCGTTACCTGAAGCCGGTAAATGTTCCCCTCTGATATGTGAAAAATTAACCCCTGCACGTTCAAACACTGCGCCTTCACTTAAAACACTGCTGCAACCTTCGTAGCCTTCGTTACGCTGCCAACGATCATGCAGAAAAGTGGCACTACCATCTTCCTCTGCTAATTGTGTACAAAGATTGGTATGGAGCGTGAGCAGGTAATTTTTAATTGTGTAGGGGCCGGTCTCAGTACCGGCCCTGAGGCGCGTAGGTGACTGGGCGAGGGGCTCATTCATCGCTCGTTTGTGGACCCTCAACCTGCAAAGCAAAATCACATTCCTTGACAGGGCAAGTCTTTTCCACACCCTTACGCTTGGTGGTTTTTAGGGTCAAAATAGGCCAATGGCACTGTGGGCAAGGCTCTGCAAGCGGCGGATGGTTCACCGCATACTTACAAGCTGGATATTCCTGACAGGCATAAAAATAGGTGCCGTAACGGGATTTCTTTTTAATGAGCGTGGATTTCTGACACTGAGGACACAGCACTTCAGTATCCAAAGCTTTTTCTAAAGACTCAATATGACGACACTTTGGATAGGCTGAACAACCAATAAAATCGCCGTATTTACCGCGTTTAATGACTAAAGCACTCTCGCATTTGGGGCAATTTCTACCCTCGACGATTTTAGGTTCTATCGCGACTTTATCCGGTTCATCTTCCAGACTACGGGTATAATCGCAAGCAGGATAGGTGGTACAACCAATAAAGCGACCGCGTTTACCTAAGCGAATCGATAAAGGCTGGCTGCACTTAGGGCAGGCCTCATCTAAAGCTTCCTGTGTCACATCTTGACGCTTCACGCTGCCTTCGGTGAGATGCACCAGTTCAATAAAGGGTTTCCAAAAAGTGGCCATCAGTGGCAACCATTGCTTTTCTCCACATGCCACAGCATCTAATTCATCTTCTAATTTGGCCGTAAAATCGTAATCTACATAGCTTGTAAAATATTTGGTCAGAAATTTATTTACAATACGGCCTACATCGGTAGGCTTAAAGCGTTTGGTTTCCAAAATAACATAGGAGCGTTGTTGCAAAGTCGAAATAATAGAAGCATAGGTAGAAGGTCGCCCTATACCATGTTCTTCCAATGTTTTTACCAAAGAGGCTTCAGAAAAACGGGGTGGCGGTTCAGTAAAATGCTGCTCTGCGCGCAACTCGCTTAAATCGACCAGCTCGCCTTCAACCAAAGGTGGCAATAAGCCTTCATCATCTTCGGATTTAAGAGTATCATCCACACTTTCTAAATACACCTGCATAAAACCAGGAATTGCCACGATGGAGCCATTGGCTCTAAAGCGATTGCCAGGACCACAGGATAGATCGACTGCTACCGCATCAATCGTGGCATGAATCATCTGCGAGGCAACCGTTCTTTTCCAGATTAATGAATACAATTTATGTTGATCAGGCGTTAAGGCTTGTCGAATCGTATCAGGCAACAAAGCCGGCATGGTGGGACGAATGGCCTCATGCGCTTCTTGGGCATTTTTCGATTTGGTTTTATAGATTCTAGGTGCTTCGGGCACAGAGGCTGCACCATAGCGTTCTTCAATCACCCTACGAATCTCGGCGACTGCCTCTGCAGCCAAACTCACCGAATCGGTACGCATATAGGTAATAAGACCTGCCGCGCCTTCGCCCACATCCACACCTTCATACAACTGCTGTGCCACACGCATGGTTTTTTGTGTGGTAAAGCCCAGCTTTCTAGACGCTTCTTGTTGTAAAGTCGAGGTGGTAAACGGCGCGGTAGGATTGCGCTTTTTTTGACTTTTGGTAATTTTCTCGATGCGCAATTTTCCCTTGGCCAGTGCGTGCAACGCGTTTTGAATAGCATGGGCCTCGACAGCGGTGGTGACAGAAAATTGTTCTATTTTTTTGCTTTGATATTCCACTAAGCGCGCAATAAATGTTTGTTTTTTAGCCTTTAGATCGGCTTCTAAGCTCCAATATTCTTGAGATTTAAATTGCTCGATAGCTTCTTCACGCTCGACAATCAATCGCAGCGCTGGACTTTGCACACGCCCCGCCGATAACCCCCGACGTATTTTTTTCCATAAAAGCGGCGATAAATTAAAGCCCACCAAATAATCTAAAGCCCGACGTGCTTGCTGCGCGTTTACCAAATCCATCGACACAGCTCTTGGATTTTTAACCGCCGCTTGTACAGCCGTCTTGGTAATTTCGTAGAACACCACGCGATGTACCGTTTTATCTTTGAGCAACCCGCGTTCTTGTAGAAGCTCACATAAATGCCAAGAAATGGCCTCACCCTCGCGATCGGGATCGGTTGCGAGATACAAGGTGTCTGCTTTCTTTAATTGGGTACAAATCTCAGTAACATGCTTGGCATTTTTTTCAATGACCGCATATTTCATCGCAAAATCATGTTCGGTATCCACCGCGCCAGTCTTGGGCAACAGATCCCGTACATGGCCATAAGAGGCTAGGATTGTAAAACTAGGTCCCAGATATTTTGCTAAGGTCTTGGCCTTCGCCGGGGATTCTACAATGAGTAAGTTTTTTCCCATGATATCTCACTTAACGCTTAAGATTGATCAGGCTAATAAACGGGCATAGCCCCCAGGTACCGAACACACATAACCTTGCAATTCCAATTCCAAGAGCATGCTAGAAGCAAGCTTAGCCGTCAATCCGCTTTGCTGCAAAATAGACTCCATGGGTGTGCACTCATAACCCACTTGCTGCAAAAGGGATTCCTGGCCAGACCCCAAGGAGTCGCGAGTTTCTCGACTAGCTTTATCGCTTTTCCTCGTACAGGCCACATAACCTTTTAAGGACCCAAGCTCTTCTACCACATGTTCGGCGGTTTCTACCAGCTTTGCCCCTTCTCTAATTAAAGCATGGCACCCTTTCACCAAAGGGCTATGAATAGAACCCGGCACGGCAAAGACCTCTCGACCCTGCTCTAAAGCATACTTGGCCGTAATGAGTGATCCGCTGTTTAAAGCCGCCTCTATCACCAAAGTACCCACCGTTAAACCACTGATAATGCGATTGCGTCTAGGAAAATGGGCAGGCAAAGGCGGTGTACCGATTGGAAATTCCGAAACCAAGGCACCCCCTTGATCAATAATCTGCTGTGCTAAATTTTTATGCGCGCTGGGATAAATCTGATCCAAACCATTGCCCAAAACAGCAATCGTCTGACCGATGCCTAACAAGGCACCCTTGTGTGCGGCAGCATCGATCCCTAAAGCCAATCCACTGGTTACCGTTAAACCAACGCTTGAAAAATATTTGCCAAACTGCGAAGCATTCTCAAGACCACCATGACTAGGATTGCGGCTACCCACAATCGCTATTTGCAATTGACTCAGCACGCGTCGGTTTCCCTGTACAAATAAAAGGGGCGGCGCACTGTGAATCTCCGCAAGCAGCGAAGGGTAACTCGGATCTCGAAGGCTTAAGATACTGCAATGGGGTTTTTGGGCCCAGGCCAGATCTTTATCCACCGAAGACCAATCGGCCTTGGCCTTAAACCATGCGCAATAGCCCTGGCTATTAAAGAGTGTGCGAGGATCGGGGTGTGTCTCTAATGCCTCGGCCAAGGAAATAGGACCCACGCCTGGGATCCGTAATAATGCAAGTATATAAGGTAAGGCTTCATCCTGATTGTCCATCTCATACCCTTTGGTTTAAGCGTGATGGGCAAGTGTAGGGATTTTAATGCCGGCTCGCAAGTGTGTCGATTGGCTAATTAGGGGCGTTTAACCTTATCTAGGAGATCGATAGTCTCTGTACTATCTAAAATCAGTGCAAGACTTAATTTTTCATAGCTTTGAAAAACCAACAGTTGACCAATGCGTCTATCGGGTAAAGACACTTTTTCGGCACGCCACCCTTTTTTGCCCATAGGGTCGGCCAGTATTTTTCCAGGCCTATAGATAGCGAGGGTATTACCTTCGATCAGCCCTTCTCGATGTCCCATACTAATAGTAACCACATTACCTGATCCTGCACCCGTACCTGTCGCACTATTTTTAGTCGCTAAAACATAGCCTTCGTCCAGGGTGTCTGCCGGTTTTAGTTTAAGATCGACGGGTAATTCGGTTGCAAAACTGGGTGCTAAGCGTGCCCCAGATTCTACGACCTCTTCTGCATTTTGAATCTCAAACGTGGCAGGATCGCCCAACACCTGTAAGTTTGCTGTACCAATAGCAAAGGCTTCAAAACCTAAGATCTCATTGGTTTTAGGGTGTCTATAGGTACGACCTACTTTGCTATAGATATCATAAAGCGATTCTTCCTTATCTTTCACCCCGCGCACATAGAGTATGGATCCAGCGCCGGATAGTGTGCGCCCTTCAGCTTCCGATAGAACATAGGGCATTTGTTCAAACTGTTTTTGCTTATCGAGAATCAAGGATCGTTGTAAAAAGGGTTTTATTTGATTCAACGGAATGCTCACACCCCTATCGTCCAAGGCTTCTGCACGGATTTGGGGTTTTAATTTGATAATCTGTGCAGACTTGGGGGACTGGGGTGTTTTAGGCGGTTGTGGTGCAGCGTGTAAGATCTGACTAAGGCTTAAGGCCAAGCCCCCAACTGTCCCTATCATCCATGAAAATCGCATAGCGCCATGCTCCATTAAACCCATGTTTTAGAGTATAGTACGGCCATCCTATCTTAAACAGCTTGCCAAGAACTACGTCCTTGACGTACAATCAAAAAATGATATTTATAGAGACCCCCATATTCACTAAACTTATTTTGGACTTAATGTCTGATGAAAAATACAGTGAATTACAAGAAGCCTTGATATTAAGACCAGACATGGGAGATTTAATCCCTGGCTCTGGGGGACTGCGCAAAATACGATGGGGTGTTGAAGGTCGTGGTAAACGAGGCGGTGTTAGAGTTATTTATTATTGGAAGGTCAGAGAAGATCAAATCATTTTCTTATTGGCTTATCCAAAAAATGTACAAGACAACCTGAGCTCTGAACAATTGAAGAGTTTGAAAAAAGTGATGATGGAGGAATTAAACAATGGATAACAAATTATTTGAACAACTTTTAAAAAGTGTCCAGCAAGCTGGTAAAATATCGCGCGGAGAAGTAAAAGCAAAGCGTTCATTACGTTATGAAGAGTTAAATATCAAGGCGATACGTCAAGATGCTGGTTTAACCCAAACGCAGTTTTCAACCATGATAGGCATTTCCTTAAGAACATTGCAAAATTGGGAACAAGGGCACCGCAAACCCGATGGTCCTGCTTTAGTGTTATTAAAGATTATCAAAAATGATCCCAAGCATGTCTTTCAAACATTGCATCAGTCTGGCCATTAAACTAAGTGCTTTGATCAATGAATTTTAGGATTGTCTTTGCAGGTACCCCCCACTTTGCAAGCGTATGCTTGGAAGCCCTGCTGCACGCCAAACACACGGTTGTGGGGGTTTATACCCAAGCCGATAAACCCAGCGGCCGTGGGCGGGCTATCCAATACAGCCCTGTCAAAACCTTAAGCTTGGCGCATGAGATCCCTGTCTATCAAGCCACGCATCTTAAAGACCCAGCCGAGCAAGACCAACTGCGAAGCTTAAAGCCCGATCTCATGGTGGTCGCCGCTTATGGGCTTATTTTACCTAAAGCCATTTTAGAAATCCCCTCGCATGGCTGTATTAATGTACATGCTTCGTTATTGCCGCGCTTTCGCGGGGCCTCCCCCATACAAGCAGCGCTTTTGGCAGGGGATGCAGAAACTGGGATCTCGATGATGCGCATAGACGAGGGCTTAGATAGTGGCGATGTGATTCTACGTGAAAGCTGTAGGATTGCTCCAAGAGACACAGCAGCCAGCTTGCAAGATCGCTTAGCCCAGCTGGGTGCAAAAGCCTTATTAAAAAGCTTAACGCAAATCATCGATAAAACAGTGGTTTATACCCCACAAGATCGAAGCAAGGTTTGCTTTGCCCCTAAATTATCCAAAACAGATGCAAGCATCGATTGGACAGAATCTGCCGATGTACTCGATCGTAAAATTCGGGCCTTTAATCCCTGGCCCATTGCGACCATGCATAAAGAGGATCTATGCATCAGGATCTGGGATGCAATACCCATAGCGATGACACGTTCAGAAAAACCTGGGACTGTTGTTGCCCAACACAAAGATAGTATCGATATAGCCACAGGCGATGGGGTGCTTAGACTCTTGGCACTACAACTGCCCAATGCAAAACGTTTAAAAGTTTCGGAAATCTTAAAATCGAAGGCTGCGTTGTTTGCTGTGGGAACACAGTGGTAATGTTAAATAACACCCGTGCTATTGCCGCCACACTCATTATCCAGGTTCTTGACCACCAACAGCCTTTAACCAAGGTTTTGGCCACTTTTAAAAAAGACTGTCATAAGGAAATGGATGCAGGCTTTGTACAAGCCCTTGCTTTTGGTGTGCTGCGCTGGTTGCCGCGCTTGGATTTTGTGCTACACAAGCTGCTTGAAAAACCCCTCAAAGCAAAAGACAAAGATTTAAAATGCTTATTGTACGTGGGTCTTTTTCAATTGATGTTTTTGCAAACGCCCCCTTATGCAGCGGTAGCAGAAACCGTTAATGCTTGTGCAGAACTCAATAAGCCATGGGCTGCCAAATTAGTGAATGCTATTCTTAGAAATTATCAACGTAAAGCCACCGACTTAGAAACATCTGTTGCCAGCGAAGCAAGCGCTTTATATGCACATCCCTTATGGCTCATACAGGCCATTCAAAAGGCATGGCCTGCTCATTGCCAAAGTATTCTCGAAGCAAACAATCAAGCGCCCCCTTTAGTCTTAAGAGTTAATTTGCAAAAAATAAACCGCAAAGACTATCTGTCGCACTTAGAAGAACAGCACATTGAGGCTTTGGCCATAGACCATACCACTGCGGGCATTCAATTAAAAACTCCTCAAAACATAGAGACTTTGCCTGGATTTGAATCAGGTTATTTTTCTGTACAAGATGCAGCCTCTCAAGCTATTGCCGGATTACTCGATCTAAAACCTGGGCTACGCGTTTTAGATGCCTGTGCAGCACCAGGTGGAAAAACCACTTTACTCCTTGAAACAGAACCCACTTTAAAGATGCTTGCACTGGATAGTTCCAACACACGTCTTCAAAGAATGCGACATAATATGGAACGCCTGCATTTAAAAGCAATTCTTGTAGAAGCAGATGCTTCGAAACCTAATCTTTGGTGGGATGGGGTATTATTCGATCGCATCCTTCTGGATGCACCTTGTTCAGCTACGGGGGTGATTAGACGGCATCCCGATATCAAGTATCTTAGAACAGAAGATAATTGTCTTGCGATGGTGCCTGTGCAAAAACAATTGTTAGAGGCTTTATGGCCCCTCTTAAAACCAGGCGGGATCTTGCTCTATACCACCTGCTCTATTTTACCGGAAGAAAATGTAGAACTGATCCAAGCTTTTGTGAATCAAGAACCCACCGCTAGCCCTATGCATTTGAATCTGCCCCTAGGATTAGCACAGAACATTGGACATCAGGTATTGCCGGGGCAAGGGGGTAGAGATGGCTTTTATTATGCAGGCCTTAGAAAAGAACAATACTGATATTATATACACCCATCTAATACAAAGTGAAAACGTTTGATTTTTTGTATCCTATAGAATACAATTAACCATGCGACTCACACTCATAAAAGAGATTGAACTTTATACAACGAAAATGGGTGAACAACCATTTGGCGTGTGGCTCGATGCTTTAAAGGATAAAATGGGCAGGTACCGCATTAAAGAGAGACTGGATAGGATAGCGCTTGGGAATATGGGAGATTGTAAGTATCTTAGCGATGGTGTATCAGAACTTCGTTTGGATTTTGGGCCCGGGTATAGAATTTATTTTGGAGAAGAAGGTACAAAAATATTGATACTGCTTTGTGGTGGTAATAAATCAACTCAGAAGAAGGATATTAAAAAAGCCATAACTTATTGGAAAGATTATTTATTGAGGTGAGACTATGATAAAAGGTTCTAAAAAAACAGAGGTTGTAAAGAAACTGTCTAGCAAGAAAAAAAGCACTAGCATTGCCACAACAACCAGGGCATCCTCACGGGATATAAAAAGCGTTAGCTATCAGGATTATTTAATTAAATCTCTGAGAGATCCCGAAGAAGCTGCAGGCTATCTTAACGCCGCACTTTTTGGAAATGACATAAACGTTTTCCTTCTGGCACTTCAAAATGTTGTACAGGCGCAGGGAGGAATGACTGTGCTCTCCGAAAAAACACACAAAAGCCGCACAAGTTTATACAAATCATTATCAGAGAGAGGCAACCCTTATCTTAGGAGCACAACCGAACTTCTTGGGGCCATGGGCATGCACCTTGCTGTTATTCCAGATAAGCAATGGGCCACAATGAATCAAAACATTGGGCCCTAACTACATACACAAGCCCTAAAAAAACCCTTTTAACAAAGGCCCATATAAATCTTCCGTGATAGGAATATGAATACTAGCCTCTTCTTCTACGGTAGGTTCACGATCGAAAAAGGTTATTTTAGGCGCATCTTCAATCAGAGCCAAGGGGCTTTGTTCATTGCCTTCACCCATCACAAGGACTGCCGCAGTTGCCAGTGCATCTAACAAGTTTATTTGCGTCACACGCAGCGGATGACCATAAAGATCGGGTTCGCCTACGTAAGAATATAAGGGCTCAAAGCCGCACCATCCTAGGGCAATACCGTTACCCCACGACGCAAAGGCGTTGTATGGCTATCGCTAATAATAATGCCTAGATTTTTGATCGCGTGCTTTTCTCTTAACTGATGCCATGCCAATGAAGCCACTTTTTGGATAGCCTCTGGATATAAAATATAAACATTATCGCCATTGGATTCATCAATACCAGCCGAAGGAATCAAAATATTGTTTTTAAGGGTTAAATAAATGCCATAAGGAT
>CAMCTX010000023.1 GCA_945878715.1 Legionella genomosp. 1 | reverse complement strand
ATATCTTCCAATCGACTCTGTCTCGGAAAACCAAGCAATGCCGTCCAGCGAAATTCCTGTTGAAGATTTTTTTGCGCAAGCGTTAAAACACTATAAAAAACTTGCGCATGATCGGCATCGCTCATCTTATTATCGGAAAGCAAAGCTTTTTCTATCATATCTAAAAGCTGAATTTGTTCTTCTCTCAGATGATGATGCAAATGCAGACTTTGTGCGATGCTTAGCTTTTTTATAGTTTGGTATTCATGTGTAAAGTTTACGTTTTCAAACATTGATTTGAAGGTGGGTGGTTTTTCCGATGCTTGTGGTTCAGATGTGCTTTGTGGCGCAGGTTTTGTGGATGTAGCTTGTGGTGAAAATTGCATGGGGGGGGGCGCTTGTGGTCCAGCTGTGGGTGTGGCAGACTCCGGCCCTGAGGCCCTATCTTGGGGTGTTTTGGCAGCATCTGCTTTTGCTTGTTTTATTCTGTCACGGTAATCGTCCAAATTTCGTCTCTCTTGTGCTTTTTTCGCTTCGCTTTCTACTCTATCGGGATCGGGTATCATAAAATGCTGGATTTTTTCAATGAGCTCTGACTTATTGCCGGTTTCCATTAATTTTTTTACTTTTGCTTGTGTTTCAGAAGACGCTTTTCTATAAGCTTCAGCCGCTTTATGATAACCTTCATGTTGAACCCCATAATCAGGGGCAGAAGAAACAGTGATGATTGACATGGCTCTTTGATCGTTTGGGTTTTCTAATAACTTATTAAGACCCGTGATTGCCACATTTCTTTTGATGGAATTAAAATAATCTTGATAATGTAAAAAACATCCGGCGATTTCTTCGGGTGTCATGGGCATGTCAGTTCTCCATAAAAAAAGTATATCTCTATGGTATGGGACCTATGGGTTGCCTATTAGTTCCCTAGGGTGGGCTTTGAATTCCGACCAATCTAACACCCATATTAGAATAGTCTTGACTAATCTAATATGGGTGTTATTATAGTCATAACAAGACCATTTTTCTTTAGGGGCATTCACCGTGCGGCGCATTTATGAAGGTGTTTTACAAGAACATAGGGATCGCTACGAGCAAATGGCTTTTGTAGCAGGACCCAGGCAAGTGGGTAAAACCACCCTGAGCAAAGCTTGTGTGGCTTCTTCACCTTATGTTAAGCACTTTAACTGGGATTCTTTAGGTGATCGCGCACGTATTCTTAAGGGCTACAGCAGTCTTGTAGAAGGCCTACCCATCGATGCAGTCGTTGCTGAGAAACCCATCATCGTTTTGGATGAAATACATAAATACAAAAACTGGAAGAATTATCTCAAGGGTTTTATCGATGAATACAAAGGTCGATTACATATCCTTGTAACAGGTAGCGCCAAACTCAATATTTTTAGACGGGGTGGCGATAGTTTAATGGGGCGATACTTTTTATACCAAGTGCATCCTTTGTCTGTGGCAGAATGTCTTAGAACCACCGTACCCTTAGAGTGTCTCTCAACGCCTCAAGCTGTTGAGGCTTCTCTTATGCAGCATTTACTCGAATGGGGAGGTTTTCCAGAACCTTTTGTGAAACAGGATGAACGTTTTTATCATCAATGGCAAAACTTAAGACAAGAACAACTTTTTAAAGAAGATATTCGAGCGCTTTCTCAAATTCAAGATTTAGCACAGCTAGAGCTGTTAGCGTATCATTTGAAAAATCAAAGCGGTCAATTGCTCAATTATAGTAATTTAGCCAATAAAATTCGGGTTTCAGAACCAACGATTCGTCGTTGGATTCAAGTCTTAAAATCTTTTTACTACTGTTTTCAAGTGACACCTTGGAGCAATAATATTCCAAGGAGTCTTCTGAAAGAACCTAAAATTTATTTGTACGATTGGTCTATCGTAGAAGATGAAGGACAGCGCATAGAAAATTTTGTTGCTTCCCATCTATTAAAAGCAGTAGATCTTTGGACAAACCTAGGTTTTGGGAAATTCGGACTGTATTTTTTGCGAGATAAAGAGAAACGAGAGGTTGATTTTTTAATAACCAAAGATATGAAGCCTTGGGTCTTAATTGAAGTGAAAAAATCTGAGAAAGAATCGCTGAATAAAAATCTATTTTTATTTCAATCGCAAACGGAAGCTCCCTTTGCAATCCAAGTAGCTTTTGATGCCCCTTATGTTGAATGCGATTTTAGAACGCTTACAAAGCCAACCATTATCCCACTCGCAAGCTTTTTGTCTCAGTTAGTGTAAAAAAATTGTAGAGCTTAGCGCGATTGAACAGGTTTCTCATTATAATGGTTTAGGGCTATCGAGGTAGATTCAATACATGATTTTTATTAATATATTCCCTAGAGCTTATGCTGTAAATCCAGCCAATCAAAGCCCATCAGTGGGGTATCTATTCCTCGCCCAAAGGAAATCACTTTAAAAAGCTCGCCCATTTCTGTCGGGGATAGCAATTGCTGTAGGGCCTGTTGTTGCATGATGAGCGCTTTTTCATCTGTATCTATAGGGGTCTGTAAGTCTTGAATGCCGCAGCCTAATAAAAAAGCAGCTTGGTGTGTGTAGCCTAATAGCTCTAAGCCTGCAATGTGTGCGGCTTCTGCCACTGCGCTAAAATCTACATGTGCGGTGATATCGTGCAAGCCCGGAGCCATAAAAGGATTGCTGTGTGATCGATGTCGATGATGGCACATCAAGGTACCCATACTGCGATCGGGGTGATAATATTCTGAGGCAGCAAAGCCATAATCAATGAGTAAAATAACGCCTTTTGTAAGACAATGTGATAGATCTTGCATCCATGCTTGTATGTTTAAATTTATTTCAGAGCTGTAAGGGCTGGGCCAATGCTGCGATTTTGCGCCTGCGATGAAAGGCTTTAAGCAGGGATGATCCCAAGGAAAAGCCTTCTCTTTAAGTTGCCCTTCATTTTCAACCACACGCAGTTCATAAGCCTGATGATCGCGGATCTGAAAACGATGCACAGGCATAGCATCCAATACTTCATTAGCTATAATCATGCCTTTAAAGCCAGCGGTAGGTAGTGTATCGATCCATCGTACACGATCTTGATACTGCGGACAGAGCTGCGCAAGCTTTTGCTGTTGTCTTTGTTGTAGGCTTTTGCTTTTTTCCAGAATCAAATATTCTGCGGGCAGTTGATGACTTTTGGCGAGCGCCAGCAGCATATCGCAAGCCATCCTTCCACTGCCTGCCCCTATTTCTAAGATAGAAGCATCTGGACTATCCTTTGCAATCTCGGCATATTGGCGGGCGATGCAGCGTGAGAATAAGGGGGAAATCTCGGGGGCTGTTACAAAATCCCCCTTAGCCCCAAATTTTTGCCTGTCCCCACTGTAATAGCCCAGATCGGGGGTATATAAGGCACGTTCCATATAATCGGCAAAGGAGATAGAGCCTTGGTTGGCAGCTATCGCACTTAAGATCTGTTGAAACAAATAGGTATCCACGCTACGATAATATCACTTAGTTTTGACGATGGCGCTATTTTTGCGCAAGTCGCTTAACTCTTTTATTGAAGAGATACCTTAGCCGGGGAGGACTTCCATGCTGCTCAGCAACCTTTTATTGTGCCTAGGGGCTTACTGCCTCGGTTCTATACCCTGTGCCATTGTGGTGTGTCGTTTGATGGGATTACCCGATCCACGCACGACAGGATCTAAAAATCCAGGTTCTACCAATGTATTGCGTATGGGCAATAAGCTTGCAGCCGGGTTTACCTTGTTGGGTGATGTGCTGAAAGGGTTGCTACCGGTACTCATGGCCCTCCATTTAGATTTTACGACGTTTTGGGTGGGTGCTGTAATGGTGTCGGTGTGCTTAGGGCATATCTATCCGGTATTTTTTGGATTCAAAGGTGGTAAAGGGGTTGCAACGGCCGCCGGTGTTTTCTTAGCCCTGGATGTATTGTTTGGATTTATGTTAATTGGCACTTGGTTATTGGTAGTTTTTTTATTCCGATTTGTGGCCTTAGGTGCAGTAGTGGTGGCCGTGCTAGCCCCTTTTATTGTGATGGGGTATTTAGGCCCTTTATTGGTCATGCCTGTTACCATCATTAGTTTGCTTATTCTATGGCGCCATCGCGGCAATATGCAGCGTTTATGGCAAGGTGTAGAGCCTAAAATCTTTAAGAAATAAACCTTCTTTCATTGATTCATCCTTGAGCACCAAAGCATCAGGTTTTGGTAGACAATCTTTGATCACGCGTATTGTGCCCAAACGCTTCTCTGTATATTCAACAGCTTTTTTATTCATGGATCATTCTCTTCTATTTAAAAGTTGGCTCTAGCGCTAGGTATTATAGCCTCATTGTGGTCAAGGTTGAACTTTTCCCTTTTTGCGTGTCCAAACTAATCAGGCATCCAATGTTTTG
Source organism: Legionella genomosp. 1 (assembly GCA_945878715.1). Classification (GTDB taxonomy): domain Bacteria; phylum Pseudomonadota; class Gammaproteobacteria; order UBA6186; family Azoamicaceae; genus CADEGZ01. Next base: position 14,495 of record CAMCTX010000023.1, on the reverse strand, counting down.
TAGATAGTTGTATATGCATTGTTTTGTATGCAACAAAAACGCAATGACAAACGGGGATTGATATGGGGACTAGCCGACCAGGCTTAATACAAGGCTTAATACAAAGAGTTCGGAATTTTCAATACAAAAAGCGTAGGGCAGCTTTAGATAAACAAATAGGGCGCAAAAGAATAGAAGAAGGTTATTCAGACAGCGAGTCAGACAGCAAAAAATCTCCTAAAAAACATGTCTTGGGTGCTGAGTTAGCTGCTCGGCAAGCGGATGTTGACAGCAGCGATAGCGAAGACGAAATTTTCGTGTCTGATAGTGAGGATGATGTCCTAGTCTCAGAAAGTTCAGCGATTGCGCCTCCCCAATCTATTATATTTCCTGAACAAGTGCAGCCATCACCCGGCCCCACAGAGGCTTCACAAGGTGTTGCCAAACAGCCTCATTCAGATGGGGATGATTTGCCCTACAACTATAGGCCTACTACAGTGCCAGTTCGTCACGAGCTATCTAATGCTTCTGTACCATTGTCTGATGTGTCAGCGCTTAAAAAACAAGGTCTGCTAGCGACTGCAGTTGCAGTACCGCTTCCAGCAGCTGCTTTAGAACAAAGCACAACGCCCAGTGTTTCTTTTGTGATAAAACGAGATCATGCAGTTCAAAAAGGTGTTTTAAATACGAGGCAAGCATTGAGAAGGGATCTAGAAGAAATACTTAAAAAACACGCTGGACTTCGTGATGGAGAAACAATACGCATCAGGCGAGACCATAGTGAACACGAGAAGCATTTTTTCTTTGAGGCTATGGCAGAAAATGCAGAAAATACAGGAAATGGTGCTTCACAAGGAAGATTTATTGCAAAGGTTGTGCAGCCAAGATCATCAAAAACAAACGGCTACATGGAAGTGAAGATTTTTTTACCACGCAATTTTTCTGAAGAAGCTGGATTTATTGCAGCTTTCAGTGGCTTTATTGTAGATCGTAGGGTCCAGTCTTCACGAATTACATGGGAAGGAATCACTGATATTCAGAAGCAATTATTTTTGGCTGCCCTTTATAGCACTGTAATCAAACGAGATCCTGGCGTTGTTCCAACAGCTATGGCGACGGTTGTGCCGGTGCCAGCAACAATGGTTGTGTCCACCCGTGTTGATGACCTTAGTAGTTTAGCGAGCCCTGTAGATATGGATATTAATGGGATTGAAGAATCTGAAATAATCCCAGTAATACCCAGAGAAAACACTGCTTTAACAGCTTTAAATCTTGAAGCCCTTGAAAATTCAAAACCCGGGCCAGATGCAACTCTACCAGAAGATGACACAATATCCAGTACGAGTAGTCTTGACAGCGCAGAAGAAATGCAGCTTGATGAAAATTATAATGTGATACCACTAGTGCCAAAAGCGATTCTTGTGGATCATAAACTAGATGATGATCTATTCCTGGGTTCTGCTTTACATGAAAGTCCAAGCGATACTATCGCAGAAGAACACAAAAAAAAGTTGAGTGCAGCCTCATTAGGTGCAAACGGTGTTTCTGTGTCTCGTGGTATCCTAAAAAGTCAATCATCTACAACGCCGGGTAAAAAAGTTGTTTCATGGGGGGTGAGAGAAGATATATCCTCAGAAACAAATAAACCCGTATTGATCACCCCTTTAGAGAAAGGGCCAGCTGTGGCAGCACCTGAGAATGTGTTCAATCCTGAAGAAATGATTACTCATCTTCCTGATGATAGTGATGATGAGAATCTACCATTCAGTCGAAAAATCATAATAACTGCAAATAAATCTAGCCATAGCCCCCCAATAAAACCGCCACAAGATGCTGGAGGGAAAAAATCACGCGATTATGGTTCTGCATTAGTACAGAAAGCACGCGAGTCTGGTTCTGTATTAGCAAAAAAACTACGCGACCTACGCGATTATGGTTCTGCGGTGGCGTCTAAGTCTTTTTGGATTAGTGCTAAAGCAAAGTCACTGGTTGAGGAAGATGGGGGCATTGAATTACAAGAAAGAAAACCAAAAGGTGACTCTGATAATCCTGATAATCCTGATAATCATCGTAATGAAACCCCAAGCTTATCTATTTTGATGCAACAGCAGCCCCAAAATTTTGCTGATCAACTTTCAAATGTAACCGGTGCATTCGAGGCGGAAGCAATGACGAGTCAGCCAGAAATACTTGGGGTTCCTGTGCTAAGTTTTAGCCATTCAGCAGTTACAGATCCTTCTCATTTGGACAATTCAGATGCTATGCCTGCGGTTTTTGCAAAAACAGCACCAGAAGCTTTTGAACATGTGTTACAAGCGTCTAAAACTTTCTCAAATATTCATAGGAATCTTACCGTAGTCAGAGATGGTGAGCAGTTACATATTAAGAAAAAGGAAATCATTCTTGCAATTGTGAAGCAACATCCAAAAACGCCGCTTGCGCCTCACGATGGATTAAGTGTATGTTCACAAGATAAAAATCCGGAAAAAAAGACTTGTGACGCTATGCTGCATGCCATTTATATTGCTAAGAAGCATGATTCAGATAAACAGGTTTTTATTGATGGTTGCGATCACAATCCTGCACTGGCACTCAAGTTTTATATGGGTTGTATGTTACGTGGCCTTAAGCCAGTGTTGCCAGAGAGTACAAAACAACTCATATCAGCAGATTGCAATGAGACATTAAAAAATATTTATCTTTCGTTTCAAAAAAACGAAGACGCTTGTATAAATGCCTTTGAAACAATTAAAAAATGCCGCCGCTTATTAGGGGAAGAAACAGCACCTTTAGTAGCGAGAAAAACACAAGAACCGGAGAGCGTAAGCTTGTTAAAAGCAGCACAGGCCGCACGAAAACTTGTGCTTGATCAAAAAGATGCGCTTGAGCAAGAGTTTAAAAAGGCACAGAAGCAAATAGCGTTGCAGACCAAGCAATCAGCAGCACCAGAGAACAAGAAGAACCCATTCCGCTTTCGAGGCGTCTAATACTTCTTTAAAAACGTTGCCATCAAAGCCTTATCTTCGCGCACCTTCGCAATAGCATCCCACACCTGTTGGGCTTGTGTCAGATTGACATTTCCGCCCTTTGAAAAAGCCAAATAGTAGGATTTAACAACCAAAGGTTGTGGATGAATATGAAATTGATTGGCAAATTGGGGTTGCAAGCTTAATTGCTCTGCCACCTCTGCTAAATCGACCACGGAACCCATTCTATCTTTTAGCAGCGATTTGAAATTATCTAAAGAGGTGGCACCTTCTTGTACTTTGAGTCTGGCTTTTTGCAAATCGTGCACAATAAAATAACCCGTAGGCACGCGCACAGGTTGTGGAAGATGGGCGATATTACCATTAAAATGATAGGAGGTTTTTTGACCAAGATCGTCTAAAATACTGGTGATAACTTTGTATTCAACTTGGTTCACTTGCCAGGAAGATTGGTTATTATCCGTTGCGTCTGTAGGATAATACATATAGCGTGCACGTTCACCCATATAGGCAGCTGTTGCCACCGCATCCACAGAACCGGCCTTTGCGCGATCGAGACAACCAGACCATATTGTGGGCTCATAACGGGGTGTGATCCCCAAACTGTGCAAGGCTGCATCAATAATATCAATATGCAAACCGATAGGTTTTTGATCTTTCATAAAACTGAAGGGAAACTGAAAATTGGTATCGGTACAAATGGTAAAACTTTGGGGCATGACGACGGCAGTTGGCGCCACAACAGTGGTGGTTTTTATGGGCTTATTAGCAGCTATCGCTGGATTGCAAAAACCTGCGAAAAGAATAGCACTCAAGATAAGCCATTTTTTCACTAAGCTATGTTGCACAAAAACCTCCCTGTGAATGAGAACCGAAATCCGATTCGTAGTGTGTCATTCCTGGCCTAGCTTGTCCAGAGGCCAGCGGGGTTGTATAAGCATTGAAAGCGAAGGATCCGGCTTAGCGTGTTCTAAGCGTTTGTACCCTGCAAAGGCAATCATTGCACCATTGTCGGTGCAAAACGCAATCCGTGGATAATAAACCTGGGCTTCCATGCGATCGCACAGGGCATCCATCGCCTGTCTTAAAGCCCGATTAGCACTTACGCCGCCTGCAACCACCAAACGTTTGTGCTTTGTATGTTCTAGAGCTTTCTTTGTTTTAATGATTAAACTTTGTACCACCGCTTCTTGAAAGGCATGGGCGATATCGGCTTTATCTTGTTCTGATTGGGTGCTGGCTTTCCATGTTTGAAGCGTATGGGTTTTAAGACCACTAAAACTAAAATCCATACCGGGTTTATCGCTTAAGGGTCTTGGAAAGGTAAAGCGCTTGGCTAAGCCCTGTTCGGCGAGTGCTGCTAAAGCGGGCCCGCCTGGAAAGGGTAGTCCGAGTAATTTCGCGATTTTATCAAAGGCCTCGCCGGCTGCATCGTCTAGAGATTCGCCTAAGATTTCGTACTGCCCTAGATCTTGAACATCCACGAGCATCGTGTGTCCCCCAGAGACTAGCAAAGCCACAAAGGGAAAGTCGGGGGCAGGATCTTCCAGCAAAGGGGCGAGTAGATGTCCTTCTAGATGATGGACCCCAAGGGTTGGGACATCCAAGGCATAACCTAGGGCTTTGGCAAAGCAGGCGCCCACCAGGAGCGAGCCCATGAGCCCGGGCCCTGCGGTATAGGCAATGGCTGTGATCGTTCTTAGATCCACCTGGGCTTGTCTTAAAACGCTTTGTAACAGGGGAACCATATGGCGCACATGATCACGGGAGGCAAGCTCGGGCACAACACCCCCATAACGTTGATGGGTCGCCGTTTGGCTGTGTAAAGCATCGGCCAGCAGCCCTTGGGTGCTGTCAAACAGGGCAATACCGGTGTCGTCACAAGAGCTTTCAATGCCAAGAACGCGCATAGCACTCCAAAAAACGGTTATAGTTAGAACGCGAAGGGCTGTATTGTATCAGAGGGTCTTGATGCCTGGCAGACTTTTGCTTTACTATAAGCCCTCTCAAGGGTCGTTATTAGTGTAAACCAACTAACATTAAAGGAAGTGTTGTTTAATGCCAAGTGTTCGTTTAAGAGAAGGGGAGTCTTTAGATTCCGCCATGCGTCGTTTCAAACGGGCGGTCGAAAAAGCAGGGATCCCCAAAGAATTGCGTCGACGTGAGTTTTATCAAAAAGGTTCTGCGGTGCGTAAACGCAAAGCAGCGGCTGCCAGAAAACGCCATTTAAAGCGTTTGGTACGTGAGCAGACGGGTGGACCTGTGAATCGCAGTGCGGATGCACGTGCTTAAACAGCGTCTGCAGGCTGATACGATCGCGGCTATGCGTAGCCAAGATAAAAATCGTTTAAGCATTTTGCGGCTCATTCAAGCAGCGATCAAACAGCAGGAAATTGATCGTCGTCCTACCCTTGCAGAAGGTGCAGATGCTGCTTTAGATGATTCACAGATTCTCGAATTGTTGGATAAAATGATCCGTCAACGGCGGGATTCTATTGCGCAATTTACGACAGCGAAGCGCGATGATTTAGTGCAAAAAGAATCCTTTGAAGTGGGTGTTATCCAAGAATTTTTACCACTCCCTTTAGATGAGGCAGCTGTCCAAGCTTTAGTGCAGGAAAGCATTCAAGCCACAGGCGCAGTGTCGATTCGCGATATGGGCAAAGTGATGGCCCTCCTAAAACCACAAGTCCAGGGACGTGCGGATATGATGGTTGTGGGTGCACTGGTGAAGAATCAACTATCTTCTTAATGTTCTGGAATCATTATGGGGCAAATTCCCCAGACTTTTATAGACGATTTATTATCACGTCTTGATATTGCAGACGTCGTAGGCGAGCGACTCAAGCTACGTCGGGCTGGGGCTAATTTAGTAGCCTGCTGTCCCTTTCATGCCGAAAAAACCCCTTCTTTTAGTGTGAGTCCTGCCAAACAGTTTTACCATTGTTTTGGCTGTGGGGCTTCAGGCGATGTGATTCGTTTTGTGATGGAACACGAGGGCTTACATTTTGTGGAGGCTGTAGAAAGTTTGGCACAGCGTCTGGGTTTAGTGGTGCCGAGTCAGGCCCCTGTCGATAGTCGCCATGCCAATGATCCGCTGCTGTATACGCTTTTAAGCGAAGCCAAAGTTTTTTATGAAAACCAATTGCGCAAACATGCTTTGGCACCCAAAGTCCATGCCTATTTAAAAGGCCGTGGATTATCGGGTAAAACCGTAAAACAATTTTGTGTGGGATTTGCCCCACCGGCATGGGATGCTTTGTATACGGCCCTGGGCACGAGTCCTGAACGGATCCAAGCCTTATTAAGCGCAGGGCTGATTATCGAACGATCTTCGGGTTCAGAGGGTTTTTACGATCGCTTTAGAGATCGTATTGTGTTTCCTATCCACGATAAACGGGGGCGCGTTTTGGGCTTTGGGGGTAGAACCTTAGAAGCGGGGGTAGAGCCTAAATACCTTAATTCGCCTGAAACCCCTGTGTTTACCAAGGGTAAGTCTTTGTATGGCCTTTACGAAGCCCGTTTGATGCATCAACAAGCGCACAATCGTTTATTGGTGGTCGAGGGTTATATGGATGTGCTAAGCCTGGTACAAGCCGGCATTCATCCGGTGGTCGCCAGTTTAGGAACCGCTTTAACCGATAAGCAAATCGATAGTTTATTCACACAAAGCGCAGAGCTTGTTTTTTGTTTCGATGGCGATGCGCCTGGGCAAGCGGCTGCTAAACGTGCTTTACCGCTTATTTTAAGCCATATGAAAGAAGGTCGACGTGCACGCTTTATGCTCTTGCCCGATGCTAAAGATCCCGATGCTTTTGTACAACATCATGGTGCACAAGCCTTTTTGGATCGGATTGATCAAGCACTTTCTCTTTCAGACTTTTTATTTGATAGTCTCATTAACCAGCGGGATCTGCACCGTTTAGAGAATCGAGCACAGTTGGTAACAGAGGCTAGACCCTTGATTCAAAAAGTACCGGAAGGGATTTTGCAGCAAATGTTGTATCGGCGTTTAGCAGAATTGGCGCAAATTGAACCCGATACTTTTATGCCCCAGAAACAGCGGGATGTTCGCAAATATCCGGCCTTCAAGCCCAAAATAGCATCTTCATCGGCGGGTCGTTTGCCAAGTCCTGCCATGCGTGCGATGGCTATGTTATTAAGCGATCGCTCACTAATCCATTGTGTAGCGGATCCCCATCAGCTTGCGATGGTGGATGTTCCAGGTATTGCGCTATTGTGTGCTACCATAGTCGTCCTGCGCGCCGATCCAGAGGCGTCCTTAGAGACGGTGGCGGGGGCGTTGCCCGAGGAACTAAAGAGTCAGTTTTCTGGTATAAAGTGGCAGTCCTTGGTAGACTTTATTCCAGAGCAGGGTGTAGAGGCAGAATTCTTAGGGGCCTTACAGCGCTTGAAAGAACGTGCTGAGGAACAGGTTATGGAAGGTGTACTGGTAAAAGCGAAGCTTGGTAGTCTTTCTTTAGAAGAAAAGCAGTATTTAAACCATTTACTCATCCATCGCGATAAAAGTCGCGTCGATTAGGGGAGATAAAAAAAGTATGGCTAGTTATTCAGATCGCGATCGACACGCTGCACAGCTCAAACTATTAATCGCTTTGGGGCAAGAAAAAGGCTATCTAACCTATGATGATGTGAACGAGCATCTAGGCGATGAGCTTGCAGAGCCCGAGCAGACCCTTGAAGATGTGGTACAGATGCTGGATGAAATGGGCATCACGGTTTATGAAATGTCCTCCGATGCCGCTGGGTTGTTACCTTCGGGTGAAGAATCCGAAGCTGTTGTAACTGAGGAAGTGGTGGAAGAAGCAGCCCAAGCGGTGGTGGCCATTGAAGGCGATCTAGGACACACCAATGATCCGGTGCGGGTGTACATGCGTGAAATGGGACGGGTCGGACTCTTAACCCGCCAGGGCGAGCGAGCCATTGCTATGCGCATTGAAGAAGGCGCCCGAGATGTATTATTAACGATTGCACATTATCCACCGCTTCTCGATCTATTGTTTGATGCCTTTGAACAAGCCGAGCGTAATGAAGTAAAAATTAATGATGTGGTGAGTGGTTTCTTAGATGCACAATCTGCCATTGTCGAAGAACCCTTAGCGGCTGTGGTTTTTGATGAAGCGACCTCTGTTGATCCTGTGGTTGATGAGGTTGAAGAAGAAGAAGAGGCAGAAGCTACCGAATTTGATGCGGCGCCCGATTTTGTAGAAGCCAAAAGACGTTTTGAAGAATTAAGGGGCTTTAGCGTAGACGCCAAAGCGGTCTTAAAAAAACGGGGTCGTACCCATGTGCAGACCCAAGCGGCTTTTGATCGCTTAGGCGAAGCGCTGTCCTCTTTTAAACTAGCACCCCATTTGTTTGATGCCCTAACGATTGCCATGCGTGCCATGTTAGAGAAAGTGCGGGCTGTTGAACGGGATATTATGGATCTCTGTATACAACAAGCCAAAATGCCAAGGCCCTGGTTTATTAAACATTTTCCGGGTCATGAAACCGATCTGGCATGGACAGAGAATCAGATCGCTTCCAAGCAAGCCTTTGCAAAAAATTTAGGCGATTATCAGGATCAGATCCAGGCGCTGCAGCAATGCTTGAGCGAGTTAGAAAAAATCTTGAATCTGAGTATTTCCGAAATCAAAGAGCTTAATCGCCGTATGTCGATTGGGGAAGGTAGAACGAGGCGCGCTAAAAAAGAAATGGTCGAAGCCAATCTTCGTTTGGTGATTTCCATTGCCAAAAAATATACCAATCGAGGCTTACAATTTTTGGATCTGATCCAAGAAGGCAATATTGGTTTAATGAAAGCGGTCGATAAATTTGAATACCGTCGTGGTTATAAATTTTCCACCTATGCAACGTGGTGGATCCGTCAGGCCATTACACGGTCTATTGCCGATCAAGCCCGCACCATTCGTATTCCCGTGCATATGATTGAAACGATTAACAAGCTTAATCGTATTCAGCGTCAAATGTTGCAGGAAATGGGTCGAGAGCCCACCCCCGAAGAATTGGGCAAGCGCATGCAGATGCCTGAAGATAAGATTCGCAAAGTGCTGAAGATTTCCAAAGAGCCTATTTCGACAGAGACGCCGATTGGGGACGATGAAGACTCGCATTTGGGAGACTTTATCGAAGATCCGAATGTGCAGTCGCCTATAGAAGCCGCCACGATGGAAGGCTTGCGCGAGGCTACACGGCGCATTCTTTCGGGACTCACACCACGTGAAGCAAAGGTTCTAAAAATGCGTTTTGGGATCGATATGAATACCGATCATACCCTGGAAGAAGTGGGCAAGCAGTTTGATGTCACCCGCGAACGCATTCGGCAGATCGAGGCCAAGGCTTTACGTAAGCTACGACAACCCAGTCGGGCCGAGCAGCTTAAAAGCTTCTTAGAAGAAGACTCCAAGTCCGGTGGCAGGGCTGAGGGTTAATCCAGACATGGTTGTTTGGCGTGTTGATACGCGTTATTATTTGCCACCAGAGGGCTCTTAAGCACTCTGCACCCCTTGCGGGCCCATAGCTCAGTTGGTTAGAGCAGAAGACTCATAATCTTTTGGTCCTAGGTTCAAGTCCTAGTGGGCCCACCCTACGCTTTCCATCTATACCGGACACATAGGTTACAGATTATACTGAGATATTTTACAGTATCCAGGTTCTGGTCCATAAATCCAATAAGGTGTAGTCAATTTATTTTAACTAAAAATCTAAAATAAATTGACTTTTTTGTATATTTAATACAAAATATGGTTTTATTGTTATATCTTATGGGGAAATAAGATGCTATTAGACTTTCGGGTGAAGAATTTCCGTTCTTTACGGGATGAGCAGATCTTAAGTCTTGTTGCGAGCAAGGACAAGGCCCTTCAAAGCCTCAATACAATGCCATCCGATATTAAGACGCCACCTTTGCTGTTACGTAGTGCTGTGATCTATGGCCCTAATGCAGGGGGCAAGTCTAACCTCATTAAGGCTATGCAATATATGCGGGGTGTTGTCGTGGAATCTGCTGTGGCCATGCAACCCGATCAGACCTTTAATGTGCAACCCTTTTATTTAGATGCTGTATCAAATGCACAGTCAACGGAATTTGAGGTTACTTTCATACTCGAAGGCGTTCGATATCAGTATGGTTTTACATTGACTGCCCAGAGGATTATGAGCGAGTACTTATTGGTCTATAAAGCCTTTAAGCCTCAACAATGGTTTAATCGACATTACGACTCAACAACTAATAAAGATATCTATGAATTTGGAGCAAGCCTTAAGGGTCAAAAAAGTGTTTGGGAAGAAGCAACACGCCCTAATGCCTTATTTTTATCCATGGCGATCCAGCTGAATAGCGAACAATTGCGTCCAGTATTTGATTGGTTTGTTAATAAATTGATTATCTTTAACGAAAGGGCCCTCTTAGATCCTCGATTTTCCGTTGAAATGCTACGTAAACCCGAGGGTAAAGAAACGATATGTCATTTCTTAGCATCAGCGGATATTAGCATTTCAGATATTGATTTAGAAACACGCAAACAGGCTGTACGATCGGTCCATGTCGATTTGGCAGGGGGCGAAGCCCAGGTACACAATGAAGAGCAAGATGTTCATGAGCCAAGATTTCATCATGTTACAGAACAGGGTAAGGCCATTTTTAGTCTTTTTGATGAGTCGATGGGCACCCAAAAACTATTTTCTCTAACAGGTCCCATTTTAGATATACTAGAAAAAGGCTTAACCCTGGTTGTTGATGAACTAGATGCTGGTTTACATCCATTATTAGTGCGTAGGCTTATAGAGCTATTCCATAACCCAAAACGCAATCCAAAGGGTGCTCAGCTTATTTTAACTACACACAATACAGCATTGCTTGATACAGATTTATTTCGTAGAGATCAGATTTGGTTTGTTGAAAAGGATGGCCATCAAGCCTCAAAATTGTATCCCTTATCAGACTTTTCACCCCGTAAAAATGAGGGGTTTGAGCGTAGCTATTTGATAGGGCGTTATGGTGCACTGCCTTTTTTTAATGAAGCGGATGCAGAAGAATAATGTCGCGCGATAATCATCCCAAAGAACGCCAAGCTAAACAGCTAGAACGTAAACAGAAAAATCAGTATTCAGCTGGTCGGGATCGTATTTTGATTGTAACCGAAGGCAGCAAGACCGAACCACTGTATTTTCAGGAAATCCGAAAATTTTATAGATTAGGTACAGCTCATGTAAAGATTCTTCCAGGTGCTTATGGCACAAGCCCACAGAAGATAATTAATTTTGCACGAGACCACTTAAAGTCTTGCTCGAAGTGGGAACAGGTTTTTTGTGTGTTTGATCGGGATGACCACCCGGATTTTAATAATGCCCTAGTTAGTGCTGCCTCGATAGATAAGAAATACAAGAATGAATTTAAGCAGCCTATTCGATTTACAGCCATCCCCTCTATTCCTTGTTTTGAATTATGGCTTTTATTGCATTTTAAATGTATAACACGCGAAATAGATCGTTTTGATGTGATCCGACAACTAGGCGGTCCTGATTGCCTTCCAAAGTATGAAAAGGGTCAAGATGGTCATTTCTCACGCACCTGCGGCAAACTTTCAACTGCTTTTCAGAATGCTGATCGATTAACTGTTGAGCGTGAACGTCATGGCCATGAAAACCCTTATACGGCTGTTCACACGCTTGTTAAATTGCTGATAGAACCGGGTAATATCTAAACCAAGTGGCCTCTTGCGCGACTTAACAGTGCTTAATGCTGCTCTTTGCTGGCTTTTAGTCTGTTTTGGGTACTGTGTAACGAGCGTCCCATTTTGTTAAAAAAACACTATAAAAGTTTTGTAAAATGAAAAAAAATAAATTTTTTTAGAAAAATAGATAGGGGTCTCATAATCTTTTGGTCCTAGGTTCAAATCCTAAGGTGCCCACTGCATATCACTGGTATCAGCAGTCAATAATGAATTAAATCGTGAAAAACGGCTTTTACACCTGTTAGATTGCGATAACCATGAGGGTTATCCGCTTTAAAACGTAATCCTTCACGCTGTTTAAGACGATGCCAAGTATTATTTACTAACACTTCCATGGTACCGCTTGCAACAATAACATGTTCAATGACACCGTTTTGATGCGGGGGTGATAGATGCTCGCATCCGGGCAATAATTCTATAATAAATACTTCAAAGTTTAAGGGCTTATCATACGTAAATAAAGGCATGACTCGAATTTTATCATCCTGCACATGGATTTGTTGTAAACCGCCACTGCGGTGCATCAGTGTCGAATCAACCGGATGGATATCTTCTAGAAAATAAGAAAAAGAAACCTCAAAACCACTAGCAATTTTCCACAGCGTTGCAATGGTGGGGCTTGATTCCCCTCTTTCGATCTGCCCAAGCATGGCTTTACTGACACCCGTTTTTTGGCTTGCCATCTCCAAACTCCAGGCTTTTTCTCGGCGCAACGCTTTCAAAATACTGGATATTTTTTCAGTTAAATCTTTCAAAGCCCACCTGCTTTTTGCAATCTAATATCGATGCTAGCGGCAATGATTGGAAAGTTTCTGGGATGCCCTATATTGTACTGCGCGGTAAATCCAATGAAATAAAAAAAGCCGTATTGTGTGCTAAAGAACTGAACGTCATGCAACTCGCGTTTGTCGACAGTATGACTGGAGGGACTTACTTAGAACAAATAGAGAATATCTCCAAAAAAAATCAAGATGACCATATTTATTACGCGGCTGTCATCTGATGACGTGCAACCCATTTATCGATTACATCCACGTTTTCCTGTGTGGGTGGTGCGAAACTATTGGTGATTATTACAAAAACCTTGGGTTTTCAACCCGCACGCTGCTGGTTTGAAAGGCCCTTATGGCTCTATCCCATCAAGGGGTTTATAGATTTTCTCTGCATTCGAATAAGAAAAAATCTGACCTGTTTTAATATCAAAAAACCATTGATGCACCACCAATTTTTCTTGTTCTACGCGTTCTCGGATCCAGGGAAAATCCATACAATTCTTATAGGATTGTTGCAGCGCTAATTTTGCATAATTGTCGGTACTGTGGGTGCAAAAAGGCTGTGTTTTAATAATCGAAACCCAGTTGGTAATGAAGTCATTTTGTCTTGGACCAGGATTATCGCAACTATCTAACAAAGCTTGAATACCGCTGCACTGGCTATGTCCCAATACAATAAGATGTTTAACATTTAAAAAGCATACCCCAAATTCCAAGGCAGCACTGGTGCCATGATGCATTTCATCTTTTTCATAAGGTGGTACAATATTGGCTACGTTACGCACCACAAACAAGTCGCCCGGATCACACTGTAGTATGAGTGCCGGATCGACCCTTGAATCACAACAGGCAACAACCATGATGTTGGGTTTCTGGCCATGCACGGATAGATCCCGCATAATAGAAGCGTCGCCGAGCGCATACTGCTTTCTAAAGGCCTGATAGCCTTTGAGCATCTTTTTAAAGCTTTCTTCCAAAGCAAACCTCCTTTATTTCTAAGATGGAACCTCATGGGTTCTAGGCGATGATAGTATCATAAAAGGCTATAAAGGCCATCCCTCAGTCGAGTATTAACCATGACTTGCAATGCGATAGATGAACCTAATAGAATACGCTTTCACCAGGGGTGCTTTGCTTGCTGCAGTGAGGCTGAAAGAACACACGGGGTGTTCAACCCTTATAACCTGATCTGGCTAATACCAGCGTAGGGAGTGTGTATGTTACGACCTTTTTCCTCAAAACACCCTTTGGTTTTCACCCTCAATGGCCTTACCCAGCAAAGCCAGGCCTTTTTCTTGGCTATTTCTGGCACGGTCTTAGAATACTATGACTATGCACTCTATGGCTTGTTTGCCCAATTATTTGCCCAAGATTTTTTTCCTGATCAAGATCCCACACTACGATTGTTTAAAACCTTTGGTATTTTTTTGGTAGGGTCTATGGCCAAGCCTGTGGGATCGTGGGTGTTTGGATGTTTAGCCAATCGACGCGGGGTAGCCTACGCGCTTAAAATAAGTATTCTCGGTGTTGCACTCGCAACGATAGGTATGGCACTACTGCCAGGCTATGCTGTTATAGGTTGGATTGCGCCGGGCTTTTTATTGATCTGTCGTATTATACAAAGCATGTGTGTGGCGGGTGAAACCGATAGTGCCAGAATTTTTATTTATGAAAACATTGGATCACATAGACCTTGTTTAATCAGTGGCCTATCGGGTCTTGCTTGGAAACTAGGTTTTAGTTTGGCATCTCTGGCCTATGCCAGTGTCATGCTTAGCGCTGTACCCTTAGCCTATTACCGTTGGCCATTTATTCTGGGGGGATGTCTGGGACTTTTTGTTTTTTTCTGTCGAAAAAGTTTAGATATTCAAAAATATGAACCCCATGGTGTAATGCGCAAAAAGAAGGATATTAAGGCCGAAAAAACAATCGATTTCATCAGAAAAAATAAAAGAATAATAGTTTGTACACTTTTATTGTGCGGATCGGTTGGGGGA
>CAMCTX010000022.1 GCA_945878715.1 Legionella genomosp. 1 | reverse complement strand
GGTGCTCGTGGTGTGGGAAAATCCACGGTTATTAAACAGTACTTAGCCTTCAAACAAAAATCTGGATTTAGAGCGTTTTATTTTTCTGCTGATAGCATCTATTTAGATTCACGCTTAGCAGACATAGCCATGGAATATAATGATAGGGGGGGAGAATATTTAGCAATAGATGAAATTCATCGATACACGGGTGATTGGCAAAAAGAACTAAAGACTATCATAGATTCCTTTCCACACATTAAAGTCATTGTTTCCGGTTCATCTGCAATAAGCTTGGATTACGCTACTGCAGATTTAAGCCGCAGGCATGTTATGATCAACGCTAAAGGCTTAAGTTTTAGAGAATATCTAAGTCTTTCAGTTGGCATGAATTTTATACTATATCCATTATCAGATTTATTACAGAATTCAGAGGACGTTTGTTACACCATTTGTAAAACTTTTGCCAGAGAAAAAATAGATTTATTGCAAAATTTTCATAATTATCTACAAGAGGGTTATTTTTTAACAAGGAGCCATTACCCCACTCAAGATATATACTTTGAAAGTTTAATTAATACTATAAATGGTGTAATAGACTCCGATATATCCTATGTGCACCGTGATGTGGATCCTGTGGCACGAGATAAGATTAAAGCCATACTAAAACATATAGCAACCAAATGCCCATTTATACCCAATATTTCCGAAGTGGCACAAAATCTAGGTCTTAGCAATGATAATACTTTAAAGAAATATTTGTTGTATTTAAATGAAGGGGAAATATTGCTTAATTTATATCCAAGCAATAAATCACATAAAGATTTTCCCAAACCGCAGAAAATTTTTTTAAACAATACTAATTTTGCCTATGCTTTGAAAAACGAACCAAATATTGGCACTATTCGTGAAACCTTTGTTGCGAACTGTTTATCTGGTTTCGGCGATCTCACTGCACCATTGCAAGGTGATTTTTGCTTAAATAATGAATTGTTTTTCGAAGTTGGGGGCAAAAGTAAAAACAAGAAGCAACTTAAAGGTATTAAAAATAGTTATGTGCTTGCGGATAACGCTTTGTCTGCTGATGCAGACATCATTCCATTGTGGTTGTTAGGGTTTTTATGGTGAAAGTTCAAATAGAGTTAAAACTCGAATGGGTGGGGCGACTTGCCCGGTACTTGCCCGGTAGGCACCCTCCACGTCCGTTAATTAAAGATCATGGGCTTTTTTTAATTAAGGCTATTGCTTAATTAAAATATTTAATTTATGGTTTTCATTAATTAAAAAAGATGCCTTGGCAGCACAATATTCAAACCGACAGTTTTTTAGAAAAATACCTAATTTGTATCTAGCCAATTTCGCTCATGCACCGTCTCTATGCCTAAAGAGGCTTTGCGCTACGTATTTTAACGTCGTTTAAAGACATTGGGGGTATCTCCAGTAAGGGGGATCCAAAGTACCCCCGAATGTACCCCTAAATATCTCTGGATCTCTGGATCTCTGGGGTACTTATCGAAACTTACTGGACGTGTTATAAAGCAAAAAGCCCTTCTTTACAAGGGCCTATTAGATGTCTTTGGAAGTTGTTGGAAATCGAATGGGTGGAGGCGGCGGGAATTGAACCCGCGTCCGTAAGCACTCTACCAAAAGCTTCTACATGCATAGCCCTATCAGTCATTTAATCCCCTACTCCCCAATTGGGCGAACAAAGTAGAGAACGAGTTCAATGTGTCTTAGGCACTATCCTTGAACAAGATAATGCAGCATCTTGTGAACATGACCTCTGTGATTCCATGCACAAGCACATGAAGGCAGAGGGCAAACGGCTACTTTTTAGGCAGCGATTGCGAAGTTTTCGTCGTTGGCAATTATATGCCTGCAGCTAAGTTTTACGAGATTAAGCTACCTACTCGGCATGCACCCATGGTTTCATCACCCACGTCGAACCCAGGTCGCCCCCGAATCCTAAGCGCTTATTGTAGCCCTAAACAGGGATAAAAACCACTGATTGATTATTCAGCTTATCGCAGCTGAACCTAGGCCTGGGGTAAAGTAACCCCTCTTTGTCCCTGATATTTGCCTTTTCTATCCTTATACGAGGTCATACAAACCTCGTCGGACTCGAAAAACAGCATCTGCGCTACACCCTCATAGGCATAAATCTTTGCAGGCAAGGGCGTAGTATTGGAAAATTCTAGGGTTACATGCCCTTCCCACTCGGGCTCTAAAGGCGTTACATTCACAATAATGCCGCATCTAGCATAGGTGGATTTTCCCACACAAATCGTAAGCACATTGCGCGGTATTTTAAAATATTCCACCGTATGGGCTAGTGCAAAAGAATTAGGCGGGATAATGCAAATATCCGATTGCACATCTACAAAACTATTTTGATCGAAGGCTTTGGGATCGACAATCACCGAATTAATATTGGTAAAAATCTTAAAAACATTGGCACAGCGTACATCATAACCATAGCTAGAGGTACCATAGGAGATAATACGATCTTCGCCCCTAAAACGAACTTGCTGATCCACAAAGGGTTCTATCATGCCTTTTTCTTTGCTCATGGTGCGAATCCATTGATCGGATTTTATTGACATGCTTTGCTACCCCTTTTCCTGCGTGATTAACTGATAATAACTGGCTTTAAAACGGTTTTTTCTTTAGGACGCAGGGCTACCACGGCCCTTAAGTTGCGTGCAATCGTACGATAAGAAGCCGCAATAGGCCCTTCCGGGCAGGCTACCACACTGGGTACTCCCCGATCGGCATCGATACGAATGGCAGTATCCAATGCCAAACGCCCTAAAAACGGTACTTCATAGGTACTTGCCAAACGCTCGGCACCTTTGGTACCAAAAATAGCATCCTCATGCCCACAGGCTGAACAAATATGGGTACTCATATTTTCAATCACGCCCAAGACAGGCACTTCCAATTTACGAAAAGCAAGCAATGCTTTTTTAGCATCCAAGATAGCAACCTCTTGGGGTGTGCTAACAATCACCGCCCCACACAAGGGCATTTTTTGTGCCACCGTTAAAGTAATATCGCCCGTGCCTGGGGGTAAATCGACGATTAAATAATCTAAAGCATCCCAAGCAGTTTGATAAAGCATTTGTTGCAGGGCTTTGCTAATCATCGGGCCGCGCCACACCAAGGGCGCTCCTTCGTCTAACAAATAACCCATCGACATGGTTTGCAAACCATATTGCACAACCGGATCGATGCGTTGTTCAGCATTGATGGTAGGCTGTTGATGGATCCCTAGCATTAACGGTTGATTAGGCCCATAAATATCGGCATCCAATAACCCAACACGTGCCCCTTCGGCATGCAGGGCCAAAGCTAGGTTTACCGCAGTCGTGGATTTACCCACGCCCCCCTTACCAGAGCCAATGGCAATAATGTACTTAACGCCCTTGACGGGTTCGATAGCTGCTGTACTCATTGCAGTATGCTATCACAACTGCAGGGGCCAAAAGACTGTACACATAAGAATTAGATACTAACTGACTTTCAAAAATAAAAAACCGTCTATTTAAACAGTCATCTTGCTCGTGATATACTTGCGAAAATAGCCATAAAAACCTGAGGTTTTGCCCCATGAATGCGCCCACAAGAAAAATGCTGGTAACAACCGCCCTGCCCTATGCCAATGGCCCCTTACACTTGGGCTACATGGTCGAAGCCATTCAAGCTGATATTTGGGTACGCTTCCAAAAAATGATGGGCCATAGCTGCCATTTTGTATGTGCAGACGATGCCCATGGTACCCCTGTCATGTTATTGGCTGAAAGTCGGGGAATGACGCCCGAGGCGCTGATTGAAGCAATCTATCAAAGTCATGTGAAGGATCTTGCAGCCTTCGACATTAGCTTTGACGATTTTTATACCAGCCATTCACCCGAGAATCGGCTTCTTGCTGAAACGATTTATGAAAAACTGCTTAAACGTGGCGATATTGTGAAGCGCACCATTGCCCAAGCCTTCGATCCGGTTAAACAATTATTTTTACCCGATCGCTATGTCAAAGGCGAATGTCCTAAATGCGAAGCGCCCAATCAATATGGCGATAATTGCGAACAATGTGGGGCGACTTATTCGCCTATGGATTTACGAAACCCTATATCCGTTCTTTCAGGTGTTGCGCCCATTCAGAAAGAATCGGAACATCATTTCTTTTGTTTGGAACACTATCAAGACTTTCTTCAAACATGGATAGAAACGCAAAGTGAAACCGAAGATCATGTACAACCAGAAGTACGTAAAAAACTTTCAGAGTGGTTTAAAGTAGGTCTGGCACAGTGGGATATTTCTAGAGATAAGCCCTATTTTGGTTTTAAAATTCCCGGCACCGAAGATAAATATTTTTATGTGTGGTTAGATGCGCCTATTGCCTATATGGCCACCTTTAAACACTATTGCGATAAGCAAGGCTTGAATTTTGATGAATATTGGGCCAAAGACAGCAAGGCCGAGCTTTATCATTTTATTGGCAAAGATATTATTTATTTTCATGGCCTCTTTTGGCCTGCTATCTTAGAAGGTGCCGGCTTTAGAACGCCCACAAAACTTTTTACACACGGATTTTTAACCGTCGATGGCAAAAAGATGTCCAAATCGCGCGGGACCTTTGTTCAGGCGCGTACTTATTTAAACCATCTGCAGCCTGAATATTTACGGTATTATTTTGCCAGCAAATCCAATGATTCGGTAGAAGATTTGGACTTTCAAGCCCAAGATTTCGTCTCTAAAGCAAATGCGGATTTAGTAGGCAAATGGGCCAATATTGCAAGTAGAACTGCAAGTTTTATCAACAAAGATGAAGATCCAAAGTTTAAGAATTGTTTAAGCGGGCTTGATACGACTTCGCTTTCGATTTATCAGCCCTTTGCTGATGCTGGCACCCAATTGAAAGAACTCTATGAAAAACGACAATTTCATATGGCTTTGCAGTTAATAATGCAGCTTAGCGATCAGGTGAACCAATATGTCGATGCCCACAAACCTTGGGTGCTTGCAAAATCGCAAAATGTGGAAGATCGCACCAAACTCCATCAGGTTTGCAGCTTAAGCCTGAATTCTTTTTGGCTATTAACGATCTATCTTTCCCCGGTAATACCAAACCTTGCAGCCAAAGCTGCACGCTTCTTAGGGAAAGATTTAGATTGGCATAAACATTGGGAAAATCGTCCTATTCCATTCCCAGATGGGCATCAAATTGAAACCTTTGAACCTTTAGTACAACGTATTGATTCGAAAACCGTGGAGGCTATGATGATGGAGTCCCAAGCTGATTTACCTAAAAACCCTGCGGTTTCTAGCGAATCAACAACACCAGCAGAGCCCGTACTCGCAACCATTAATATCGATCAGTTTTCTCAAATCGATTTACGCGTCGGTAAAGTAATCCATGCAGAAGCCGTACCTGAAGCTCAAAAGCTGATTAAATTACAAGTCGATATCGGTGAGGAACGCCCCAGACAAATTTTTGCCGGTATTAAAGAAGCCTATGAACCTGAAATGCTTATTGGTAAATTGGTCGCAGTGGTAGCCAATCTAGAACCCCGCAAAATGCGCTTTGGTCTTTCTGAAGGTATGTTGTTGGCCACCGGTGGTGGTGGAACCGATAAATCGAAAGTATGGATTATCGAACCCAATGAACAGAGTATGCCGGGGATGAGGATTAAATAACCCGTGCTACTAGCCCAAATCCGCGCGATCGATTGTGTGGGCTGTGCCAAATGCCTGCCCGCTTGTCCCGTAGATGCCATTATGGGTGCGCCCCAATTCTTGCATATCGTTATTAGCGATGAATGTATCGGTTGTGGACTCTGTGTAGCACCCTGCCCCATGGATTGTATCGAAATGATTGAAAGCCCCATAGAAGAAGGTTCTGTGCAAAAAACAGAACTGGCCACCAAAGCTAGAAAACGCTACCAAGCCAAACAACAGCGTATGATTGCTGAACAAGCACCCCAATTATTATCCACCCGCGATCCGGTGCATCAACAACAAATAAGGCAAGAAATTCAAGCGGCTATCGAGCGTGTTAATCGGAAAAAACGATGAATCTACAAAAACGTTTGGCTATTTTTGAAACATTTAAGAAACAAAATCCTCATCCGCAAACAGAACTGTATTATCAATCCCCCTTTGAATTATTAGTCGCTGTCATGCTTTCTGCACAAGCCACCGATATCAGTGTAAACAAAGCAACGCCTGCTTTATTTGCCGTGGCAAACACACCCCAAGCTATACTAGCCTTGGGAGAAACCAAGCTTAAGGACTACGTTAAAACCATTAATCTATACCCGACCAAAGCCAAACATATTATCAAAACAGCTCAGCTATTAATGGAACAATTTCAAGGACAAGTACCAGATACACGAGAAGCGCTGGAGTCTTTAGCGGGTGTGGGTCGCAAGACTGCCAATGTGATACTGAATACTTTGTTTGATCAATCGGTGATTGCAGTCGATACCCATATCTTTAGAGTTGCGCGCCGTGTTGGTTTGTCGAAGGCTACTACTGTACTCGGCGTAGAAAAAGATCTGATGAAGAATATTCCCAAAGCCTTTCTGAAAGAAGCTCACCACTGGTTAGTCCTGCATGGACGCTATGTGTGTAAGGCACAAAAACCACAATGTGAAAAATGCCCTATTCAAACATTGTGTGAATACCCACAGTAGCCATGCTATACTGAAAGTCTGTCAGATTCTCATCTTGGAGGTTTAATCATGCGACCAACCCTTAATACTGTTACACGCTCAAGATCAGGTGCCCTGATAGAAACCAATTCTGTTATTCGTAACACTTACATGCTACTCGGCCTTACCTTGGGCTTTAGTGCCTTTACGGCTTGGTTTGCCATGCTCAGCAATGCACGCCCCATGGGTCTGCTAGTACTGCCTATTTATATAGGTCTTCTTTTTATGACACAGGCTCTACGCAATAGCGGTTGGGGCATTGTGTCGATCTTCGCCTTTACAGGGTTTATGGGTTATACCCTAGGGCCACTTTTAAATATGGCCATTCAGGGTTTTAGCAATGGCCCCCAATTGATTATGACTTCCTTAGGCTTAACCGCCTTTATTTTCTTTTGTTTGTCTGCCTATGCCCTCACCACACGTAAAGACTTTAGCTACATGGGCGGTTTTCTGTTTGTGGGCATGACTGTTGCCTTTGTGGCCAGTCTTGCAGGCTTCTTTTTCCCCATTCCTGGCCTGTACTTACTAATCTGTTCGGCCTTTGTACTGCTTTCCTCTGGTATGATCTTGTTTGAAACCAGCCGGATTATCCATGGTGGGGAACAGAACTACATTATGGCCACTATTTCCCTCTATGTATCTATCTACAACCTCTTCATTAGCCTACTACAACTACTGATGATGTTTGCAGGTAATCGACGCAATTAGAAATCCATAAAAAAACCTATTGACCAACTCATAAAGGTCTCTATAGAATGGGCGCCATTAGTCTCCCTTTATAGAGAGAATGTGTAGATGCCCGAGATTGTTCACAGTTTTTTCTCGTTTGAAGCTGGTCCCCAGCAGACGCCGAGCCTCGCCCCTAAAACCAGGGGTATTGCACTAAACCCCGATGCAGTCTTAAGGCTTAACAGTACTGAAGAATATTTGTACCAACAAGGCTTTCTAACGCTCTTCCGGCTAGAGCCCAACCAAGAAGCAAAGGGTTGTTATAGACTTGGCCAACATCCCGACTCCAGACCTTTAGATCCTGTCAGTGCAACGATTCCAATCCCTAATGGCATCTACTCTTTTGTTATTGTAAACACAGCCAATGGCCTTGATCTAAGAATAGGCCTCGGCGGACACTCCTATACCGCTGGTAAAGCAGAGGAAGTAGTCGCTGCGGGTGATCTCCATTTTATAGAAGGTGTGCTTAGTAAAATTACTAATCAATCGGGTAGTTACCATATAAAATCGGAAGAACCGCTGGAAGAACAAAGACGCCAATACCAGAATGCACTCGACGCCATGCAAAAAGTTGGCTTAACGATGGAAAAATTCCGTCCCTTCCAAGAGCCTGCAGTGAAGACCTTGTTCTTTAGTCGGCCAGGGCCGGTTAATAAGACAGGGCCGGCACTGAGACCGGCCCCTACAACTAGCTATGGCTCTCAAGCAGAATTTCCATCCCACCCATGTACGGACGCAACACCTCGGGTACGACTACCTGCCCTTTAGCATTCTGATAATTTTCTAGCACCGCAATTAATGCACGACCCACTGCAACCCCCGAACCATTCAAGGTATGCACATGCTGCGTTTTACCCACCGCAGGATCCATAAAACGGGCCTGCATACGTCTGGCTTGAAAACTTTCGGTATTACTACAGGAAGAGATCTCTCGATAACGGTTTTGCCCTGGTAACCATACCTCTAAATCGTAGGTTTTGGCGGCATAAAAACCCAGATCGCCTTTGCATAAGGCCACCACCCGATGCGGTAATGCTAGTTTTTGTAAAATGCTTTGGGCATGTTTTACCATCGCTTCCAAAACCTCATAGGAATGTTCGGGATGCACAATCTGCACCATTTCTACTTTATCAAATTGATGCTGTCTAAACATACCCCCCATATCTTTGCCATAAGATCCCGCCTCTTTTCTAAAACAAGGACTGTGGCATACATATTTGAGTGGTAACTGTTCTGCTTTAAGTATTTGATCACGCACCAAGTTAGTCACTGACACTTCAGACGTTGGAATAAGCCATAGATGGCTATCTTTTATTTCAAACAGATCGTCTGCAAACTTGGGCAGCTGTCCTGTACCATAGAGCGCATCGCCCGAGACCAGATAAGGTACGTAGATTTCTTCGTAGCCATGGTCTTGCACATGGGTATCGATCATAAACTGTGCCAGCGCACGATGTAGACGCGCGATAGAACCTTTTAAAACTGTAAAACGAGACCCCGACAATTTAGCGGCTAAAGCGGAATCGATTTGTGAACCCCCTAAAAGGGTATGGTCCAGAGCTTCAAAATCAAAGACTTTGGGCTCGCCCCAACGCTGTACTTCTACATTATCATGTTCATTTTTACCCTCTGGTACTGAAGGGTGGGGTAGATTAGGCATATGGGCATAGGCATTGTGTAGTGCTTGTTGTACGACTTCTAAAGATTCCTCGGCAGCTTTTAGCCGATCGCCTAAGGTTGCAACCTGTGCTAATAAAGCTTCTGCTTGTGTATTATCACCCTTGGCTTTGGCCTGGCCAATTTCTTTAGAGCGCTGATTACGTTCCTGCTGCAACTGCTCGGTTTCTATTTGCAAAACCTTACGTTGTGCTTCCGAAGCTTCTAAGGAGGCCCAATCAAACTGAAAGCCTCGGCTGCTTAAGCGACTGGAGACTTCTTCAAGATTATCGCGTACATATTTAGGATCTAACATTATTGATACTCAATCATTCTGTAAAACATCGACATGGGGTGGGATTTTAAATTGAAATAAGGCATCTGACAACTGAATATTCAGGTGCAAATGATCGAAAATAATCTCTGAGCACTGCCCCAGCGGATCGAAAAGTTGCATTTCTTGTAATTGATCCTTCTTAAAGCCTATGGCAATTTTTTCAAAGGACTGATCTTCTTTATGTTTAGGATGAAGCACAAAACAAAGGGTGCTTTGGGTGGAACATGGCCTGTTTTTTGTGGCGAGTAATTGAACTGAAAATTCGCGATCGATAGCTTTAGCATCGCCCGTTAATAATAAAAGAGGGGCACTCATAGTGGCCTTCGATAGATCTTGTACAATGACCTGTTCCAATATTTTATCGAAATCCCAGACTTTTTTGCCATCGGACACAATAAGCCTCGCATCCTTCCCTTCAATCTCCCAATAAAGTTTCGTGGGTTTTTTGAGCATAAAGCGCCCGGTGGATTGCTCCAGCACCTGTCCTTGTTCATTCTTTAAACGTTGGTTAAATCGTGCTTCGACCGATTGCATCGTATTTAATAGCTGCTTGAGTGATTCGGCGGATGATTCATGCGATGCTTGGGCGACTGCACAAAAAGAAGTCGCAATACAAAATAATAGTATTTTTTTAGGCATTTTTTTTATTCACGAGTACAACACCTGCCAAAATACAGCCAGCCGCGACCATAAATAAAGGATGTAGGCTTTCATTCAGAAATAAAACACCCAATACAGCGCCTACAATAGGCAATAAATAAGTGACCATGGCTACAGCTGCAACCCCCTGCTTGGCCAAAATACGAAAATACAATAGAAAGGCCAATGCAGTACCTAGAACAGCCACGGCTAGTATGGCACTCCAGGTTGCCATGGATGCGGCGGGCACATCCTTGAGAGGTGATTCAAAAATAAAAGCTAAGGGTACCAGGTACAATAAACTCGTGAAGAGCTGGTAAACAATCATCACCCGTGCATCGATAGACAACCCTCGTTTACGGGTATAAATCATGCCAATGGCATAACTGAGTGAACCTAATAAACCCAGCGCAATGCCTGTAACATTAAAGCCTTGTTCTGAACCCAATAAAGAAGGAACAAATAAAATAGCAAAGCCAAGAAGCCCCAGAAAAAGACCACTCACTTTATTCCAAGTGAACGGCTCTTGCAGAAAAAATCGTGCTAATACAATGCTTATCACAGGCACGGTGCCATTTAGCAAGGCGCTAAGGCTTGTCGGAATATAAAAAAGTGAACAGCTAAAACACACAAAAGGAAAGCCATTATTAAAAAACCCTAAAATGCACGCTCGTTTAAAGGACAAATGCGAAATGCTAAAGCTGACACCGCGGAGCCTGAAAAATAGCCATAATAATAACCCCGCCAAACCTACACGAAGACTGACCAGGGTTATGGGATCGACATCCACCAAAGCGATTTTATTAAATAAGAAAGAAGGCCCCCAAAATAAGGCAAGACCTATAATATCGATCAATCCCCGTTGAAACATTGTGTCAACCTCGGTTTTTTAGAGTGTGGATTTCACTAACACTTCGCGACTGCCATTCGACTGTAAAGGACTCACAATACCCGCTTTTTCCATCGTTTCAATTAAGCGCGCAGATCGATTATAGCCTATTTTCAAGCAACGTTGTAGGTAAGAAATGGAAGCACGACCCGATTCACACACAATACGCACAGCCTCATCGTAATGCTGATCTTGCTCACTCCCTTCCGCATCCTCTTCAAGACCCACAAAGGCCATGCCACCTGCCTGTGGATCTAAGACATCGATACTGGGATAAGCACTGCCCAAAGCCTTCAGAGCATTCACCACTGCATGCACTTCTTCATCGGATACAAAAGCCCCATGCACCCGTACCGGGATGCCTGCACCGGGTGCCAGGTATAACATATCGCCATGCCCTAACAATTGTTCGGCGCCCTGCTGGTCCAAAATCGTTCTGGAATCGATACGCGAGGAAACCTGAAAAGCAATACGGGTGGGTATATTGGCTTTAATAAGGCCCGTGATTACATCCACCGAAGGCCTTTGGGTCGCGAGTATAAGATGAATGCCTGCCGCGCGCGCTTTCTGCGCAATGCGTGCAATGAGCTCTTCCACTTTTTTACCCACCACCATCATCATATCGGCAAATTCATCGATAATCACAACGATATAAGGTAAGTGCTTTAAAACAGCACGCTCTGATCCGATTGCAGGATCATAGAAGGGATCGTACAAGGGTTTATTCTGCTGATTGGCTTCTTGAATCTTACGGTTATAACCTAGTAAATTTCTAACCCCTAAGGCCGACATAAGCTGATAGCGTTGCTCCATTTCTGCCACACACCAACGCAAAGCATTGGCAGCATCTTTCATATCGGTGACCACTGGTGTTAAGAGATGGGGAATACCTTCATAAATAGAAAGCTCTAACATTTTCGGATCGATTAAAATTAAACGCACATCTTCGGGTGTGGCCTTATACAATAAGCTTAGCAACATCACATTAAGCGCGATAGATTTACCCGATCCCGTGGTACCCGCCACCAATAAATGGGGCATTTTTGATAAATTCACCACCACCGGATTACCAGAAATATCTTTACCCAAGGCCAACGTTAAGAGCGAAGCAGACTCGGCATATTCACGCGACTCTAGCATTTCCCTTAAAAGCACCATTTCTCTATTTTGATTGGGTATTTCTAAACCAACCACCGATTTACCAGGAATAACCTCTACCACTCGCACACGATTCACCGACAAAGCACGCGCAAGATCTTTGGAGAGCCCCGTGATTTTGCTTACCTTCACACCGGGTGCCAATTCTAATTCAAATTGCGTAATCACTGGACCGGGTGCAATGGATACCACTTGTACTTGAACCCCAAATTCTAGTAGCTTCATTTCGAGTTCTCGGGACAAATGCTGCAAATCGTTTTCAGGACGGATCGCGGTATTCATCATCTGACCATTATTTTCTAAAAGCGTTACCGAAGGTAAACTGAGTTCGGGCGTCGTAGCATCCAGAAGAGTCTGTGTGGCTGTGCCTGTACTGGTCGCAGCAGTAGCAGTCTTCGCGATTACAGGATTGGATGCCTGTAGCAGTCGTGCACGCGCAGGTGCCATGGATGCAGAGGCTATGGATCCTTCCGAAAAAACAGGTTCACGACGGGGTACTCTGAGCGCGGCAGGGTTCGGTTTTTCGGCTGGCTTTAAAAGATTGAGCCGTGGTTTGAACAAGGTTTTTCGTTCGGCTATCCAACGCCTGAGAATCTGTTTCCATGCTGTGAAACGCGCAGGCATTTGGCCAAGGCTTTGCATACACTGCGTGCCTATGCGATCCATTAACCCAAACCATGATAAACCCGTGGTTAAGGTAATACCCACGAGGAAAATGGCCATCAGGCACAAACTAGCCCCCACATAACCCAAGGCTGGCAATGCATAGGTATTGATAAACTGTCCGCAGATCCCCCCAACGCCTGCAGGCAAGGCCTTATCCCAACTCTTAAAATGAAGGGCTGCTAAACCGCAGCCTGCCATGAGGGCTGCTATAAAACCGATAATGCGGAATCCCCATAACCATCGATGAAAAGATCCCAAGGCGCGATGATCCTGAAAAAGTCGAACAGCTGAGTAACTAATCACTAAAGGAAATAAATAAGCTACATACCCAAAAAAATACAGACACAGATCGGAAAACCAAGCCCCCGTAACCCCCGCTGCATTGTGAATGAGGGTAGGCGTGTTACTGTGGGACCAGCCCGGATCGGCTGCATGGTAGGTACACAAGCCAATCATCAGAAAAAGAGACAAGGCGGCCAATAAAATAAAAGCGCCTTCTTGCAGGCGACGCCACAATACCTGGCTCACAGGCTGCGAACGCCCACCCGATTTTGCTTGCTGTATCTTCATGGCATCTAACTTATTCCACACGTTTATACAACTTTCCTTGAAAGAGCCACACTATACCGTTTCCCCAGTCCCTTGACTAGAACCTTACATTTATAGCCTACAACCAGTATAGTTGTCGCACCAAGAGGGGGAGAACATTATGGATCATCGCAGGCATTGCCCTTTGCTTATTTTGGGATCGGGGCCCGCAGGCTATACCGCAGCACTTTATGCTGCACGCGCCAATTTAAAACCGGTGCTACTCACGGGCTTAGAGATGGGTGGTCAATTAAGTACCACCACCGATGTGGATAACTGGCCCGGCGATGTTGAGGGCTTACAAGGGCCTGCCTTGATGGCACGTATGAAAGCGCATGTAGAACGCTTTGGTACCGAAATCATTCACGATCATATTATTGAAGCCAAACTCCAACAAAAACCTTTTGAACTGATTGCCGATTCAGGAAAGATCTATACCTGTGATGCACTCATTATTGCCACCGGTGCTTCGGCCCAATACCTAGGCTTAGCTTCTGAAAAAGCTTTTATGGGCAAAGGCGTATCTGCCTGTGCAACCTGTGATGGTTTTTTCTATCGAAACAAAGCCGTCGCCGTCATTGGAGGCGGTAATACGGCGGTGGAAGAAGCCCTGTATTTATCGAATATTGCAAGCCATGTCACGCTTATTCATCGACGCGATAAGCTTCGATCGGAAAAAATACTCATCGATCAGCTGATGCGTAAAGTAGAGAGTGGCAAGATACAGATCCTATGGAACCATACCTGCCAAGAAATACTAGGGGATGCCAGTGGTGTGACAGGCTTGCAATTGCAGCACACGCTTGATAGTAGCGCTCAAAAAATAAGCGTGGATGGGGTTTTTATCGCCATTGGCCATAAACCCAATACCGACTTATTCAAAGATCAATTAGCCATGCAAAATGGTTATCTGACAGTGCATAGCGGCACCCAAGGCAATGCCACGGCCACGAATATCCCTGGCGTCTTTGCAGCGGGTGATGTAGCCGATCATGTGTATCGTCAAGCGATTAGCGCTGCGGGTACGGGGTGCATGGCGGCTTTGGATGCAGAGCGCTATTTGGATGCTCTCAGTTGACGTTCATACTTTAAAAGCGTAAACTTAGCACCTCTATTAAACACAGTACACAAGGTTAAGGACGTATGGCAAAAGAAGAAGCAATCGAAATGGAAGGCACGGTCATCGAAAACCTGCCCAATACCCATTTTCGGGTTCAATTAGAGAATGGTCATATTGTAATTGCCCACATCTCGGGTCGTATGCGCAAAAACTATATTCGGATCCTCATGGGGGATCGGGTGAGTGTACAATTAACCCCTTATGATTTAACCAAGGGTCGTATTACCTTTAGAAATCGTGAAGCCAAAGATATGAAGGACAATACCCCAGCACCCAGCGCAGCGGCTGCTAGCACGAATCCTACCAGTAGCACCTAAGATCACAAAGCCTTATTAATGCGCACAGCTAGCCTACATTGGTTTAGAGCCGATCTGCGTTATCGCGATAATACGGCCCTCTCAAACGCCTTATCAGAATCGAGTGGCGTGATAGCTTGTTTTATTCTCACACCAAAGACCTGGCAACGTCATAACAGGGCACCCTCTCAAGTTCAGTTTATCTTAGATAATCTGCAAGCCCTAGAAAAAATATTACATAAACATGGCATTCCATTACTGATACGCACCACGGATCACTTTGAAGATTGTGCAGAGGTTTTATACACCCTACTGCAAAAATATGGCTTAAAAAATTTATACTTTAACAAACAATATGAAATTGATGAAATAAAACGTGACAAACAGATCACACAGTATTTGCATACGAAAAATATTATTGTTAAAAGCTTTGAAGATCAAACCATACTTGCACCCGGTAGTGTGTTATCGAAAACAGGCACACCCTTTAAAATATTTACACCCTTTAAAAACACCTGGCTTAAAACCGTACAAAACACTGGTTTTAAGCCACTCCAGGATAGCGCCTCAGAGACTAAAGCCAAGCCTATCACGATATCAAGCGATCCTATACCCACACAGTGCGAGGGTTTTTTATCCCCTATCGATACCCATAGCCTATGGCCAGCCGGAGAAATACAAGCCGCGCAGCGCTTAGAAAGTTTTTGCGAATCGACCTTGGAAAATTATCATCTCACCCGTAATACACCGGGTATACCCGGCACTAGCAGCTTATCACCCTATTTAGCCTTGGGCGTTTTATCCCCCAGGCAATGCCTGAAGGCGATCTTAAAAGCATGCCATACCCATGATATCTTAGAAATACAAGACAAATTAGGCCCTGCAACCTGGTTATCGGAATTGATTTGGCGAGAATTTTATAAACACTTAATGGCACAATTTCCGAGTGTGTGTTGTTTTAAACCCTTTCAAACACTGACCGATTATCTACCCTGGCGGCATGACACAATAGCCTTTGAACGTTGGTGCCAAGGTTTAACCGGCTTTCCGCTGATAGATGCCGCCATGCGTCAATTATTAAGCACCGGCTGGATGCATAATCGTCTAAGAATGCTGGTAGCCAATTTTTTAACCAAAAGTTTGTTTATTGATTGGCGATGGGGCGAGCGTTATTTTATGCAACAGCTGATCGATGGCGATCTTTCTGCTAATAACGGCAATTGGCAATGGAGTGCTTCTACGGGAACCGATGCAGCGCCCTATTTTCGGATTTTTAATCCTATACGCCAAAGTAATTTATTTGATCCAGCAGGCGACTTTATACGACGTTATTGCCCCGAATTAGCGTGCATGGATAATAAAGCCATTCATGAGCCCTATCGTTTAGCACCCGAATTAGCCCAGAAACAAGGTTACCCTGAACCGATGATTACCCTAGGCGAAAATAGAGAGGCTGTACTGCATGCCTTCAAGACTTTAAAAGATTATGTACCCGATCCATCGTCCAAACGATAAAACCGATAGGCAGAATTCGCCCGCCCCAGATGTTTCGATAAGTAAGATAAGGATTCTGCCAAAGGATGGTGCAAATTAAAGGGCATATTTACAATCAACATACCACAACCTGGTAATCCCCAATAAATTTCCTTAGGGTGATTAAACATCCATTCAAAAACCCAAGCATTGGGTAAACCTAAAACCTGCATGCGATGGATCCAAAGCTGTACCAGCTTTAGATCTTTGATGGGAAACCAAATCGCATACACACCCTGACGAAACTTTTTAAGGCTTTGTTCGAGTCCTTCAATAAGCTGTGCCCAATCTTCTTTCTTTTCAAAAGGCGGATCAATAAAAACCAGGCCTCGCTTCTCTTTAGGGGGTAAAAAAGCGTTTAACCCTACAAAACCATCTTGGGCATGGATCTGTGCAGGGGTGTCCCTTAGATTACGTTTGAGTAATCGATAAACTGGGGGATGGAGTTCACATAAGAGTACGCGATCGGTGGCACGCAATAAGGACTGTGCAATAGCGGGTGAACCCGGATACAGGGCTGGATAACCGGCTTGCTGCACACAGGCTACATATTTGGCAAGCAAGGGTGGCAGCGTGGGAGGCAATGGGGCTAAGGCTTGCTCCATCAGCTTGTGGATCCCTTCCTTCGATTCGCCTGTTTTCTGGGCTAAGGCCTTTGAAATATCGTAAAGCCCCGAACCGGCATGGGTTTCCAGATAACAAAGCGGCGTCTCTTTGACTAAGAGCGCTTGGATTAATCCAACCAAGAGAGTGTGCTTAAACACATCGGAAAGGCTACCCGCATGGTATTCATGGCGGTAATTCATAGAAATCAATCTCGCTAAAAGCGCTAATGTACCAAATTTACCCAGAAAAGGCCAGTAAGGTACCCTAGATTAGCCCTTTAAATATTGTTAGACTGCGTGTATAGGAACTTATAGGGAGACCATCATGATGAAGTTAAGAGCCTTGTTACTTGGCTTCAGTTTTTTTGCCACCCTAAGCCTCTCGCCTACGACGATTGCCAGTGAAGAATCCCCAACCGAAACATCGGTACCACGAACGCTGGGCCTTACACTGGATCGCTACTACTCTCCGGCTGTGGGATCTGAACTCGTTTTAAGCCTATTGCATACTGTGCAAACACTGGAAGACCGAACGCTCCAACAAACCCAAAATGATACCAGTCTGCAACCGGTGCTTTCAAGAATCGGACAGTTTGCCATTGAAGGATTACTGTGGAACACCGCCACCACAGCCCAGCATGAAATCTTTGGCCACGGCTTTAGAGCCCGTGAATTCCATATGCCTGTACACTATCGCGTCAACATTGGCGGTGGTGGTCGGATCCGTTTTCCTGTTGCCAATTACAATCAGCTTTCTTATCACGAAAGAGCCGCTTTTAATGCCGGCGGTATGGAAGGTAATAGTCGTTTAGCCAAAAACATACGTGACCAATGGCTTAACCATAGCCATATGGATATGCGTGAAGCCCATGTGTATTTGAACGCTAGTCTCGATCAAACACTTTATATGCGAGACACTTTCAAAAAAGATAAAAATGCGATTGCGAATGGACATGATGTTGCAGGTTATATTGCAGAAGTGAATAGCTGGCACGGTGCCCCTGTGTTAACAAACGATAAATTAAAACGCCGTGCGCTCCTCGATCTGCTCGATCCCTATTTATTCTATTCTCTCTATGGCATTGGGCATTATCTCCATGATGGTACCCAATCCTTTGAATATCCGATGATAAGCCTGGGCAATTATCAATATCTACCCGCTTTACGGGTTATTCCTGCCCCCTATGGTATTGAGTACCAATGGATGAACTTTGTGAAAGGACCTGATTATGATATTCAAGCGGGCTTACGTGCGGGTAAAACAGGCACCCTTGCTTCCCATGCTTTAGATCTGGAAATTAATCGGCTCTTTAGTTCGGATCTCTTGTTTGTAGATCTTAAAACTAGTCTATGGCGTCAACCCAAATTATTCACAGCTTCTGCTGCTACCACCAAAGAGCATATGGGTGCTGCACTTTCTATGGTTGCACGCTATCGCATGACCCACAGTGTAGAACTTTCAGGACAAGCGGGTTATAAAACAACTGGTTATATGCCGGGGGAAATCTTAAAACACAGCCCTATTCTCAGAGTGGGTTTTAAAGCCTTTTTGTAATATAACTAGGGCTGTTTGGCAGGCTCCGTTTCTGTGGCAGCCTTGATGGCCTCATCCAATGCCTGTCCAGGTCGGACAGCGGGTTCTATTTTTTCAATCTCGGGTAAAGCAGGCATCGGTGCAAGAGTAGCCGAACCCGGCTTGGCCGTATTCGACTCTAAGACTTCTTTCAGTTTTTCAGGTACATGGATCCGCCCTTTGACCCAGGTTGCTGCAGGCACCAACATAGGCACGAAGATAGAGCTATGCCAAGAGGCCGTTTGCATCTTGGCAAAACTTAAGGCAACAAGCACGCCGATGACCAATACGAAAATACCTCTGGCACAACCAAAGACCGCACCAATAATTCTATCGGGTAAGCGAAAGCCTGTTTTTTTAATAAGATTGGAAATAAAATAATTAATAATACCACCGATAATGAGGGTTCCGAGCGATAATAATACGCCTGCTAATAAATAACGTAGCACGACCATCTGAATACCAGATAAATAGGTATCGCCCACGTGTTGAAAATACACCGCGGCAATCACACTGGAGGCAACCCATGTGGTTAAGGATAGGGCCTCTTTAACAAAACCACGTACTACGCCAATGATCATAGAAAGTGCGACCACAGATACCATCGTGATATCCAGGGTATTCATAGAATCTAACATTAGTTCATTCACC
>CAMCTX010000021.1 GCA_945878715.1 Legionella genomosp. 1 | reverse complement strand
ACCGCGCCTCCCTTGCCGGTACCACCACTTTCTTCGTCTGCAGCATCCATAATCTCGGCAGCCAAACGTAAACACATCCCTTTTTCGCCTCGTGCACGAGAATATTTCACTAACCAACGCATCGCTAAAGCAGCAGCGCGGCTAGAACTGACTTCGATAGGCACCTGATAGGTCGCACCACCTACACGTCTTGATTTAACTTCTACAAGAGGACGTATATGCTCGAGGGCCTTTTCAAAAACAGCCAAGGGATCGCGTCTTAAACGTGCTTGAATATGCTCCATAGCACCATACACAATGCTTTCGGCAATCGATTTTTGGCCCTTCAGCATTAGATGGTTAATAAATTTTGCAAGCACGGAACTCCCATAGACAGGGTCCGGATTGATAACACGCTTAACAACGGCTCTTCTTCTCGACATGGATCCAACCCCTTCCTTCAAAACAACCTATTTTTTGTCCCGTTTTGCACCGTATCTGGAACGGCTCTGTTTTCTACCTTTAACGCCCGCCGTATCCAAATGCCCACGAATGACCTTATAACGCACACCCGGTAAATCCTTTACACGACCGCCTCGGATTAAAACCACCGAGTGTTCTTGCAAGTTATGACCTTCACCACCGATATAAGCCGTTACCTCGAAACCATTGGTAAGACGTACACGACAGACTTTTCTTAAGGCTGAGTTAGGTTTCTTAGGTGTCTGCGTATAAACCCTGGAGCAAACGCCCCGACGCTGTGGACAACCTTGCAAAGCAGGCGTCTTTTTTCTCGCTTTAACAGGACGACGACCCTTGCGAACTAATTGGTTTACCGTTGCCATACCGACCTAATACCTCTGCTATTTCTAAACACTCAAACACGAAAGAAGCCTCTCGGAGGCGCGATCCTATAGTGTTAGGACCTCGCTGTCAACGAGAGAAGCTCTTCAATGAAGGGTTGCGCATATAAAAATGAGGATGCAACCCGTTTTATGCTAGTCAGTTGCCTGTTAATCTCTATCAGGGAACCCTCGCAATCAGGGCGCACCATACCATAGGAGGTTGGAAATAAAAAGACCTGTTTCATCCCTCGGTCCTTGGCAACCACAGGTGGTTATTGCTGATTATCAACATGCGATAAGCGGCAACAACCCTATTGCGCTCAGAGTTATTGCCGCTTATAATAGTCTGATAAACGGCAATAACTCAACAAAGGCAGAATCTCTTCATGATCATTGGCCGACACAAGGAAATAAAAATTTTAGAACAAGTGGTCGCTTCAAGGGAAGCAGAATTTGTAGCCCTTTATGGTAGAAGAAGGGTTGGCAAAACTTATTTAGTGCAACAATGTTTATCAAAAAAAGAGATTTATTTAGAATGCATGGGCACTAAAGGTGGCAGCCTTAAAAAACAATTAGCCAATTTTAATAAGGCTTTTTCTCAAACTTTCTACCCTGGACTAGTCTTACAAGCGCCTAATGCCTGGGATCAAGCCTTTGAACTATTAACCTTGGAAATGGGAAAAATCGCTCGCGCTAAAAAAATCATTCTTTTCTTTGATGAATTGCCATGGTTGGCAGTCCCAAAATCAAGACTGATAGAAACCATTGATTATTTTTGGAATGCTCATTGGAGCAAAATGCCAAATTTAAAACTCATTGTCTGTGGCTCGGCAGCCTCCTGGATATTGAATAATCTTATTAACGCTCAAGGTGGACTCTATAACCGTATTACAAAAATTATGTTGCTAGAACCCTTTAACTTATGTGAAACAAAAGAATTTCTAGAAAGCAGATCTATCAAGATCAGTCAAAAACAGACGCTCGATCTTTATATGATTATGGGTGGAATTCCGTATTATCTAAAACAGATAGAGCGCTCGAAGTCAATCATTCAAAACATCAACGAACTCTGCTTTAAAAAAGATGGTTTGTTAT
Source organism: Legionella genomosp. 1 (assembly GCA_945878715.1). Lineage (GTDB taxonomy): Bacteria > Pseudomonadota > Gammaproteobacteria > UBA6186 > Azoamicaceae > CADEGZ01. Next base: position 21,770 of record CAMCTX010000021.1, on the reverse strand, counting down.
ACACTGAATTTGAAAGACTTTTCCAATCCTTGTTTAAGCAATCGCAAACCAACTTACAAATCGTGAAGGAAATTTCAAAACATCCCTATGGTCTATCCATGTCAATACTTTTAAAGAAAATAAAAAAAACGGCAGGTGGAACCTTTAATGAGCGTTTACGAGAATTAGAAGCCTGTGGTTTCATCCAAAAAATACTTCCCCATGATCGAACAAAACGCGATCATCTTTATAAAGTCATCGATGAATATACTTTATTTTATTTAAAATGGATCGATAGCCTCCGAGAAGGACAATTGATACCCAACAATGAAAATTATTGGCAGACTATCGTCCGATCTCCTTCTTGGTATAGCTGGTCGGGCATTGCTTTCGAAAATGTTTGTATCAAACATATTCACCTCATTATCAAGGCACTCGGCTTGCATGGTATGATTTCAAGGCTAAGCAACTGGCAATTTCGCGCTGCCCTAGGCTCTAAAGAGGAAATAGGTGCCCAAATTGACATGCTGCTAGAACGTGCGGATGGTGCCATCACCGTTTGCGAGATGAAATATACCACCGAACTATTTAGCATCGATAAGTCCTACGCCAAAAATTTAGAAAATAAATTAGAATGCTTGCAAAAAGCATTTGCCAAAGATAGGCAACTTTTTCTGGCTATTGTGACCGTGGCGGGCTTAAAGAAGAATATGTGGTCTGAAGATTTAGTGCATCAGACAGTTATTTTAAAGGATCTATTTGAAAAATGAAAATACTGCTTCATCCCAGCATCCCCGGCGGCAACCGTCCCTGTAAACGCTGCATCATGCGCGCCATGCCACCCTGTTGGGACATTTTTCGCATCATTTTCTGCATCTGCTCATGCTGTTTGAGGACCTTATTGACTTGCTGCACATTCGTACCCGATCCTAAGGCAATACGGCGCTTACGCGATCCTGAAACCCCAAGTTTTTGGGGAAAGCATCGCTCCTGTACGCTCATCGAATCTAAAACAGCCACGCATTTAATGAGATCTTTATCATGGATTTTTGATTTTAGATGAGCAGGTAATTGGGAAGCGCCCGGCAATTTATCCATCAAAGATCCCATGCCACCCATTTTTAACATCTGCTTCATTTGATCGCGAAAATCGTTTAGATCAAAACCCTGTCCCTGTTTGAGTTTTTTGCCAAGGGCTTCGGCTTTTTCTTTATCCACCTCGCGCTCAACCTGCTCGATAAGCGATAAGACATCACCCATCCCTAAAATACGAGAGGCAATTCGCTCGGGATGAAAGACTTCAAGCGCAGTTATTTTTTCACCGACGCCCATTAATTTAATCGGTTTTCCCGTGACCTGACGCACGGATAAAGCACTACCACCTCGGGCATCACCATCCATTTTGCTTAAGATAATACCCGTCAGTGGCAGTGTGGCACCAAAGACAGCGGCCGCCTGAATCGCACTTTGCCCCATCATGCTATCGACCACAAAGAGCACTTCTGTGGGCTTAGCAAGACTGCAAAGCTTCTGAATTTCATCCATCATAGGCTGATCGACATGTAGGCGACCCGCCGTATCAATGATTAAAACATCCTGCTGCTTTGTTTCGGCCTCCCGTATCGCACGCTGCACAATATGGCTCGGATCTTCATGCGCTTCTGAATGTATAAAATCTGCCCCAACGCTTTGCGCCAAGGTTTGTAGTTGTTCAATGGCAGCAGGACGGTAAACATCGGTGCTCACCATCGACACCGATTTTTGATGCATCGTTTTTAAATAATGTGCCAGTTTTGCCGCCGTGGTTGTTTTGCCTGCCCCTTGTAAACCCACCAGCATCATAATGACCGGTGCCCGCGCCCGAAGATTGAGCGGGACAGTCTCCGCGCCCATTAAGACAATCAGTTCCTGATGTACCAACTTCACTAGATTTTGTTCAGAAGACAAATGCGTATTGATTAACAAAGCTAAGGCTTTTTTCTGCAGCCCATGGATAAAATCTTTCACAACGCTAAGCGCAACATCTGCCTCGAGCAAAGCTTTACGCACGTCTTTCAGTAGTTCCTTCACCTGAGGCTCTTTTAAAGACCCGCGCCCGGCCATGCGCTTAAAGGTTTTGCTTAGACGTTCCGTTAAGCTTTCAAACATACAGAGACTCCCTCGTTTATCGTTTATCCCATGGGTTGCGGATTGTAACATAGCCCCAAAAAGCGCTATGCTAAAGGTAGCGTACTTTGATGAGGTAAATCATTTCTACTTTGGCCAGGGTTTTTAGTTATTTAACTTTTTTAATCTGCTGTCTTCTAGCCTTTTCTGGGTCTTTGAGTCATGTGCTTATGGCCAGCCTGTCTTTCGCTTTCTTAAGTCTAGCAGCCTTACAAGCCGGTTTACTCTATGTACAGAATCGTCTTCTGCGTACGCCCTTAAACCCACAATGCCTAGACCTTATCCATCGGATACCACCGCTGCAAACTATGGAGCGCTTTCTGTTCCAGGTTATGAGCGTAGGCTTTGTGCTACTGAGCATTTCACTCTGCAATGCTTTCTTGTACTTGGGTGATCAGATCCACGCGCATCAACAAAAAATTATACTGGCTGCCTTAACCTGGGCTTTGTTTGCCTTTTTACTCTATAGGCATTATCGCTTCGGTTTTCGTGGACGCAAGGCTATCCAATGGACTTTTCTTGGATTAGCCTTACTCACCACGGCTTTCGTAGCCGCTCGCCTAACCCTTTTAACCAATAACCCCTGAGGATTTATGGAATCAATTGATGGCTTCGCATATTTGGTGCTTTTCTTATCCTTTGTACTCTGTGCTTTTTGTTCTGCAAGTGAAACAGGCATTATGACACTCAACCGATACAGGCTTAAGCATCTATCAAAAACCGAATCCTATGCCAAACGTGTTGCACGATTGTTAATCCATCCTGAACGTATGCTGGGCGCTATTTTAATTGGTAATACGCTGGCCACAGCCACCTGTGCCAGCATTGTGCACCAAATGGCTGAAGATGCCTGGGGCGACATAGGGGTTATCGCAGCACCGATTATAGTAACCTTGGTACTGCTTATTTTTGCTGAAGTGATGCCTAAAACCATCGCCCTTTTAAAACCAGAAAAAACAGCCCGTTTTGTATCCTTACCTTTACAGGGTATGTTATGGTTTTTATATCCTTTGGTACGCATGGCCAATGGCATTTCCAATACCCTTTTACATTTATTCGGGTTGAAGTTTTCCAACCGAACCTTAGATGCTATGAGCCATGAAGAGCTTCGCACCATTGTGCATGAATCGGCCACAGGCATGCACAAAAGACATCAAAATATGTTACTCAGCATCTTAGATCTAGAAAAAGTCCGGGTTGAACAAGTGATGATTCCCAGGAATGAAGTTGTAGGTATTGATTTGGATGATACTCTGCCTGATATCATTGCACAGCTTAAAAATTTACAACATACCCTGCTACCTGTCTACCGTTCTGATTTGGACAATATACAAGGGATCTTACATACACGAAATATTGTACGACTCTTGGCTGAACAAAGTCTTGATAAAGAAGTTCTATTAAGAGCTACAGAAGAGCCTTATTTTGTACCAGAAGGTACTTCTTTACAATCCCAGCTTTTCCATTTTCAGGAAAACAAGCGCCGTATGGCTTTGGTAGTCGATGAATATGGCGATGTCTTAGGACTCTTAACCTTAGAAGACATTCTGGAGGAAATTGTAGGCGAGTTTACCACGGATGTTCCAAGTACTGAGCCTGAAATACAAGTGCAAAGTGATGGAACCTTGCTGGTTGATGGCGGTATTAGCTTGCGTGACCTCAACCGCCATCAACAATGGCATTTACCGGTGAATGGCCCTACCACTTTAAGTGGCTTGATTACCGAAACTCTTGAAAGTATCCCTGTACAAGGGATCTGTATCTGTATTGCGGGGTATTCGATCGAGGTGATTAGTATGAAAGACAATGCCGTGAAGCTGGCGCGTATTGCACCGGTGAATCAGGCACAATAGCGATCAAATCCCTGGGTATAAGGCCAATAATTCTAAGACTGGGGATCGCTGGGATGCTTTACAACTAATAAAACGCGGCACCAGAAATGTTTCTATGCGTGCATCTTTGTATAAAGCTTTGGTAAAATCCGTACTGTGATTGGATAGCAAAACGGGAATACCCCGATCGGATAGCTTAATCGCCAGATCGGCTAATGTTTTCTGAGCCTCTAGATCAAATCCTCCCTGCCAGTAAGCTGTAAAATAGGCGGTGTTATTTAAGGGCACATAGGGTGGATCGGCATAGACTACCGATCCTTGTTTTGCGCGTTGCAGTGTTTTGCTAAAGTCCTCGCAGGTAAAACGTGCTTTTTTAGATTTTTCATGAAAAAAATACAGTTCTTCTTCGGGAAAATAGGGTTTAAGATAACGCCCAAAGGGCACATTAAAAGCCCCTTGGCCCGCATTATAACGACATAATCCATTATAACCATGTCGATTCAAATAGACGAAAAGAGCGGATCGCTCTACAGGTTCCGCACTTTTATTAAAAGCCTCTCGTAGTTTATAGTAATTTTTTTCAGTATTCAATTTTGCCTGAAAAAACCCCGCACAGACTTTTATAAAAGCTTCACCTTCACGTTGCAGGGTTTTATAAAGTGTAATCAGATCGGCATTCGCATCGTTTAATAAATAGCGCTTAAAATGACTGTTCAGGAAAACCGATCCCCCACCTACAAAGGGCTCAATCAATTGCTCGCCCTCTGGCAAGTGTTCCAAAATACGGGGCATCAGGCGGTATTTACCCCCTGGCCATTTTAGAAAGGACCGAATACGCTTATTCTGCATGCCCGTTACTGTACAGGAAGCTACGGCAAAAACCTATCCGATAAATAACGTAATATACTACAGGCACTCCACATAGTCGTGTTCACAGCCCTTATAGTCTTCGACCCTATAATGGCAAGCACCTGTTTTATCATCGACCTGCCTTAGCGCTTTGATAGCACTAATAGGTATTTTGCCATGTCCTCCAGGGATATCGAGCACATAAGTAGGCTGACATAACCCAGAGTAGTGCCCTCGCAGCGCTTTAACGAGATCCTGGCCCTGTTTAATGGAGGTACGAAAATGTGAAGTACCCTCTGCTAACTCACCATGGTGCAAATAATACGGTTTGATACGATGGCTTACCAGATCTCGCATCAGTTGCCCCATCACAGCAGGATCATCATTAATACCTTTGAGTAAAACCGTTTGACTAAGCATCGGGATCCCAGCTTGTATAAAACGCTTACAGGCATTGATGGTGGGCTCTGTCAGTTCTGTAGGATGATTAACATGCAAGGCCACATACACCGCTTTGGGTGATTGCAAGGCTTCAACCAGCGCTTCGGTAATCCTTTCTGGATCAAACACCGGCAATCGTGTATGAATGCGAATAACCTTCACGTGATCGATGGTATTTAAGGTCTCTATCATAGCGCGTAGCTTTTCAGGCTTTAACATCAAAGGCTCTCCGCCTGTTAAGATCACCTCCCAGATCGAAGGGTGCTCTACAATGTAAGCACAGGCCTTTGCCAATTCATCACTGGATAAAGACTGATCTTTTTTAGCGACTTTCTCCCGTCTAAAACAAAAACGACAGTAGGTTGGACATACCATTAAAGGCATAAGTAAACAACGATCGGGATAGCGATGCACAATTCCTTTCACAGGGCTGCGCGTTTCTTCACCGAGCGGATCTGAAAATTCTTCGGGCCTTATGTTTAACTCGGCAGGATCGGGAAAAAATTGTAAGGCCATAGGATGCTGTTGTGGATCGGGGGATGCTTCGATAGCCTGAAGTAAATGCTCACTCACTGCCACAGAAAACCGCTCTGCAACTTGTACGATCGGGTCCTGTGGATTTTTTTGACCTTGACGCTGCTCCTTAGCAGGAATCAACCCCCGCTTACGCAGAGCATTCAGTGTATAAATCTTGGACATTCGAACTCCGATAGTTTAGGCTTGCAATAGTCGACGCAAAACCTTACCTACCGTAGATTTGGGTAATTTATCCCTAAATTCAACCATTTTTGGCACTTTGTAGGCGGAAAGCTGCGTATGGCAATAAGCCACTATGGCTTCTTGGCTCAAATTCATATCCCTTTTTACAACAAAAGCCTTCACGATTTCAAGTCCTTCAACCGATACCCCACAAACCGCCACATCAGCCACACCTTCCATGTTGGCAATCACAGCCTCTACTTCATTGGGATAGACGTTAAAGCCCGATACAATGATCATATCTTTTTTACGATCGAGGATGTACACAAAACCCTGTTCGTCTATACGCGCAATGTCCCCCGTTTTTAAATAGCCATCCTCGAAAACAGCTTGGGTCTCCTGTGGATGCTGCCAATACCCCGACATCACTTGCGGCCCTTGTACCCATAGTTCACCCGCCTGATTACAACCTAATTCTCTGCCTTCTGGGTCGCGTATAGAAATATTTGTGGAACTTACAGGCAGACCAATGGATCCCTGATAATGCAATAGATTAATCGGATTGATACACACAGCTGGTGAGGCTTCTGTTAAACCATAACCTTCTACCAAGGGAATGCCGGTGACTTTCTCCCAGTGCTGTGCCACCTCGGGTTGTAAGGCCATACCACCGGATAACACCAAGGGTTTTTGAGAAAAATCCACTTTCGAAAAATCGGGATGGTCGAGCAAAGACTTAAATAGCGTATTAACGCCCGTCATCGCGGTAAATGTGTGGGCATGCATTGTTTTAATTAAGGCTTTGGTATTACGCGGATCGGTTACCAGTATATTCACGGCCCCCATACGTATAAACGTTAAACAATTCGCTGTTAAAGAAAAAATATGATAAAGCGGCAAGGCGGTAATGACCCGATGATCTTTATCAGCAATGGATGTTAACCAAGCAAAGGCTTGTTCGATATTCGCCACCATATTGCGATGGCTTAGCATAGCGCCCTTGGAAAGACCCGTGGTGCCACCGGTATATTGTAAAAAGGCGAGATCATTGCCAGAAATCATAGGTTTTTCTAAAGTTTTTTTCGATCCGATATGCAATGCTTCTTTGAGTGATATTTCGTTGTTTAGCGGTTTTTCAGATTCAAAAAAAGACCATGGATTTTTTTTTGCTTTTTTGAATTTTAGGTTTAATCTTAAATATTGATTAATCATAAAACCTTTTGGCCAAGGTAATAAATCACCGACTGATGTGATAATCATATTTTTGGTATCTATGTTTTTTAAAACAGCCCTCACTGTTTCACGTTCTTGATCGAACAGCACCAAAGTCTGTGCACCCGAATCGCTTAAGGTATGTTCTAATTCCGGGGGGGCGCATAAAGGATTAATGTTTACGACTACACATCCGGCACGCAAAATACCAAACATCACTACGGGATATTGAAGAAGATTGGGCATCATGATGCCAACACGATCGCCTTTTTGCAAGTGTAAATCGTTTTGTAGATAAGCCGCAAAAGCTCGGCTGTGTGTTTCGACATCCTTGTAGCACAAGGTATGCCCTAAGTTGATAAAAGCAGGCTTATCTTTAAAAGCAGCACAGCTTTCTTCAAAAAAGGCATTCAAAGAGGCATAGCGATCGGGATTGATGGTGCTCGGCACCCCGGGTTGATAAGACTGAAGCCAAATTTTTTCCATAAGCCTTGGGTTCCTTTCCTATGATTGTATAGTTACTCTCACCTCACTACCCTCATCATTGCAGAGCCAAGGCTCTTGAGATCATAGCTTGCACATCAGGACTAACATTAACAAACATCAGTTTCACACTCGGATGTGCTTTTGCAAACACCCTAAAGACTTCATCCGCAAAAGCTTGCCCAATATCTTCCACGCCTTCAAAATCTAAAACTACTGTTTCAAACTTTTCAAAACGCACAACCAAGCGTTTAGCTTGCGATCTTGAGACCAACTTCTCACCCTCATGTCTTGCCAATTTAACCGGAACAATAGTTTTACTAAAACTATAATCACCATCCTCAAGTGGTGCAAATGTATCGAAAACCGATTTTGTTGTCCTTGTACAAGCATTCTCTAATGTAAGAATGACTGTTGTCCCTGGTTTTTCATCTATATTATCGTTTAACCAGTCTTCAGTACCTCTCTCGTGGATAAAGCTAAGATTACGTGAAAGAATCGAAAATTTATCAAACATGCGAGAGGTAAAGAAAATACCTTGTCCTGAATGATTACCTGGATCGGTCGTCAGTTTGCCTTTTGCTAATTCAAGAATAGCTTCTCTAGGATCATACAAACCCAGCAAACGTTGAATACGATGAAAAATACCTTCTCCATCATCAATAATCGAAACGGTTGAATCGAAGGCTGTGGCTTCAAAAAAAATTGTTACGGTTGAGCCTTGGGAGTGATCAATGGCATTGTTTAGCATTTCTGTGATGCCATAGTCCCAGATATCTTGGACATTCTTAGCAAAATCTTTAAAACACGGGGCTAGGTTTTCACGCCAAACATTATCTTCTTTTAAGCCCTCTTTCTTAAATTTCCACCGAGAGGTTAATAAAGGGAGAAGGGTTGAGACCTTTGCCTTACCTCTGCCACTAGACTTTACAATGCCTTCCTTTTCTAAAGCCTGAAGATGTCGCGCAGTAGCTTGTTTGCTAAGCTCTAAATCTCGTGCGGCCTCAGAGGCAACATTAGGCACCCCCTTACTACAAAGCTGTAAAAGGTGATGCCTTATTTTTGATGTACTTTCTCTCATGATTGATGCCCTAAAACGACCGATCGACAACAATACTAGCATCAATCGACAACAAAATCAAATTGATCGACAACATAAAGCTGGGTATTTACACCCTTTCCAACAACAACTTGTTAAAGCGCCGTACAAAGAGCGCGGGATCAGATAGCTGCCCACCTTCAGCTAAGACGGCTTGATCGAACAAGATCCAGGCCCAATCCTCGAAATGGCTTGTGTCGGTCTGGGTTCTAAGGGCCTGAACCATAGGATGATCAGGGTTAAGCTCCAAAATAGGCTTATGGGTCGGCACCGGTTGACCGGAAGCCCTTAAGAGACGCTCCATCGAACCACTTAAGTCTTGGGCATCCAAGACCACACAAGCGGGAGAATCGGTTAAACGCTGGCTTAGACGAACCTCTTTGACTACCTCTTTTAAAAGTTCCTGCGTACGCGTAAGCGTTTCAGAAAAATCGCTCTGCTGCTTGGCCTGAACTTCCTCTGCAGGTTTATCGGCTAATTCCCCTAGATCGAGCCCACCCCGTGCCACCGATTGTAAGGTTTTGCCTTGAAACTCGGTTAAGTGGCTTATGAGCCATTCATCAATCCGATCACTGAGCAATAAAACTTCGATGCCTTTCTTTCTAAAAATTTCTAGATGCGGACTATGCCTTGCCGCATTAAACGTTTCTGCCGTCATGTAATAAATTTTATCCTGAGCCGCTGGCATACGTGCGATATAAGCATCCATCGATACCGTTTGTTCTTCACTATCATCGTGTGTACTAGAGAAGCGCAATAATTTTGCAATCTGCTCTTTATTCGCAAAATCTTCACCAGGACCTTCTTTAAGGGCCTGCCCAAACTCTTTCCAAAATGCCTGGTATTTGGTCGCATCGTCTGTCGCTAATTGTTCTAGCATGCTTAAAACACGCTTCACAACCGCTGTACGCATGGAATCGATCACGCGATTATGCTGCAAGATCTCTCGGGAGATATTCAAGGGCAGATCGTTGGAATCGATCACCCCACGCACAAAACGCAAATAATGCGGTAAAAATTGTTCAGCATCGTCCATAATAAAGACGCGCTTCACATAAAGCTTCAACCCGCGTGTTTTGCTGACATGCCATAAATCGAAAGGGGCTTTATTAGGAATATACAGTAAGGCAATATATTCTAATTTACCTTCTACTTTGTTGTGGGTCCACAGCATGGGATCTTCGAAATCATGGGCTACATGTTTATAAAATTCTTTATATTGCTCATCGGTAATTTCTTGCTTAGGCAAGGTCCACAGCGCAGTGGCACGATTCACGACTTCATCCTCGTCCTTGTCATTTTTCATGAGTACGGGCAAAGTTAAATGATCGGAATATTTGGTAATAATATGCTTTAGGCGCCAAGTGTTTAGAAATTCTTCTTCATCGGGCTTTAAATGTAAAACCACTTCAGTACCACGATGTGCATAATCGATGGCCTCTAGCTCGTAACTGCCTTCTCCAGTGGAAGTCCAACGCACACCCTGATTTTCAGACAATCCTGCTCGACGCGTACTGACTACCACTTTATCGGCCACAATAAAGGAGGCATAAAAGCCCACACCAAATTGACCAATCAATTTATTATCTTTGGCTTTGTCGCCGGTTAAACGACTCAGAAATTCACGGGTACCGGATTTGGCAATAGTCCCTAAGTTTTGAATGACTTCTTCACGCGACATGCCAATACCATTATCACGAATGGTAAGGGTTTTGGCGGTCGGATCGGCACTCACCCAGACTTTTAGATCGGGATCATCCACCGTTAACATGGGATTGCCTAAGGATTCAAAACGGAGTTTATCGGCTGCATCCGAGGCATTGGAAATAAGCTCTCTAAGAAAAATCTCTTTATTACTATAAAGCGCATGGATCATCAGATGCAGGACCTGTTTGATCTCTGCCTCAAAACCAAAAGTTTGTTTGGTTGTATTGTCTGTTTGATCCATTTTTTGTTCTGTCATTGTTGTGTCCTCAAATATTATATGAATGTTCTAAAAACCCCATAACTACAGCTGGGGGCTAAAATCTCTTTTTCAAGGGCCTCTGTAAGTTCGAAAAATCCCCCCGGCCTACGGGCCGGCCCCCTTTTAAAAGGGGGCAAGCAATACTAAGATGATCCTTAGGCTATATAACCGAACGATCTAATAGGGCTCGCGACAACGTACCCCCATCGATATACTCTAACTCGCCCCCAAATGGCACCCCATGGGCAATACGCGACACACGGATCTGGTATTTTTTTACAACCTCGGAAAAATAATGGGCGGTAGCTTCGCCCTCGACCGTAGGATTCGTCGCCAAGATTACCTCTGTAATAGGTTCGCCACTTAAACGTGCATGAAATAATTCGATCCCTAGTTGCTGCGGACCAATGCTATCGAGCGGCGATAAATGTCCGGCCAATACAAAATAAAGCCCCCGAAAACCACCGGCCTGTTCAATCGCAAGAACATCGGCCGGGGTCTCAACCACACACAAAAGACTTTGATCGCGGGCTGGATTTGCACACAGACCGCACAATGCGTCCTCCGATAAAATACGACAACGTTTGCAATGACCTATTTTAGCCATCACTTCGGCCAATACACGTGACAATTCACGCCCACCTGCCCTATCACGCTCTAACAAATGAAAGACCATTCGTTGTGCCGATTTAGGACCAACCCCTGGCAAACAACGCAGGGCGGTGATTAATTGATGAATTAAAGGACTAAAACGCATAGCACTGCTCTAGTACTTCGTCAGATAAGTTTTTCCGAGTGAGCATGAGGGGCGTCGATTCCAGGGATGGTAAATCGTCGAATACAGGGATGTATGTCCCCAAGTGCCATTCGGAAAAACTTATCGGACAGCTTGCTAGGCAGGCTTCAATATTCATGAAGCGTCCACCACAGAAATAGTTTCAATTTTTGCATCAAAAACCTGCATCATTTCGGAGATACGTGGATCTTGATGGGTCTGCTGTGTGGCCACATGATGCTGTTCGGTCGCCACACGTGCCTGTCTAAGCGCAGGTGTTTCTGTAGACAGTGTTTTTTCAGGCTTATCGTGTATTCTAAGGGTGATGGTCTTTGAAAAATACAGATTTAAGGCTTCTTGTAAACGATCCTGATGACGCTGATTAAGCAAAGGCTTCTTAGCACTATCCACAATGAGAATAAGATTATTTTCCGACCACTTTTCAACCACACAATGTTCTGCCAGGACGCGGGTAAGCCCGCTAATATTCAAGTTTCGTACAACACTATGCCATTCAGGTATTTCTGATGCTGGATCGTGTTTTTTGTGTTCCACAGCCACTGGTGGCGGTGGCGCAGTTAGCCTTTCTGGATTTTCTAATACAGGCACCGAAGGCATTACAGAGGATATTTCGGAAACCGTGGATACTAAGTTCTTTTCGACAATACGTTCTTTAAAATCTGAAACAACCACCGGTTGAAAGGCCAGCATTCTTAAGGCACCCATTTCAAAACCTAATTGCGGACTCGGGGCATAAGGCAAATCTCGCTGTGTGTTTAAAGCAATTTGATAATAGAGCTGTAAGCTTTCTGCAGATTGTTGACTTAAGCTAAGCATGGCCTCTTTTTCTTGTATTTCAGCATCCACTATTTCTGGTACAAAATGCGCCATACACAGTTGATGGATGATTGCTAAGAACTGTCTTAATAATCCCTCATAATCCAAACCCCTCTCTGCCAAAATCTTGAGCTGATTGATGAAAGACTGTGGATCGCCGTGCACAATGGTTTGCAATAAAGAAATTAAGGCCGATTTCTCTATCAGGCCCAACATTTGCCGAACTTGTTCTGCACCGACTGTACCGCTTCCATAGCTTAGGGCTTGTTCCAGTACAGTGAGTGCATCCCGTACACTACCGTCTGCAGCCCCTGCAACGAGTGCCAGCGCCTCTGCACTCACAACCGATCCACCTTCTGCTGCCAACACCTGTTGCAGATAACCCATAATCTGCGGGGGTGATACCCGGGGCAAATGAAATTGCAAACAACGCGATAAAACTGTGACCGGTAACTTTTGTGGATCGGTTGTCGCTAAAATAAAAATAACATGCTTGGGGGGTTCTTCTAAGGTTTTGAGTAAGGCATTAAAACTATGCCCTGATAACATATGCACTTCATCGATTAAATAAACTTTGTATCGTCCCTTGACGGGTAAATACTGAACATTGTCTAGCAATTCTCGGGTATCTTCGACTTTGGTGCGAGAGGCTGCATCAATTTCTAGCAAGTCGGGAAAGCAACCTTTGCTAATGGCTTGACAGGGATCACACACACCACAGGGCGTTGAAGAAACACCTTCTGCACAATTCACAGCCTTAGCCAATAAACGTGCTAAGGTTGTCTTACCGACACCACGGGTACCCGTAAACAAATACGCATGATGTAAGCGCTGAGTATCGAGCGCATGACATAAAGCCTTCACAACAGCGGTCTGGCCGGCAACAGCTTGGAAGGTTTGGGGTCTATAGCGTCTGTATAAGGCTAAGGCCATATCGATATATTCCAGATGATTTTTCGCAAATGGTGGCGCCCCCTACAGCCGCACTCCGGCACCCGAATCCATTGCTACCGTTGCTCCCTTCCGGGCCTGGCGGGGTTCACAAGGCGTCGCTGCGAAGGGACCGCGGAGGACACCCTCGAAGGCACAGTCTACATGGGCCTGTCCTTAGGGGCAACCACCCTGCCTATAGGCTGCAACGATGGCTGGAAGGGACTTAAAAAGCGTAGTAGTAGGCCGCCAACCCAAGCTTTGCTGGAGATGATCCGAAGCATCATAAGCAGACCCTAGGAGTTTTTCGAAAATGCTACCCGCAAAAGGTAGCTTAGCTATCCAACGCAAAAACCGCAACGGTATGGACCATTTGCATGGACTTAATCCCAAAGCTTCACGCATTGCATCGTAGATTTGACGTGTGGAATAGGCGATCCCATCGCTGATAATGTACCTTGGGTTTTGGATCTGATCCGATAGGCGTGGATCCTCTGCAACCAAACAGGCCGCAGTCACCACATCTTCTAGGCTAACCAAGGATCGCTTGTTATGGGTTTCTGGCAAAGGTGGGAACCATCCTTGATCGATGCCGCGCAAGAGTCTTAAAAGATTGCCCTTCAGTGGTGAGCCATACACTAAAACCGGTTGTAAAATGGAGACTTGTACGCCATGGGCTTTACCTAAAACAAGTAGGCGCTTTTCTGCGGCTTGTTTGGAGCGTCCATAATCATCATCGGGCTCTATGGCTTTAATGCTGCTGCCATAAATAAACCGAGCAACGCCAGCGCTGATGGCTAATTGCATTAACGCTTCACTGGCTTCGACATTGACCACCCAATAATCGCGTGTGCTGGCTTTTGTATGCGCGATACCTGCGAAATGAAAGACCGTATCCATACCTTGCATCGCCTGCTGCCATGCGGGTGTTTTAGTATTTCGCAAATCACCCACAACCACTTCATCCCAAGGACCTGTGAGGGGTGTACGTAAGCAAGCACGCACAAAAAAACCTTGGGCTTGTAACAGTGCACACAGGGCTTTGCCAATAAAACCTGAAGCCCCTGTAACGAAGCAGCGTTTCATAAAGAAATTTTTTTCTCATATTGCGTGTACCATGCTTGAAACATTAACACACCCCATAATGAATACTGCCAATTACGTTTCGAAGACAGATGTTCCTGCCAACGTGCACGAATGGGTTTTGGATTAAGTATCCCTTGTTCTTTTAAGGTTTTTTCAGATAAAAGATCTTCCGCCCATTCCCTTAAAGGCCCACGTAACCAAGCATCCAGGGGTACGCCAAAACCCATTTTCGGGCGATCCACCAAGGCCCTAGGCACATAACGATCGAGAACCTGTCTTAGGATCCATTTGCCTTGTCCGTCTCGCACTTTCATGTGATAAGGCAATTGCCATGCAAAGGCTACTACACGATGATCTAAGAGTGGAACACGAGCTTCTAAAGACACAGCCATACTGGCACGATCGACCTTCGTTAAAATATCATCGGGCAAATAACCTAAGGTATCAAAAAACTGCATAGACTCGGTAGGATGCCTAAACGATAGATCATCTGCACGCTGCCAAAAATCGGCTTCTTGCTCTGTACTACCTAATACAATTTGTTCGGGATGATCCCAATGACTTAATAATAAGCCATAGAAGGCTGGAAGATCTTGTGCTTCTAAGATTTTGGCCAGCTTATGGATCCTATCGCCCAATAGGGCAGGACGTAGAAAGGTTGGCAATACACAGGCTAAGCGATCCCACAGTTCTGGCGAGATACGATGGATCATGGAACCCAACAGTGTCTTGATAGGTTTGGGCATCCAAGCAATGGTTTTCCAAATACAATGCCCTTGTAGGTAACGATTATAGCCTGCGAAAAGCTCATCCCCACCATCCCCTGAAAGACTGACAATCACTTTTTCTCTGGCTAATTTTGAAACCAAGAAAGTCGGGATTTGAGACACATCAGCAAAAGGTTCATCAAAGTAAGTAGGGATCTCTGGAATGATCTTTATTGCATCTTGAGATTTAAGATACAAGCTTTGATGATCGGTACCTAAATGTTTTGCCACTGCTTCTGCATAAGGCGCTTCATTATAACCGGGCTCATCAAAACCAATCGAAAAAGATTTAATAGGTACTGCACTTTGCGATTGCATCAGTGCTAATACTAAAGAGCTATCAATACCACCCGACAAAAACCCACCCAAAGGTACATCGGCTATCATGCGACGTTTTACCGCATCACGTAATAAATCATCCAAAGCTTGTACATTTTCCACATCTGATTGCGAGGTTGTTTTAGCAATCCCTTCGCGCACGACGGTTTCAAAATTCCAGAAACGATTCTGTTGAACATTTTTTTGGGTATCGATGCTTAAGACCATACCCGGTGATAATTGCTGGATCCCTTCAAAGATAGACTGTGGTGCCGGTATGTTATTAAAGCGGAAATAGGCGCTGAGGGCTGCTTTATTCAGTTTAGGCCTAAAGTGTGGATGCTCCATAAAACTTTTAATTTGAGACCCAAAAAATAAAGTACCTTCATGAAAACCCCAGTAAAGCGGTTTAATCCCCACGCGATCGCGCACTAAAAATAATTGTTTTAGGTCGGTGCGCCATAAAGCAAAGGCAAACATACCCAGACATTGTTCGACTGCCTTCTGAACACCCCAATGCTCACAGGCTTCTAATAACACTTCGGTATCCGAATAGCCCCGAAAAGTGCAACCTTCTTGTTCTAAGGTTTTTCTTAAATCATCGCTATTGTAAAGCTCGCCGTTGTAGATGATAACCGATCGCCCTGAACGTGAAATCATGGGCTGATGACCCGCTTCTGATAGATCCACAATCGCTAAACGTCTGTGTGCAAAAGCAAGTCCTGTTGTAGCATCGCACCATTCGCCCGCAGAGTCGGGACCGCGTGCTTGAATAGCTGCACCCATCTTGGATGCCAATGCTAAAAGTTCTTGGGATGCTATGCTATTAAAAGCCCAAAAGCCGGTCAATCCACACATTGATTAAAAAACCTCTACAGTATAAGCGGGTACAGAAACACGCAGTTCTCTACCTAAAAAATGAAGTAAAATTTGCACCCTTTGACGATCGGTCCATTTCTCAAAGATGCCTGTTTGACCTTCAAAGGAACCTTCTTTCACACGCAGCACATCACCTGTTGTAAAAAGCGCTAGACTATCTACCGATAAAAGCCCTTCGGTATTTTCGCGTGATTTTAAATCATCAACAATAGACGTCGATACCCATAAAGGTTGTCCTTCAGCGGTTAAGACATAGGATACCCCCCGTGTACCATTCACACTACGCCATTGATCAACTTTTGGATCAATGCCTACGAAAAGATAACGCGGAAAAAGAGGGGCGAGAATCTCATCCACCTTACGGGCATGCGATCGGATTTTTTTAAAACGGGGTAGATACACCTTAAAATGCTGTTCTTCCAAATGCTGCAAGGCTAAGAGCTCTTGTCGCACCTGGGTATGGACCACAAACCATTGTTTTACGTTCATGGAAAGAACAGTAATAGAAGCTAGGGAAGGGGTCAAGCCTTATAATGACCTTAGCACAAGATAAAGCTATTCAACTAAAATATTATCGCTTGCAATAGCATCGGGATTTACGCTATGGTGGGCGACTTTGGAGAGATGTCCGAGTGGTTTAAGGAGCACGCCTGGAAAGCGTGTGTACGTTAATCCGTACCGAGGGTTCGAATCCCTCTCTCTCCGCCAAATGACTTAGCATAAAACCCTGTAAAAACCGTGCTTTTCTCACTTTAAGCAAGCTCCTGCAGAAATCTCTGCGGGGGATCTGCGGGAGCTAGGCTCAATAACGAACGATCGTTGTCGAAGAAGCGCTAATCCAACCCCACCACGATTCATCGCGCACACCTTGTTAGCTGCCTCATAGAGGCTTTGTAACTCGGCGGATGAATAATGTGTGGTGATCCGACCTGAACGATGGCCTAAGAGATCCTGGCGATCTTCAAAACCTACATTGACAGCCCGCAAACGTCTGCCAAAAGTATGTTTTAAATCATGCACCCGAACCTGCACCAGCCCCGCCCTTTTTCGGGCAGAACGCCAAGCAGCCAGGTTCATCCGTTTAACAGACTTCCCCAGGTAGGTAAAAACATGAGTGGTGTGTTTACCCTTTTGGCTTTCAACCACGCGACTGGCAACATCGTTACAGATAATCAAACGATCTTCTCCATTTTTCACAAGTCCCCCTGGCACCATAAAGACCTTGGCTTCAGGTAACTCTGGAACTTGGATTTCCCACTCCCAGCGTAAAGAACAGATCTCTCCCTCTCTACAACCCGTGTTTACTGCAAACAAGGCCATCGCTTGCAAATGAGGCGGTAGTTCTTTAAAGAGTCTATCCTGTTCCTCCCAGCTTAAGGGGTAGGGTTTACGCAGATCAGGCTCTGCCAAGAGCTTGATTTTAGGCGCATGCCCTAACCAAGTGAGTCCATGTTCATCCATCCACTCCGTGGAGGCCAAATTTAAGATCCGACGCACCGCTTGCAATCCATGGTTAATGGTGCGGGATTTAATCCCCGCTGCACGTCGCGCTTCAATAAAGGTTTGCAAGGCACCCATATGGATAGCCTCTAATCCTAAATTGCCGATATAGCCTATCAACACTTTGAGTCGACCGATATCCGATCGTAAACTACGTTTATGCTGGTGTTCCTCCACAAACTTAATCGCAGCTTCCTCAAAAATCCTTTTAGGCCGAACCCCATACACCTTCGCTTGCCTGGTCTCATCCACCCGCTTGGCAAGGTATTGCTCAGCTTCTTGAAGCGTAGCAATGCCTGTACTTTCGCAGAGTCGACGACCCAAGACGACTTTATCAACATGCCAGGTATCTCCCCTTTTATAGAGTCCTGGCGTTCTTTTTTGTCCCATGTTACATCCTCCTATTTGTTGGATGCCACGGGGCCACTACAGCGCTCAGGATACTATAGCCAGATAGCCAAATCAAGGCTGTAGAGGACAAGCCCCGGGTCCAACTAGCCCAATATTGCAGTACCTTGGGCATGCTAATACCCAGTTCGCGCGATTTGCGTCTGAGGTGTTCATGAAAAGCCCTGGGTAACCTCATAGAGGTTACAATCACTTCATTAGAATCGCTTTGATCGGTTGTAAGCATCTTCAGAATCTGTTTTTTGCATCGTCCTTTACTCCTGTTATGAATAGTGAAGCCAGCGTAGCTCAAGGGCATACCTTTTAAAATGTCCTTTTGGACACTCTTTGGGGTAAAAGAATACCCAAGGAGAAAAGATTTTGAAAAGAGCAGGCCTAGCACCTTTATTTATCGAGGTTTTAGAGGAATAATATGTTCCCCATCACAGTCGTTTTGATTGACTATCCAAAAACCCCAGGACTATTAGAGCTAAGCACAAGCCCTCAAACCTTCCTTGTGGTATACTTTTTCAGCTACAGTGTTTATTTAAAATGAGTGCTTTTAAAGGGCATCGTGCTTATAACAGATTGCCTAAAGATCCCAAGGTGAACGTATGATTTTTTTGGCAAAGCTATACAAGAAAGGCTGCACACTCATGTCTTCAGCATTTTGAGAAAGTTGTTTATGGCGTAAAAATCAGAGGTTTTCAGATTGGTTCTTAAACCTC
The DNA here is from genome assembly GCA_945878715.1 of Legionella genomosp. 1. GTDB lineage: Bacteria > Pseudomonadota > Gammaproteobacteria > UBA6186 > Azoamicaceae > CADEGZ01. The sequence continues at coordinate 2,837 of CAMCTX010000021.1, read as the reverse complement.
AAAAAATTTGGTGCGGTGTAAATGCGGAACTTGATAGGGCACCATCCTGCAATCATTAATAGTTATTTAAATACCTTTTTTCTTGTTTCCGGGATGAAGTGCCAGCAGTCATAGACACTTTCCGTCGTTTTCATAACCTTAAGCATCTCACACGATAACCTTCCATTAGTATTGCTGATGAGTTAACCAGTTTTATGATCATTTGTGTATGCTACAATTAACCATGTTATTTTTGTGGGGAGGTGTGCCGTGTTTACCCAAAAAGATCAAGAGCTTGTCTATGCAATGGCTGTTAAAAAGGCTGCCGGCGATGCTGATGTATTCTTAAAAAAAATGACATGGTTAAAAAATAGATGGGAAAAAGAGTTGAAAAAAGATAGCACGGCTGGAAGATTGATAGCGCCTATTATTTTCAGGCAAACGACCCCGATCAATGTTTCCATTATTGCGGATAATATAGATTATTTTAGAGATCGCTATCAAGAAGCGTGTGGGGATGATTTAGAGAGAGCCTTGCAAAGAGCTTGCCTATGTGGTTCTCGAAATGTTGCGGATTTTTTATTAGAGAAATTAGGCTCAAGTTATATCGACAAAGGTTGTGAGTATGTCTTGGCTTATGCGTGTGCTTCGATGAATGAAGAATGGATTCGCGAGATAGCTTCTGCTATGGCGAATGCCCATAGAGAGATGCCAAACCTTGTTTTTCTTTTTGAAAAAAGACGTGAAAAAATTCATGCAATTCAAGATATCTTTAGCAATAAGCCAACAAAAATACAAAGAAAATAAAGACGCACACGCTTTAAAAAATTCAGACAGTGGGTGTTCCAGGGACTCATAGAGAGCTTGGTTGATATTATTTCGCTGAGTAGTAAGAATTAATTAAATTTATAAGCTAAACTTCTTAGAGAGGGATTATATTAAAGGAAGCGAGCATGATAACAGATTTAGAAGAAGCACTGAAGCAAGACCTTAATACAACCCCCTTAGTAACCAATGAAATATTAGATATGTTTAAAGCCATAAGCGATACTGGTAACGATCGTGCAATGGAACGTTTTAATAAAGCTCGCAAACTATATCAAAATATTATCAACAATCCGAATTTTGATTCAGCTTTTTTTTATAGATTGGAGGTGAGCGTTCGGCGAAGTGCATACTTGACAGACTAAGGATTTTTGTTTGGCAGAGGCTTCCAGTGATAAGGCAACAACGAGCGCAGATCTTTGCTTAGGGTTGTGGGTAAACGTGTGAGTATATCTTTTAGGTACGCGTAAGGATTGATGCTATTTAATTTGCAGGTTTCCATCAGACTGTAAAGGATCGCTGCTTTTCGGGCTCCCTCAGCGCTACCTGCAAAAAGCCAGTTTTTTCTACCGATCACGACCGTCTTAATAGAACGCTCTGCAGTGTTGTTATCGATGTTTAGATGGCCATCTCTTAAATAGTTGTTTAGTGCTTGCCAGTGATTCAGTGCATAAGCGATGGCTTGTCCAATGGGTGTTTTGGGCAGCGCTTTGGCCTGTTGCTGGAGCAACCATCGCTTAAAGACCTTTAAGATCGGTTTGCTATATTTTCGCCGCAACCAACGCCGCTCTAAGGGATTAAAGTTCGTAGCCCTTCGTTCAACCCCATAAAGCTGCCCTATAAAATCAAGGGCTGTATCAGCCAAGCCTTCTTTTTTAGCACTGAGGGTAATTTCAAAAAACTTGCGACGACAGTGGGCCCAACAACCTACCTCGATAATCTCACCGTCTTTATAAAGAACATCGTATCCCGGATAAGCATCGGCTTGTAAATAACCACGATAACCTTTTAAAAAAGCTTGGGGACCTTTTTTGTTACGGGTATGGGTGTAATCATAGACTGCAGCTAAGGGCTTTTCTTGACCGCCGCCCACATACACCCATAAACGACCCGTATGTGTTTTGCCTTTGGCTAAAACAGCTATCGGTGTATCATCGGTAAATAGCCTAAAGCCTGCAACCACATCCTGTTTCATCAAAGCAACAATAGGCTCGCATAAAAAAGCACAGTCCATGATCCAGTCACAGAGCGTTGAACGATTCAGTTCAATACCGAGGCGACTAAAGCGTTGTTCTTGACGATAAAGTGGCAATGCATCTTGGTACTTATTAACGATCACTTCCGCTAATAACCCAGGGCCCGGCAACCCTTTCTCGATCGGCTGAGGGGGCAAGGGTGCACTAATAATCGTCTCGCAAGCACGACAGACATATTTATAGCGCACATGTTCTTTAATAAAAAGCTCTGCGGGTTTTAGATCCAGTTGCTCTGTCGTGATTTGACCCATGCGGTTCATCTTACAACCACAAGGGCAATACTGCTTTTCTAAAGGTAAATCATGGATAATACGAACACGGGCTAAATCAGAGGGTAAGGGTCTTCGACCCTTGGAAGCATTTTGTTCTTGTGTGTCCTTGGGTTTTGGGGCAGGCTTTTGCTTATCAGCTTCCTCTTTTTCGTCCCCTGAGCTTCGCCGTTTCTCAGTCCTGGTCCCGTATAAAAGATGCAGAAGCTGTTCTAAGCGGGCGCTTAGTTTTTCAATGGTAAGCTGCTGATCTTGGATAATCTTCAGCAAGCTTGCAGCGTCTACAGTGTTATCAAGGCTTATCATAGGCGAACATTATCACAAAAAGATCTGTCTTTTTGTGATCTTTTGTCCATCCCCTTTGTGATCTATGGCTTAAAATGTTTTGAGGCGGTTTCTATGGGTTAAATCAATGCCCTCTAATAAAAAATGAAGCTCTTGCATCTGTAAAACGGCCACCTTGCCTTGGAGCAGAGGCTGCCTAAAAAACCCTTTCTCAAGCCGTTTG
>CAMCTX010000020.1 GCA_945878715.1 Legionella genomosp. 1 | reverse complement strand
CCTTGTGTCCAGCGCTCAACACCAAAACCATTCATAAAATCCTGATTACAAGCAGCGAACCTGGAACAAGCCTGAAAGACAAAGGGTATTTTGATCAAATCATCACCATGGAAATGCTCATCAAATTTGCTGAATTATAAATCTCGGTATAGCGATAAATTTAATCTTTGAGCTATGCTAATTCTATAGCTTCTTTTTATGACTCATTAAATATAGGCAAAGCCGATAGGTTTAAGTACACCAATTAACTTTACTTATTGACCTACTTAGGGTAGAGTGGCCAAAAAGAACGGTTAGGAGTTGATGAGATGTCTAAAGCAGATACACAGACTTTTGGAAAATGGCGCACCTTTTTCTGGCCTATTCATGGCCATGAGCTGAAGAAGCTTCTACCCATGTTCTTAATGTTTTTCTTTATTTCCTTTGTCTACAGTATTTTACGCAATACTAAAGATGCTTTACTCATTACTGCACCTGGCTCGGGCGCCGAAGCCATCCCCTTTCTAAAGGTAGGGGGCGTTGTACCGGCAGCGATTATCTTTATGTTGGTGTACGCAAAGCTCAGCAATGTTCTAAGCAAAGAAAAATTATTCTATGCCACCATCCTGCCTTTTATGGGGTTTTTCTTGCTGTTCGCAACCGTGCTCTACCCCGCCAAAGAATTTTTACATCCGACCCATGCTGCTGATGCTTTAGAAGCGATGCTACCCGTGGGGCTCTCTGGTTTAGTGGCAACCTTTAGAAACTGGACCTATTCACTGTTTTATATATTCTCAGAACTATGGGGTAGTTTCGTGCTCTCCTTACTATTCTGGGGCTTTGCCAATGATATTACTAAAGTGACCGAAGCCAAACGCTTTTATGCCTTATTTGGTTTGGGTGCCAATCTTGCACTGATGGTTGCAGGACCTGCGGCTAAATATATTACAACCCTACAAGGACAAACAGCGATAGGGGCTGATCCTTGGCAAACACCTTTAAACTATTTAATGTTTTCTTCGGTAATCTGTGGCTTTGCAATTATGGCCATTTACCGCTGGATGCAGAAGAATGTGCTAAGCGATCCCAATCTTTACACACCCCATGAAAAACCAACCGACAAGAAAAAACCCAAGATGTCTATTAAAGACAGCTTTAAATTTTTGGCAAGCTCACGCTATATGCAGTGTATTGCTATTTTAGTGTTGGCTTATAATATTTCGATTAACTTGCTGGAAGTTACTTGGAAAAGCCAATTAAAACTCTTGTATCCGAACAAGGGCGAATACCTTAGTTTTATGGGAACCTATTCAACCATTCTGGGTGCTACGACCATTCTAATGATGCTCTTTGTTTCAAGCAATGTGCTTAGACGCTGTGGTTGGGCTATTAGCGCAGCTATCACCCCCATTGTTCTGCTTATTACAGGCGCAGGCTTTTTTGGTTTTATTATTTTCAAAGAAGATCTGGCACCCTTTTTAGCAGGCTTTGATTTAAGCCCACTCTTTATTGCGGTGATTTTTGGCACTATTCAAAATATCATGAGCAAATCGGCCAAGTACTCGCTCTTTGATCCTACCAAGGAAATGGCTTATATCCCCTTGGATCAAGAATCCAAAGTGAAGGGTAAGGCAGCTATTGATACCGTAGGCGCACGCTTAGGTAAAGCCGGCGGCTCGGGTATTCAATTAGGGCTTATCAGTGTCTTCGGATCGCTTACGGCTGTCACACCCCATATCGGGATTGTGATGTTGGTGGTGATTGGAGCTTGGTTATGGTCTATCAAGCGGCTTGATGATCTGGAATTTAAGAAGCTTGAGAAGAAATAGTTAGAGCTTCTTTTTTGAAGGCAGCGTGTTACAATGCACCCGTTCATTAGGAAATGATTGGGCATTACAGATGAAACTTAAAAAATTTGATGATTATCTAAAGAAGCGTCTGGATCCAGAAGAAATTGCGAAACTTGAACATCAAGTAGCCATGAAATTTGACTCGCTCAAGGCTTTAAGCAAAACTGTAACCCCACTATTCAATCGTGATTCGCTTAAATAACCAAACTGGATTCCCTTAATAAAGCAACGGTTTGTGGCAGAGATTGCCTTTCTAGGTTATCTAAATATTCATCCATACAAAGAGGCGGTTTTTTCAGACGGGCTTGTACTGTACGAACAGCAGCGTAAAATTTTGGTGGAGCCTTCTCTATCAAAGACTGCAAAAGATCGTCTGGATGCTGAGCTTCAATATTATAGGGATCTAAAATGGATTTTGGGAAATCTTTTAGATTGTACGTGAGGATTGTATCCGCTTTAACTCGAATAGCTGCTGCCAACACATGTCGATCATCTTGATCGGGCAAATGGATGGTTTCAATAATCGGTTCATACCCATCAACCAAACAATCCGGTATTGAACGGTTCATTACATTTTGTGTATTTTCAACTTGTTTCTGGGTTAAATCGGGCCTGTTTTTCAAAAGGTTCCGCATCCACTCCCCATGTATGTCTTGTGTCCACTTTGCCCTAAAAAGACCGCCTAAAGCGAGCTCCATTAACAAATCTCTTAATGACGATTGATAGATAACACAAGCATCAAAAATAATAATTGGACTCCTGGCCATATACTAATAACCTAGCTTGAGTTTCTGAGATTCTTCTACCAATTGATCTAATAGCTTTGATCTTTCTGCATCATCATCTTTTTTGAACTTCATTAGATCTTGAAATAAAATTTTCCGACGCGTCCCTACTTTACGATAAGAAATTTTTCCTGCTTCCAATAATTGAACAAGATAAGGTCGAGAAACATTTAATAAATCTGCTGCTTCTTGGGTGGTTAATTCACTATGAATCGGTATAATCGTTACTGCATTACCTCTTGCCATTTGTGTCAGAATGGTTAATAACATTCTCAAAACTGAAGCAGGCATCTTAATGGTCGTACCCTTTTTTTCTCCAATAACTATTTCGAAAGTACTGCTTTCTTTTTCAGGTACTTTAGCTAAGATACGACTCCCTTCGGTAGCTAATTGAATGTCTTTTTTACTAGGGATTACAGGATCTAGGCCCAATTTTAATACGTGCGTACTCACCGTTTTACCCTCCTTCACGCCTAAAGTGGAAAGTATAACACATTATTCGAAATATTCAAATTAAACAAAATATTCGAAACGAACTAAATCTTCTGCATATCCCAGAGCTTCTTATAAAGGCTATCGCCTGCAATAAGGGCTTGGTGGGTGCCTTCTTCGATAATGTTGCCTTGTTGCAAGACAATAATCCTATCCATATGTTTAAGCGTGGACAGGCGATGGGCAATGGCCAGCACCGTGACGGTACTGTCTTCCAAGAGCCTATTTAAGCTGCTTTGGATCAGCCTTTCCGTTTCTGCATCCAGACTCGAAGTGGCCTCATCCAAAATAAGAATAGGTGCTTGCTTTAAAATAGCGCGTGCAATCGCAATACGCTGACGCTGCCCCCCACTTAATTTAACCCCACGCTCACCCACAAAAGTTTGGTATTGCTCTGGCAAGCCTTGAATGAAATCGTGAATATTCGCAGCCCGTGCGGCATCCATAACCGCCTGTTCAGGGGCTTCCTCAGACCCATAACGAATATTATCTAAAATGCTCCGATGAAAGAGTAAAATATCCTGCGGGATCACCGCAATTTGTGATCGAACACTATCGGCGGTATACATGTTTGTCGATTTTCCATCGATCAGAATTTGACCTTGCTGAATCTGAAAATACTTAAGCAATAAAGACACCAGGGTGGATTTTCCAGCCCCCGACACACCCACTAAGCCAACTTTTTCACCCGCTTTAATCTGAAGGGACAAATCTGAAAAAATGGGCGCTGCACCTTCATAAGCAAAGGAAACTTTTCGAAAAGCAATACTGGGATCAGTAATCTTTAGATCGGTATGCGCCAATTCTTTTTCTTGGGGCATTTGCAAAAGTGCAAAGGCACTTTTAAAATCGCCAATATCTTTGATAAAATCTTGCATTTTCTGGATCATCTGCCAGAGTTCCCAGCTCATTTTAATCGTAATACCCATCACAAAAACCAGATCGCCCGTGGAGACTTGGTTGGTTTTGCGCAAATGAATCATGAAAATAAAAAGACTAATGAGCATCGCCCAATAAAAAACCGCGGCAATAATATTCGAAAAAAAACTAAATTTATAGACTTTCAAGGTGGAAGGTATAAAGCGTTCTTCGATCATGGCATTCAGGCGCTGAGGCTCTTTTTTTCGCGTTGCAAAAGAAAAAATGGTTAAAATATTCGCAATATTATCGGCTATTAAACCAAAAATGGCATGTCTATCGTTGGCGTTGGTAAAAGAGAGTTTGTCTAGTTTCTTGGTAAAACAATACATCATCGCAAAAAAACCAAGGCCCCACAGGGAAATAAACAAGCATATTTTAACATTGACAATCGCTAAAGCTGCTGTGAGCACAATACTATTGGCCACGCTAGGGGTAAATTCATGGTGCATCGCTGCCCAGAAATGATCATAACCATCGACAATACCTTTCATTTTGCTACTAATGGTTCCGGCTTGGGTGTTTTGAAAAAAGAGATAGGGGTTTTGCTGTACGTGCTTATAAACCTCTAAAATAATGGCTTGTCTTACATAGGGCTCGGAACGCCATTCTGCAATGTCTGAACCACGCCACAACACATCCAGCACTATTTGTGCACTAATAAACAGCGCAATAGGCCACCAAAGGGCCGCATAACTTACATTCACATCTTGCGAGAAAGCATCGACCACCAGCTTAATGGCATAATTATTGGCCACATCATAAAAAGAGCCCAAAATAGGGGCCATAAGCATGGCACCGTAGTGCCATTTAAAGGGTCGAATGACCGACCAAAGAAAGGTATAGATAGACTTATAACGCATACATGACTCATTCATAATGATGATGGGCTCTTCAACCTGGATTGCCACGGCGGCTTTGCCGCCTCGCAATGACAATACTTAGCACACGACCGTCATTGCGAGCGCAGCGAAGCAATCCAGGCTATAAGCAAAGCTGTCTTCTAAATGGCTATTATATATTTAATTTAGCAACCGCTGCATTCAGTTCTTGCACAGCCTTGATAGAAACATCTAGATTAGCCTGCTCCGTAGCGCTTAATTTTACTTCGATAATAGCCTCAACCCCTTGGCTGCCAATCTTCGCAGGTACCCCTAGAAATAAAGACTCTTGAATACCATAAAGCGGTGGGCTTAGCTTGGCTGCGACGGGTAAAATGCGTTTTTGATCAAACAAATAAGATTCTGCCATGGCAATGGCTGCAGAAGCAGGCGCATAAAAAGCGGAACCTGTCTTTAGAAGATTTACAATCTCACCACCCCCTTGGCGGGTTCTTTGTACGAGGGCATCCAATTGCAGCTGCGTAAGCTTGCCCTCCGTGACTAAGGTATCTAAAGACACGCCGGCCACATTGCTTAAGCCTGTGAGTGGCACCATGCTATCGCCATGACCACCCAGCACATAGGCTTGTACTTCGTGAATGGAAACATTCAAGGCTTGTGCTAAAAAAGATCGAAAGCGGGCCGAATCTAAAACACCTGCCATACCTACGATTTTTTGATCCGGCACACCGGAAGAGTCGTGTAACAAACGCACCATAATATCCAAGGGATTGGTCACACAAATAATAAAGGCATTCGGACAATACTGCTTAATGGCAGCACCCACCGTTTTCATAACACCCGCATTGGTTTCTAATAAAGCATCGCGACTCATACCTGGTTTACGGGGAAGTCCGGCAGTGACGATTACCACATCGGAATCTGTGATATCCGTATAGTTATTGGTGCCTAGGATGGCTGCATCAAAGCCCTCGATAGGACCACAATGGCTTAAGTCTAAGGCTTTACCCTGGGGTATGCCTTCGGCAATATCATACAACACTACAGACCCAAGTTTTTTTAGCAGTAGTAGGTGTGCGAGTGTACCACCAATATTTCCGGCACCAATCAGGGCAATTTTAGGCTTTCCCATCAAAGGTTCTCCCGTAACGATGAATAAAAGATATTGAGATACCCTTTATATTATGAAACTTCGCAGGGATATTCCACATAATTGGTTTGGGCAACCCCTGATTCAATAGCAGCCTGTGCAACAGCCACGGAAACCGCTCTTAGTAAACGAGGATCGAATGGTTTTGGCAGAATATACTCCGCACCAAAGGCTAAGGGGATCCCCGCATAGGCTTTAGACATCGAGGCAGGTACAGGCTCTTGGGCTAGAAGACGTATAGCGTGCACAGCGGCCATGAGCATGCTTTGGTTAATACAACGCGCACGCACATCTAAGGCGCCTCTAAAAATAAAGGGAAAGCATAAAACATTATTCACTTGATTAGGATAATCGCTTCGCCCAGTTGCCATAATAAGATCGGAACGTGTTGCACGTGCTAAGGCTGGATTGATTTCTGGATCGGGATTGGAGAGTGCAAAAACAATGGGCTTAGGGGCCATGCTTTTTAACATCTCTGCACTTAAGAGATTAGGGCCTGAAACCCCAATCACGACATCGGCATCACACAGGGCATCCGCTAAACTGCGTTTGTCGGTCTCTTGTGCAAAAGCAAATTTATAGGCGTTTAAATCTTCACGTCCTACATGCACAATGCCTTGGCTATCGACCATCGTAATAGACTCGCGATGTGCGCCCAAAGACATGAGCAGACGCATGGTCGCAATACCTGCAGCACCTGCGCCCAAGCAAACAATCTTGGCTGTTTGTAGGGTTTTACCCTGGATGCTCAGTGCATTCAGCAAGGCCGCCGATACCACTACGGCGGTACCATGTTGATCATCATGAAACACAGGAATATTTAAACGTTCAATCAGTGCTTGTTCAATTTCAAAACACTGGGGCGCTTTAATATCTTCTAAGTTGATGGCCCCAAAAGTGGGTGAAATATTCACCACCGTCTCGATAAAGGATTCTGGACTGGGGGCGGCCACTTCTATATCGAATACATCAATATTGGCAAAGCGTTTGAACAAAACAGCCTTGCCTTCCATCACTGGTTTAGAGGCCAAGGGGCCTAGATTACCCAAGCCTAAAATAGCTGTACCGTCGGTAATGACTGCCACCAAATTGCCCTTGATGGTATAGCGGTATACTTCGTTAGGATCGGCTGCAATGGCACGCACAGGCTCTGCAACACCCGGCGTATAGGCCAAGGAGAGATCTTCTGGGGTTTGGGTGGGCTTACTAAGGCCAACGCTTAACTTCCCTGGTTTTGGGAAAGCGTGATAATCGAGTGCTGCTTGGCGACCTTTCTGATCCATGCTAAACCTCTTCTTTGTTTTTAAGGTGTTTAACTTTCTTCTGTGGCGCCTTTGTCTGCACCCACGGCTTTATCGGCCCGCGTATTACCAAAGCGCTTGGTAAATTTATCTACACGACCAGCGGTATCCATAATCTTCTGCTTACCGGTATAGTAGGGATGGCATGCGTTGCAAACCTCGACATGTAAAGACTCACAGAGTGCAGAACCTGTCTCGAATTGGTTACCGCAACTACATTTCACTTGAATTCTTGCGTATGCTGGATGGATGTCCGCTCTCATTACAAAATCCTCAATCAGATGGCTTTGGCCTCGGATCCTACAGGAAGCCTGCTTTAACCGCAACTGAGGAATTAGTTTGTTAGCTTATTTTAATGGGCTGCTCACACAAGGTATCTACAGAAACACACTGATTTACAAGCAATATATAGTCAATTGATGTTCAAATAAAGATAGCGTACACTCTAACTTTTTGCACAGGGTGCCTCCCATGATTAAAAAAATCCCTATCGGTGTGGATGATTTTGCTGAATTGGTTTCTCCCGATCAGAATTTTTTATTTGTTGACAAAACATTGATGATACAAGCGCTAATCGATCAGGGCTCCAAAGTTTCTCTGATCATCCGCCCTCGACGTTGGGGCAAGACCCTCAATATGTCCATGCTGCGCTATTTCTTTGCACCCGAAGTGAATGGTCGGTCGACCCAAGGGTTATTTGATCATTTAAAAATTGCGCAACAAAAGAATGGGGCTTATCTAGAACGTTACCAGGCTAAACATCCCGTGATATTCATTAGCTTTAAGAATATTAAACAAAGCTCATGGGTATTATTTCTTGAAAAGGTTTTAGATCTTATTGCAAGCACGTATCGAGAACATGAAAAAATATTAATGGGTAGCAATAAGTTATCAGAAACACAAAAGACTGTTTATCAAAACATGCTTAGTGGAAACGCGCATCTGTCTCAACTAGAAAACGCCTTGAAATTCTTATCTGAATGCTTGTCTCGGCATTATGGTCAAAAAGTGATTATTTTAATTGACGAATACGATACCCCGTTAAATGCTGCTTATGACAAAGATTATTTTGAATTCATGATCGATTTCTTTAAAAGCCTGTTTGGTGCTGCTCTCAAAGGTAATGATGCTCTCGAAAAGGGCATTATGACGGGCATCTTACGATTGTCTAAAAACAAGATGCTTTCGGATATTAACAATCTCTTTTTATATTCCCTAATGGAAAAGCAATACAGCACTTATTTTGGTTTTTCTGAAAACGAAGTCATGGCTTTATTCAAAGAAACAAACACGCCGGTTGATTTCAAGGCTGTTCGACATTGGTACAATGGCTATTGTGCGGGAAATCTTATTGATATTTATAATCCATGGTCGGTGCTTAACTGTATTTACAACGAGGGACAGCTTAAACCTTATTGGATTAAAACAGGGGATGAGGCACTGCTAAAAAGAGTGTTTATGGAAGCGAGCAATGCTGCCAAAGAAAAACTCAACACGCTGATTGCGGGTGGCACCATTGAATCTGTCATAGATGAGTATCTATCTTTTGATCAAATCAAAGAGGGAGATGATCAAATTATCTGGAGTCTCTTATGGGCTCTGGGTTATTTAAAGACTGTAGGCACAGCCACACTCGTGGGTTCTCTTTATAAACACACATTGAAGATCCCTAATTATGAAGTGGACTGCTCTTATCGAGAGGTCTTTCAAGCCTTTATTCGTTCTCTACCACAAGCTGAACAATATGAAGCTTTTTTGAAGCGTCTGATCATAGGCGATGTAACAGGCTTTATTGAGGGCTTAGAAGATTTTCTACTGCGAACGGTAAGCTACTATGATTTTAGCCATGAGTCCAATTATCACATATTGATGTTGGCCTTAACAGCCAGCTTAAGAGAGACGCATACGATTTATTCTAATCAAGAGCAAGGTTTGGGTCGACCCGATTTGGTGCTAGTACCCTTCGATCCTAATAATCACTTAGGCATTATCCTTGAATTTAAGCGTGCAGAAGCCGAACAAACCATCGATTTTTATGACAAGCTAGCGCTGGCGGGATTGAATCAAATCAACGAGAAAAAATATGATGCACGCCTTAAGAAAATACCTACCCTTCAAAAAATCTTAAAATTGAGCATTGTTTTCTACGGCAAACAGCTTGTTTACAAGAGCATCACGGATATTTTATAAGGAGGTTAATAGCCGCTATGCATGCTTATCATCCCATCGGCATTTTTGACAGCGGCTTAGGCGGTCTAACCGTCGCAAAGACTATTGCTGAACAAATGCCAGACGAACATATGATTTACTTTGGAGACACCGCCCATGTGCCTTGGGGCGATAAGTCGGTCCAGGCGATTCAACACTATGCCCTTAAGATTGCGGAAGTGCTCTTAGAACATCGCTGTAAAGCCATTGTCATTGCCTGCCATACTGCAAGCTCTAATGCTTTTGAAATCGTAAAAGACTTTGTGGGGGATCGGGCACTGGTTCTTAATGTGATTGATCCCATTGTGCAGCATATTCAAAAACAACACGCCCACAAAAAAATAGGGCTTATTGGCACTAAACAAACCGTACGTTCCAATCTTTACCAAAAGGCCATCGATGCACTCGATCAAGAAACAATCCTTGCCTCCCTTGCAACGCCCTTACTGGTACCTTTTATTGAAGAAGGGTTGGCGGAATCAACCCTTTTAACGCCGATGATACAACACTATTTATCGCAGCCATCCTTGGATAATATAGAAGCTTTGATCTTGGGGTGTACACACTACCCTTTAATTAAAAAACATATCCAGGCCTTTTACCAAAAACCGATCGATCTGATAGATGCTTCCGAACTAAGCACCGCTGCGCTTAAAACGCAATTACTTAAAGCGCATTTGTTAAATACCGAAAAAACTGCGATGGCAGGCAGAACCTTTTATTTAAGTGATTACAACGATTTTTTTGCCAAGAGCGCTAAGCTCTTTTTCTCTGAAGACATTGTGATTGAGCATTATCCACTCTGGGATTAAGCGCCTCGGCTGACGCGTGTTACAGCAGCAATACTCCTTAACCCTCGCATAGTCTTCGCTAAATGATCACGGCTCTTAACACTTAATAAAAAGACAATCACATTATGACGACTGTCGCGTTCATCAATCTGTACATTTTGGATACTGACATCGTGTTTGGCTAGCGTGTGGGCTAACGAAGCTAAAATACCACGATTATTCAATACCTCAACCCGCAATGCTACACTAAATTCACCTTCAACAACCTCTGCCCAACGTACAAAAATACATTTTTCAGGTTCTAGCCTCATACTGTGTACATTTTTACAATTTTCCCGATGCACAAGTACACCCTGCCCACTGTTCAAAAATCCTACCACCGGATCGCCAGGAATGGGATAACAACACTGTGCATAGCTTACCACCATCCCTTCGGTGCCATGAATAGCCAAGGGGTTTACACTCAGAGGTGCTTCGACGGCCGGATCTGCCACAAAACGACGCACAACCAAGGATGCGTCTTGATTGCCTAAGCCCACCTCTTCACACAATTGCTCAAAGTTTGCTAGTTTCAAATCTTGTAATACCGTACTTAATTGAACACTGGAGATATCCTCCAAGGATAAAAATAGAACATTCATCGCACGTTCAAGCAATCGTTTACCAAGAATACACGCTTCATCGGCTTGTTGTGTTCTTAAGAACTGACGTATGTTATTTTTGGCTTTTCCAGTGACGACAAAACTGAGCCAAGCAGCATTAGGATGTGCACCCATCGCCGTCACAATTTCCACGGTCTGGCCACTGCTTAATTGTGTGCTCAGGGGTAATAATCGCCTATCAATCTTCGCTGCAATACAGGCATTACCCACATCGGTATGTACGGCATAGGCAAAATCAACGGCTGTGGCATGATTGGGCAAGGATAAAATATCGCCGCCAGGGGTAAACACATAGACTTCATCGGGATACAGGTTGATTTTTAGATGTTCTACAAATTCTTTTGAACTATCGGTATTTTTTTGAATATCTAAAATACCCTGTACCCACTCGCGCGCACGCATTTCAGCCTCGCTAATAGCACCTTCGGGTGTTTTATATAACCAATGTGCAGCCATACCATTTTCGGCCAAATAATGCATTTCTTGGGTACGGATCTGTACTTCGATAGGCACCCCATGGGGCCCTAAGACGGCCGTATGTAAGGATTGATAGCCATTCACCTTGGGCACCGCAATATAATCTTTAAAACGGCCATGCAAAGGTTTATAGGTATTATGAACGATACCTAAGACGCGGTAACAGGTATCAATGCTATCCACTAAAATTCTAAGCGCGTAAATATCCATGATTTCGGATAAAGAAAAATCTTTTTTCTTCATTTTTTTATAGAGGCTATACAAGTGTTTTTCACGACCCATAACTGTAAAAGGCTGGATCCCCTCTGTAGCCAAACGGGTTTTAAGATCCATTTCGAGCTTAGAAACAACTTCTTTGCGATTCCCTCTGGCTTTAAGTACTGCTTGTTTTAATACCCGATGCCGCATCGGATAAAGATGTTCAAAACCCACATCTTCGAATTCTAATCTGAAACTGTTCATCCCTAAACGATTGGCAATAGGGGCATAGATTTCTAAGGTTTCCTTTGCGATACGCCGCTTTTTTTCACGTGGCAAGGCAGCAATGGTGCGCATATTATGGAGCCGATCGGCCAGCTTGATTAAAATAACACGGATATCACGTGTCATTGCCAACATCATTTTTCGTAAATTTTCAGCTTGCGCTTCCACGCGACTGGCACTTTGAATGCGGTCTAATTTGCTCACGCTTTCAACCAGCTCGGCAACCTCTTCCCCAAAATGCGCTGCAAGGGTTGCACAATCAATGGTGGTGTCTTCAATCACATCATGCAAAATAGCCGCTGTAATACTTTGGCGATCCATATGCATATCCGCTAAAATTTTAGCCACTGCAATGGGATGAGAAATATAAGGTTCACCAGAAATACGACTTTGACCCGCATGTGCCTGATGGGCCAAGTAAAAGGCCTGCGTGATGACTGCAATGTGCGCAGGGCTTAAGTAAAGCGCTAGGGCTTGTGTGAGCTCGGCAAAGGCAGCGCTAACGCTTGCATCCCCAATAATGGGTTCAGCAAGCAGCGGCTTAGACGACTTCGGAACTGTCTTGCGCTTCATCGGGTGTTTCTTGCTGTGCATTGGCAGGCACGCCCCCGTTCGCGGCGATTATTTTTAGGGCTAGGACCGTTGCTTTATGGTTGTCCCAGGGCAACACGGATTCGACAGTGCCTAAAGCCAACTGTCTAGCCATTTTAGAGGCCAATAAAACCAGATGAAAACGATTTTCAACCTTTGTCAGACAATCTTCTACCGTTACACGCGCCATAATAACCCTCAAAATAATTTAAACTAAAAGACTTTTTACTAAATTTTCTTGCAACACACGCTGCCGTGTGCACTTTAGACGACTGGCTCTCACAATAGCCTGTAAACCTTCTAAAGCCTGTTCAAAGTGATCGTTACAGACCATGTAATCATAGGTGTGAGCATTTAGCAAATCATCCTGTAAGCCCTCTAAGCGTTCTTGCACCAAGGCCTCATTATCGGGGTGCCTATGCTGCAAGCGTTGCCGCAGGCTATCAAAGCTAGGTGGCACAATAAAAATGCTCTGTGCCTCTGGAAAGAGCGCCTTGATCTGATGTGCTCCCTGCCAATCAATTTCCAGCATCACATCAAAACCTTGATGAAGTGTTTCTTCGACCCACAGTGCTGAAGTACCATAGTAGTGTTCAAACACTTTGGCATGTTCTAAAAAAAGATTCTGTGCCAACAGGGCTTCAAATGCTGCGCCTGTTACAAAATGATAATCCACACCTTCTCTTTCTTCAGGACGCGGCAACCGCGTGGTGTGTGATACAGAAAACCGAATATTAGACAAGGTCTTCAGCAGTGCCTGACAAAGACTGGTTTTGCCCGCCCCAGAGGGTGCAGAAATAATAAACAAATCGCCTTTCATACCAAACCTTCCGCTTCTGCTATCAGGGTTCTATTTTTAGATTTGTATGCGAGAAATAGATGGCTGCCAACACCCACTAAAATAATGATAGTAATAAAAAGCGACATGTGCATCGCTTGGCCCTGACAGATATCCCCCACATAGCTAATACAAAAAGCCGCTAATAAAAACTGCAGGCATCCCATAAAACCGGCGGCCGTGCCCGATAATTCCCCAGGCACTGCGCTGAGTGCGGCGGCTGATCCAATGGGGAAAAGCAACCCATTACCAAAGGCTATCATACACATAGGCAAAATAATCGCATAAGGGCTGTGTGCAAAAAAGAATGCTGCACACAGCATGGTAAGCCCACCTACTACCAGCGCGCCAATGCCTACCGATAAGGCACGTTGCAGCGTATGACGACTCAAATAGCGTGCGCATAAACTACCTAAAAGATACGTGAGCGATAAACCCACATAAAAAGAACCCATTTCCTTGGCCTCATAACCCTGGCGATGAAAGACAAAGGGCGATTCTACGGTATAACTGCGAAAGGCACAAAAACAGGTGCAAATAACCAGGGCATAGCCTAGAAATTCTAGATTACACAGCAGATCTCTGTATTTTTTGGTCCTTAAAACAGGGGCCGGTCTTAACATTGACACATCGCGTGGTACCGCATGTCTAAGATTACCTAAAAAGAAAATGACGATGTTCAGGATCATCACGCCAAAAGCGGCCATAAAAAAGAAGGTACCACGCCAACCCCATAGGCTTGTAATATACCCACCCAGCAGAGGGGCAATGGCGGTAGACAAACCAATAATAGGGAAAATAACCGAAAATATTTTGGCGGCGTCTAGGCGATCAAAACGATCGACAATCAAGGCTCTAAAAACTACAGAACCCACACCACCACCCACGGCTTGCAGTAATCGAAACATCACAAATTGTGGGAGCGTCTCTGCGGTTGCGCAAAGCCATGAAGCCACGCTGAAAATAGCAATCCCTATGATAAGGATCTGTTTGCGGCCAAAATGATCGGATAAGGCACCGGCAATGAGCTGACAAAAAGCTAAGCCCAAGAAGAAGCTACAAAAACTCATTTGTATTTCCGCTTGTGTACAGTTAAAGGCTTTACACATTTCTGGCAACGCGGTTAAATAAATGTCTGTGGCAAATAGACCGATCGATCCAATAGCCGTAACCACCGATAGAAAAATATAATGCTCAATACCCGAGCGTAGGCTTGTTTTCATGTATGGATCCAATTGTATGTATGCGTGTGTATCATCTGAATATCTAATTATGGGTTAACTAACAAGCTGTGTCAATCCCCCATTGGACAACCTTAAGGCCCACATTCGGCTCAAGAAAAAGCTTTTTCTGAGCCGAATAGGGTGTTTATTCGGCTCAGGCTGGGTGCGACCTTGACGCATCATGCCTTCTCTGATCTAATGCAGGCTATGTTGCGTGTTATAACAGCTAATGTGAATGGGATCCGCTCTGCGGCCAAAAAAGGTTTCTTCGAGTGGCTGGCCACACAGCATGCCGATGTGGTTTGCCTGCAGGAAACACGCTGCGAGACCCATGCCCTTGCTCCACAACCTTTTTTTCCGGCGCACTATCATCATTACTATTTTGATGCCCATAAGAAAGGGTATAGCGGCGTTTCTATCTACAGCAAATCTGAACCCCTAGCCGTTCATAGAGGACTGGGCTGGGCGGATGCCGATACTGAAGGACGCTATATCGAAGCAGACTTTGGGGATCTGTGTATTGCTTCCCTCTACATGCCCTCGGGTACCAGTGGTGATGTGCGACAAACGGTTAAATTCGATTTTATGCAACGCTATGAATCTAAACTGAAGGAACAATGCCAAGGATCCAAACCCGCCATTATCTGTGGCGATTGGAATATTGCACACAAGCCTATCGATTTACGCAATTGGCGCGCCAATCAAAATGAATCTGGTTTTTTACCCGAAGAACGCGCCTGGCTGGATAAACTGGTGGATGAAATGGGATGGGTAGATGCCTTTAGGGTGGTAAACCAAGAACCTGATCAATATACCTGGTGGTCACAACGAAGCAAGACGGCGCGTAGCAATAATGTAGGATGGCGTATTGATTATCAGTTTATTCATCCACTACTTCAAGATAAGGTTTTAGCCGCGCAGATCTGCACAAAACCGGTTTTTTCTGATCATGCACCGGTGATGATTGATTACGATTATAATTTTGGCTGAAAGTTAATCCTTCATTGTAATCCTATCTTCGACCATTCCTTAAAAAAGGCATACGCATCTTTGCCATCTATGGGAGGATAGAATTTTACGATGGAACCATAAAAACTTGGAACATCCCTCAATGTATGTTTAAAAAGCGCAGGAAAAGTTCCCCATTTAGACTGTACAGTCACAAATAGGGTTTCTTGTACTGATCCGGCATGAACAGGGTTTTCGTTTTTATCGAAATATAAAACCAACCCATTTTTATCTGGATACTCCAGTTCTTTTATATTTCTTTCTTTTATATAATCCATGGCGAAAGTAGGACTCGCGAAGTCATAAGGACTACCATCTCCTCTTGGTACTGTATCACGATAAGCCTTTATATCTGCAAGACCAAAGGCAGAAGCAAAGGCATTAACATTGCGCCAAGAAAATCTTTGTACAAGGTCTACTGTCTCCTTCCATTCTGGTGGAGCGGGTTGTGCTGGCATACCTAGCATTTTTTCTATGCTTTCAATTTTTTTCTCAGAACTAAGAATCCCGGAATTTAAAACATCTGCCATCTCTCGTCTTTTGTTATTGTCTGGTATAAAAATAAGCAGCCTAGCATATTCTTCTCTTAAGAAATATTTCTTTTTTGGATCGGTGGCGCTTGTGCCTATTTCTGCAACAAAGCCAGATTGTACTAAAGATGAAAGATGAATGCGCGTAGATCTTTGTGCTAGCATAGTTCTGCTACAAATCTCTTTGGTAGAGAGACCTTCTGATCGATTGGAAAAATATTGGTATCTCAAAACGTCTATAATAATATTATCCTGTTCATCTAAAGTAGGTGTTTTTTGGGGGCTTGTATAAATGATCACCCTAAAATGGGTGGCCAGCTCTTCAAATTTTGGTGTTTCCAAACCAAATCGTTGACATTCTTGAATTATTTTATGAATTCCACTTCCATATTGCTCCATAAATCCTAATTTATTAAACACCCTGCCAATAATTGGGTTTCTTAATTTAGAGATGCCTTTGGTAATATCTTCGATGCTTAGACCAAAAACCAGCAAGCCAGGATTTTCTATTTCTATTCTATCTTGATAAATAAAGAGGTGAATATCGGAACCTTTTTGTGCATAATCCGCATGGACTACAGCATTAATAATAGCTTCACGCACTGCTGCAATGGGTATATTCCATCGATCAATACGTTGCACACTCCACTGATCCGCTTGTGAGGATGTATTTATTTCTGATTCGTAATTAGCATGTTTTTGAACAAAATCCATGGCTTCTTGAACCGCATCCACCGGATAGGAATCAATTTCCCTACTGTCTAGCGTTTTTAGACCTTTGACAACGCCCGAAAATCGTACGGCTTTTATTTTTGCATTAGGAAAATAGCTCTCTCTTTCTCGCCCAAATAAAATCATACCTGCGTTGGTGGGAACATACTTACCTTGAAAGTCTGTTATTAATTTAAGAGATGATAAGAACGCGTCTGTCATTTTAATTTGCGTCACTGACCTAAAAAAACGTGTCACAGCCTCAACATCAATAGCCTGAGCATCTAGTGTAGTGAAGGGCTGTTCTTCAAAACTTAAAGAAGTTGAGTTTTGTCCCAATCGTCTCAATTCCTGAATGGTTTGTGGATCAGCCAGTCTATTAGAAGATCCAACACGGATATAAGCCTTCTCCAAGTCTTTTTCTTTTAAAAAATAGGGTCGTGTCGTTGAATTGGGATAAATACGAACAGCCAGTATTGACCGTGTTTCATAGGGAAATATTTCTATATCAGGAATGATTTTAGGTGTAATAAGCGTATCAATAATATTGGCTATCTTTTCTTCCAACATATAGGGATCTGGAACCCCTATAATATGCTTTGTCTTATCCTCTATGCCAAATAGGATGTAACCTCCAGCTGTATTTGCAAAGGCACATAGGGTACGAGCTAGTCCTTTATGGTCCGTATTCGCAGGTAGTGCTTGTTTAAATTCTAAGGTCTTACCCTCTGATCGTTTTAAAAGCTCTATGAGATCAATACTTTGCATTGAATTTCCATCCTTATGGTCATTGGAGCAAGAACATTACTATGCATTATACTATGCACAATATAAATGTCAACGCTGCAGAGCTTAATGCACAGCTTGCCTTAAACCACATCGTTGTTATTGATAGCTGATTATATTTACAGTTTTTTGTCTATTTTCGCGCGTCCCTGGCCTCAAAGCGGGAGAAGATTACTATGCATTATGCTATGTATTTTATAAATAAAAACTCTGCAGAGCTTCATGCATAGCTTCTTTCTCCGCTGTGGTCTAACCTTGATTGCTGCCTTTCAGAAATTAAGCCTGCAATATTACAAGCATATCGTGACCTTTACCACAGAGTTGTGCTGGAACATTTAATAACTCTGTCAAAACCTTTAGCCATTTATACTTGATGGCTGTTGTTTCATTTCTTTCAAGGAATTTCACACATCTAGTTTTGAGGGATACCACTTTAAAACCCTGATCTTCAGCTAATAATTGTATGGAATGCCTGTTAAAAAAACTAATATGACCACCGTGCTTCTCTATATCGTAATATTCCCATCGATGACCCATAACTTTCTGTGTCCAGCTATCGGTATTCCCAGTATTAATCACTAATAGGCCGCCCGGTTTTAAAAGATCTTTGCATTGTTTTAGGAACGCTTTAGGATTCTCTAGGTGCTCTATTACCTCAAATAAGGTTAGTACATTAAAATAGTTTCTGGGAATATCTTGATGATCCAGCGCACATTCGTAGACCTCGAAACCATTGGTTCTAGCCGTTGCTGCCGCTGCAGGTGCCGGCTCAACGCCTTTTATATTGAAGTTTAATTTTCTAGCTGATTCTAAAAAAGCCCCACTTGAGCATCCCACATCTAAAATATCAATACTTTCTGGTGGCAACCCTAATGTTTTTTGAATGAGGTTGAGTCTCTTTGAATGTAATGTAAAACTTCTATTAATTGAGGTGACATCAGGCAAAGTGCCTTCTGCCGTGTTAAAGGTCTGCATCGTCCGATCATAGCGTTCTTTTGAACATAGGCTAACCCTATGGCCACATTGCTTGCAAACTAACAGTGGACCTTCAGGTAAAACAACATCCGTGCTCGTTAAGCTGTTTTTGTGGCCTATGGGACAATCTTTGTCAAACAAGGTCTTTATCTCTGTCATTTTAACCCTCAAAAGCTGCTTTTTGTTTCTGAATAAGCGTGTCAGCCCCTTTGCGCGCTAGATTTAACATGGATTGCAGTTCTTCGGCGCTAAAAGAAGCGCGCTCTGCAGTGCCTTGGACCTCGATAAAAGTACCCTGTTCTGTAAGCACCACATTCATATCGGTATCGGCTTGCGAATCTTCCTGATAGTCTAAATCTAACAAAGGATAACCTTGGTACATGCCTACAGAAACAGCGGCAACCCAATGTTTAAGCGGAATCGTTTTCAGGCTACCCTTGGCCTGTAAATGATGCAACGCTTCGACCAGTGCGATGCAACCACCCGTAATACTTGCGGTTCGCGTGCCACCATCGGCTTGTAAAACATCGCAATCGATCACAATGGTATAATCGCCCAAGGCTTTTAAATCGACTGCAGAACGCAAGGATCGCCCGATTAAACGCTGGATTTCCTGGGTTCGACCCGAAGGACCTTGCTTAGACTCTCGCTGCATGCGTTCGTTGGTAGAGCGTGGCAGCATGCCATACTCTGCGGTGATCCAACCTTGATTCGTGCCCTTCAGAAATTTTGGCACCCCGGCGGTAACGCTGGCTGTACAAATAATATGGGTTTCACCACATTCTATAAGGACGGATCCCTCTGCATGTTTAGAATAGCCACGCGTGATCCGAATGGTTCTTAAAGCATCCAAGGCTCGTGCCTGCGCTCTATGAATGGTCACACCTTTTTCTTCCACGTTCTTGATCTCCTTCGTACATCGCCCAATAAGTTTGTCCGCATGGCATTTGGGGACATACATCCCTGTATTCGACGATTTACCGTCCCTGGAATCGACGCCCCTCATGCCATTCGGACAAACTTATGCTAGACTATTTAGCATTTAAAAAGGTAAAGCCCATTCGGGCTTTACAGCTCGTAATAATTGAGCAAAAGCACCCTGAATACGCGCTAAAGCTTGGGGCGTATCCCCTTCGAAACGTAAAATAAGATTGGGGCCTGTATTCGAACAACGCACCAAACCAAAACCATCTTCAAAGTCTACCCTTAAGCCATCGATGGTATTGAGGGTTGCATCCTGAAAATGGGCCAAAGCTACAAGCTTCTTCATGACTGAAAATTTATCTTGTTCTGCAATCCATAATGCAATTTCTGGGGTACTCAGGCTATCTGGCAACGATCTAAAAATCGCAGCCGCAGTAAGGGGTTTTGCCTCTGCAAGCATCACAAGCAAGCGTGCTCCCGCATACAGCGCATCATCAAAACCATACCAGGCTTTAAAAAAGAAATGTCCACTCATTTCACCCGCTAAGTGTGCATCGATCTCGCGCATTTTGGATTTTATGAACGAATGACCTGTTTTCCACATCCAAGGCTTCCCGCCCCTTTCATGAATGAAAGCACCCAGATGTCGGGTGCATTTTACATCAAAAATAATATTGGCTTGTGGATTTTCGCACAGAATAGCCTTGGAAAATAACATTAAGAGTCTATCGGGCCAAATAATCCTACCTTCATTATCGACCACCCCCAAACGATCGCCATCGCCATCGAAAGCCAGACCTAGATCGGCTTTGTGTTCGCGCACCGTCTTAATTAAATCTCGCATATTTTCAGGCTGACCGGGATCGGGATGGTGATTGGGGAAATGCCCATCGACCTCGCAAAAAAGAGGGATTACGGTACAGCCTAAGGCCTCATACAAAGCGCTTAAGACTAA
This sequence comes from Legionella genomosp. 1, assembly GCA_945878715.1. Lineage (GTDB taxonomy): Bacteria > Pseudomonadota > Gammaproteobacteria > UBA6186 > Azoamicaceae > CADEGZ01. Next base: position 3,305 of record CAMCTX010000020.1, on the reverse strand, counting down.
ACCTGCTATACCATTGCCTGCATCTACGACAATCTTCAGCGGACTTTTAAGGCTTATGCCTGCACACAGCGTTTGAATATAATCGGACACTATCACCTGCTGCGTACACAGACCCTTACCCTCTAAAAAATCTTGATCGATGATAGTCTGATAGAGATCCATAATCTGATCGCCATACAGGGCTTTGCCCCCAATGACTATTTTAAAACCATTATACTGTGCAGGGTTATGACTGCCCGTAATCATGACCCCGGAAGGAATGCTTAAATGATGGGTTGCAAAATAGAGCAGCGGGGTGGGTACGCCACCCACATCAACGACATCGATACCAGTGGCTAATAGGCCTTGAATCAAAGCGCCTGCTAAGCGTTCCCCTGATAGGCGTCCATCTCTACCCACCACGATTGTGCGTTCGCCTGCTCGCATAATATGCGTACCCAGCGCACGACCCAGTTGTTCTACTGTTTCTATGGTGAGGGTTTGATCGACAATACCACGAATATCGTAGGCTCTAAAAATCTCGCGGGGAATGATGGGAACCGTTATCATTAAGAGCGTCCCGTATGACCAAAACCACCTTCTGCACGGGCTGTCGCTTCAAAAGTGTCGACGATCTCAAACTGCGCCTGTACCACAGGTACGATCATAAGCTGTGCGATTCGATCGCCATGTACAATGGTAAAAGCTTCTGTTCCGCGATTCCAGCAGGAGATCCGTAGATCGCCCTGATAATCGGAATCGATAAGCCCGATTAAATTACCCAGCACAATGCCATGTTTATGGGCCAAGCCTGAACGTGGGACAATGATACCCGCAAGTGCTGGATCGTCTATATGAATCGCAAAACCGGTTGAAATAAGCGCAGTTTGCCCAGGCATTAAACAAAGTGGCTCGTCTAGGCAAGCGCGTAAATCAAGCCCTGCCGATCCGGGTGTGGCATAGTGAGGTAAAGGCTGTGCCACCGCGTGTTTACATAATACTTTTAATTGAACACGATGCATCTAAAAAAGTCCTGTAATAGCACGGCTTAAGCCTGCAACCAATTCGGCAACCGCTTTATCGAATTTTAAATTGACTTGGTTAGCCGTACTCACAATACGGGTCTGATAGCGTTTCCAATTCACTTTTTCGGTAGACACCATTTCTTGCACGCCGTTGGTACCTTGTTTTAACTTCGATCGCGTTCGTTGTTTCACTTCAACCGAATTACCCACACGTTCTGAGATCTGTATATCGCTTATCACGCTGTATACCACGTCTTGGACCATCGCATCGGCAACGGTTGTGACGGCCGCGCCTACTAAACCACCCACTACAGCACCTTTACTGGAATGTTTGGAGGAAACACTGCCAATGGCCGCACCGGCTAAAGCACCACCCACAGCTGCACCAAAACCCTGCTCCAAAGCATGCTGTGCTTCGCGTAGATCACAACGCCCTACTTGTAAGACATTGGCTTGCAACAAATAGTGTGCTTGTTCTAGTTTGTCTACCACCCGATAACCTTTTTGTTCCATGGTCTGTCGAATAGAGGGCTCTAGATCGAGCGCTGCCTTATCGGAAGTATTTTTAATTTGTAGAAAAACGGTTTGCTGATTAGACGGTACCGGATCTAAAAAAATACTGGCACTCATCTTGGTTTGTACATCTAAGTGTCTTTTATGGATCGCCGTATGGGTCGCACCACAGGCACTAAGTAACAGCAACGCCACCATAAAAGCTACACAACGTGTCGATTGTCGCATAAACATAGTCGCCCCCATCCTTCCCTAAGCCTGCGAGTATACGCCTAAAGCCCGCCCCCTTTGAAGAGGCACTTGATCCAAACCCTGGTATTTGTTAAGGTGGCGCCCTGAGTCGAAGTTTAGAACCCATAGTCTTTGAGGTTTGTTTTATGCCTAAAGTATGTCAAGTAACTGGTAAGAAGGTCATGATGGGAAACAATGTTTCTCATTCTAACCGTAAAACGCGTCGACGTTTTTTACCTAATCTTCATAAACATCGTTTTTGGGTGGAAGCCGAGAAGCGCTTTGTGCGCTTGCTGGTCTCACACAAAGGGATGCGCACCATCGATAAGTTGGGCATTGAAGTGGTGCTCGCAAGCATCCGTGGCACAACCCACAAAGGCGCAGGATCAACTAGCGCTATAGAGGTCTGTTGAGATGGCAAAAGGAAAAAGTGTTAAAATTCGATTGGTTTCAGCCGCTGATACAGGAACCTTTTACACAACGACTAAAAACCCGAAAATGGCCCATAAGCTTAAAAAGCGTATGTTCGACAAAAAAACCAGAAAACATGAATGGTTTGAAGAAAAGAAAATTAAGTAGGCTCAGGCCATAGCGCATGACTGTGCTACATAATCATGTTCAGGTTGAACACCTCACGTCAGTCGATTCCACCAACGATTATCTGCTCAGAAAAGCCTCTGAAGGCTGTCATACTCCCCTTGCTTGTTTTGCCGAAACCCAAACCCAGGGCAAAGGTCGCCGTAATGGCCGTACCTGGTTCTCACCACCCGGATCGAATATATACCTATCCTTGCTTTGGCCCTTTTCAAAAGAACCCCAAGCCTTATCAGCCTTGGGCTTAGCCGTTGCCTTGTGCGTGGTGCAAACCCTAGAAGGCCTTGGGATCCAAAAGCCTGTGGGCATTAAATGGCCTAATGATCTGCTTTCTGAAGGCAAAAAACTCGGGGGCATCTTGATTGAGTCTTTGCCCTGCCATCAGGGTATCACCCGCACAGTGATTGGTATTGGGCTCAATGTTTACCCCTTTGAGGCATCGGAGCAGGCTATTAGCCAACCTTGGACCACGGTACAAGCGCTTAGTACGCATCCGATTGACCGATCGCAGCTGGCAGCCTTGCTATTGGAAAGCCTTGTAGAGACCGTCTTAACTTTCGAGGCACAGGGCTTTGAAGCTTTTTATGATGCTTGGCCGCGCTATGATCTGACCTTTAACAAAAACCTAAGCCTTACAGGCTCCAGAGGCTCTACAGAAGGACTCGGGCGGGGCATTCATACCGAGGGCCTATTGATAGTAGAAAAGGCTAATGGCATCTTAGAATATTATGCCAGTGCAGAAGTTTCTTTGCGCGTACATGAAGCCGCTGCCATTAGGTAGCAGATACCGCTCCTGTAGAAATATTATAGGTAATCGTACGTGCTGGGCTAACCACTGACCTTACCCCAAGTTACCGGACTCGAAATTATGAGATAATTAAAACTGGTAATAAGAAGGAGTCGTTGTCATGGGTAAGAAGCAAGATAGGTCTTATAGTTCAGATTTTAAGGCAAGCGCCGTAC
>CAMCTX010000019.1 GCA_945878715.1 Legionella genomosp. 1 | reverse complement strand
TTGTGAGCGCTTCACATTTTTCAACAAGTTTTAGGATGGCATCAGATATCTCCTCAATAACGCTTCCATCTTTGCTTGTTAAATCTTGATTTATAATTGTCCATTCGTCACTTTTTTTTAAGGCGAATATTGCTTGATTAAGTACTTCTTTTTTTTCTGTAAAAGACGGATCTGTTATATTTAATGATGCATCGGCAAGGTCGTTTTGAAGAGATGTCACCCGGCTAAACAAATCTGTTGAAGCATCTTTTAGTTCTTGAATATCTTGAGGATTATCAGCTAATGGCATTTTGCGGTCTCCTTCGGTCGGCTGTTGTTTCTGCTCTTGCCTGTTTATTTTCTTGATGCACGTCTTGTTGGCTCGAAAAAGAACCATGTGCTTCTCTTGAAATTCTATCTGTTTCCCTAAGATTTTTTAACAAGCTCATGCGAATAGTAATATTCTTTATTTTCAAAATAGTTTGTAGTTGTCTTTGATATTCCTGATCGCGTTTGATTTTTTCTTCCAACGTTCCTGAGTTTGTGGTCTCTAAATCATACTGTGTTGTCATGAGGCTTCCTTGGATATTTTCTCTTAAGGAAAGTTGGACGTCATATATTGCCCGGGTCTGTTTATGAGCTGCGATTATTGCTTTTTGAGCCCTCAAAATTCTTGCTTGGCGTTCAAAATCTTGCAATCTCTTTTGGCTGTCTTCCTCTCGTCTTCTTGATTCTTCAAGTTCCCTCTGGATTAGGGTTTGTTTTTCTCTAAGTCCTTCTATTTCCAGATCTGACTTCCCAGTTACATTGAGCAATTCGAGCTTAACAGCCTCTAACTCTACATCTTTTCTACTCACAACAGCTTGGGCGTCTGTTACAACCTTCTGCAAGGCAAGTTTTTCTTCTGTAACCTGTCTGGTTTCCGCTTCCGCTTTTCTTGTGGCTTCTTCTGCTAGTCTCGCAACTCGCTCCGCCTCTTCTCTTCCTTTCTCAGATTCTCTTAATAGGTTTGTGCTTTTTTCCACCTCGGATATTGTATCAGAGAGTGCTTTTTTTGTTGATTCTAAAGCTTGTTTAGTGGTTGAAAGCTCTGTTCGTAGCTCTTGTGATTCTTGTCTAAGACCGGCAATCGTTTCTTGTGCAACCATTAGTTTGGCTAGAATGCTTTCTTTTTCTAGGGTAACGGCTAGCAGCTCCAATTGTATACCATTAATCGATGCAAGATGTTCAGCTTTAAGTGCATCTAGTTGTTTTTGGTAGCCCTCTACTTTTGTATCAAGGGCTGCTATTTCTGCTAGATGTTTTTGCTCCATTAAAAGCATTTGAGCATTAGCGGCAGCCAATTTTTCTTCGGTTTCGCCTAATTGCACAGCTAATGCGTCTTTGGCAACCGTTGTGCTTTTCAATAATGCTTGTGATTTGAGAAGATCTGCTTCTGCAAGTTCACGTTTGCGTGTTTGTTCGGATAGCATTTTTTTATGTGCTATAACGAGCTCTCTTAATTTTCCGCATTCTCGGGTTTTACTACTAAGCTGACGACTAAGAACACCTACTTGACCTTCTAAGGATTTTACGAGTAATTGTTGATTGCCGAGCTTTCCTTCCAAACCTCGTTTATTCTCTATCGCCTGGTCTAAGAGCAGCTGAGTGGCAGCTTGGTCTGCTCCTTCTGCAACGAGCTTTTGCGTAAGGGATGCAATACTGGCTGTTGCAAGGTCAAGATCGCTCGTGAGTTGTTGTGAGCCTAGAAGGGCTGCTTGTAATGCTGTATTAACTGCTTCATTTTGTCTTGTTATTTCATAAACAGTGCTTTGTAATGCTGATGCCTGAACGGTTAGCTTTTTGATGTCCACTTTGAGTCTTGCATTCTCAGCTAGAGCACTATTCAGTTCGCCTTGTAATGTCTCAGCTTTCAATGCTAGTTCATCAGCCCTTGTTGTTTCTCGGGTGACTGCTGCTTCAGCAGTGCTCAATTGAGATTGAAGGTCGCTTGCGGTTGACTGAGCCCTATCTAATTCACCTTGTTTTACTAATAGTTCAGCTGCGTTTTCTGCCGCATTTGTTTTTAATGTCTCAATATCAGATTCTAATACGCCTATTGTTTTCGTGGCATTTGCTAGCGCTGCTCCCATTTCTCTTCTGACGGTTGCCAGCGTAGCTTCTGCAGTTTTTTGCTCATCTTTGGCTGTTTTGGCTTCGGACTTTGCTGCTTCTACTGAAACTCCTAATTCGGCAATTGCTAGGTCCTGTGCTCGCAATTGTTCTCTTAATTGAGCGTTCTCTGCGCTAAGCTGGGCTATTTTTCCTTCAAGTTCGCTTATTTTCGTATCTTTTTCTCGTATGATTCCATTTAGTTTTTCAACCTCTGCTCCTAAAGCAACAATTTGCGCAGCTGCGCTGCTTAATTCTGTTGATTTTTTATCAAGATCAGACTGTAATCTAGCCACCTCGCGTTTGGCAACCTCTAATTCGGCACTTGTTTCTGCATGTCCCTCTAAAGCCGTTGTTAAACGCGCAACTTCTGCATTGGCCCGGTCTTTTTCTGTGGTTAGTATTGCAACCTCTGCTGTTAAGCCGTCAACTTTTCCGGTGACTGTTGCCAGCTGATCGGCTTTTGTTTGACGATCTAATCGTGCTTGATCACGCTCAGTGATCACTGCAGCACGTTCTGCTTCTGCAGTATGAAGTGCAGCACTTAAAGTATCTATTGTTTCCATCGCAGACTCAAGTTCTGCTGCTTGTTTTGCTAATAAACTATTTAATCTGGCAACCTCTGCTTCTAATTCGAGAATTTTTTGTCTTTGAGTCTCAATAACCTGTCTAAGCCCTGTTTCTCTTTCCAATGAAGCTGTTAATTCTCCGGCAAGCCTTTTATTTTCTCCTTCTAAGGCTGTGGTATCTTTGTTTAATGCTTGTGCTGCTAATAATGCCGTATTATTTTTTTCAAGCTCTTCCTTTAATAAAGCCGCGGCTTGCTGTACTTTGGCAAGCGCTGAGAGATCTTTTTGGTGTTGATCCCTAAGATCTGCAATGGTTGCTGAGTTTTTTGCTATAGTTCCGGCTTGTTGTGCACTAAGAGCTTCTGCTGCTTTTAATTTTCTTTTTAATTCTTCTAATCCTTCCAGCTGTTTTTTAAGGTCTTTAATTTCCTGTTCTGCTAATACTAGCTGAGCACCAGATCTTTTGGCACTTGCTAGAGCCTCAGCGGTCTTTTGTGAATCTGCATCTCGTTGTCTTCTAAGTTCTGCCGCACGTCTATTGGCTTCTTCCAAGGCAGCTCTAAGCTCTTTAGTCTCTCTTTCTGCTTGTACCAGTTTTCTGCCAAATTCTCCAGCATACACACGTGCGGTTGCTACAGCCGTTGCTTGGTCTGATCTTGTGTGCAGGGCAGCATTTTGAAGGGCTCTAGCGGAAACAGATTCTGCTAGAGCTTCAGCAAAAGTATCTCTTTCTATTCCGCCTGTGGCAAGTGGTGGAATATTCGGTCTATTTGGATTACGAGGTGTAAACATTGTTAAAACAACCTTCTAGTCATAAGTCCATATTCATGTATATACATCGACACTTTCATGCCATGCTTCTTGTTTGGACCGTTATGATTAGGAAAGTTCACTTTTATACCCACTGTGCTGCCTATTTCACTTTCTTAGTTGAAAGACCCTTCTTTTGAGTATAGCCTTAAAACAGATTCTTTAAAGTTGGATAACTTTTAAAGAGGGGCAGGGGATAGCTCGCTTTAGGGGCTGGATCAGCAGCTCTCTTTCTAGGGAGATCCGTTCTTTATCGGATTTTTTCCTGAATAGTAGCCAATTATGATGATTACTTTTGAAGACATGCGGTTTAGGTCAATGTAGTAGTAAAGTATAGATCGACGTATCAACTTTGTATACACTTTCTGGCGTTCTTGTGCTATAAGACAGGTGAGATTAGCAGCTTAAAAGGGTGTTCGCCGCATGAAAGTTAAGTCAAAAATTCAAAAATGGGGGAATGGTTTGGCTATAAGAATTTCAGGCTTGGTGCGAGACATTCCTCATTTTAAGGAAGGGATGCCTGTGGAAATTGAGGTTTCTGAGCTTGGGTTAAAGATTCGCAAACTTCCATCCCAACGTTCTATATTGCCTTTTTCCGAGGATTTTTTATTAGAGGGCATGACACCTCAGACGGCTCATGCAGATATTATTAGCAATCCTTTGGAAGGAGAGTATTGAGCAATGTCCAGTACTTCTTTGCAGTCCTATGTTCCCAAAAGAAATCATATCGTTTGGTTAGATTTTGAGCCTACAAAAGGTAAAGAGATAGGAAAATATCGTCCGGCTTTGATTTTATCCTCTGAGGCTTACAACAGACAATCAGGCCTATTAATTTGCTGTCCTATTAGTACGAGTGTACGTGGGGTTCCAACAGAGGTATCTGTTCATAATATAGACAACGAACATTCTGTGGTGGCTTCTAATATCATTCAAACCTTATCTTGGAAAGAGCGCAAAGTAAAATTTATTATCGAAGCAGAGTCGAATGTTATGGATGAAGTTTTGCTGAGAATGATTCCTTTGATTGGAGCCGATCAGCTGATTGAAAAATTAGTCGAAGACTCAATGGTCTCATAATTCTTATAAATGTGCGTGCAAGGATACATATGCCAAGAGATACAGAAGGGAACGGGTCTCTGCCAAATCTGCTAGGGGAACAGGATTTTAAGGTAGCCTTGGCAACCCAAGCCTTTTACCTGCTTTATCAACCCCGCCTAGATCTACGGACTCGCACTCTATCGGGCGTAGAGGTGCTGATCCGTTGGCATCACCCCCTACAGGGTGTCTTGTTACCGAAAACCTTCATCCCCCTTGCAGAGCAGACGGGCTTTATCCTGCCTATTGGGGCTTGGGTATTGCAGAGTGCCTTGGCACAACATAAGCGTTGGCAAGCAGAGGGCTATGGTATGAATATGGCCATTAATATCTCGAATAAGCAGCTAGAAGCCCCTCATTTTGTACCCCAATTGGCCTCTATGCTTGCAGAACATGGGATAGAAGCATCGACAGTCGATCTAGACCTGCGTGAAACAGCCTTTACCAAAACCCATGAGCCTTTACGTCGCGTGATGCATGATCTGAAGCAACTGGGTGTGCGGCTCTGTATCGATAACTTTGGATTGGAAAATCTAACCTTTGAAGATCTGCAGGGCCTGCCTATCCATAGCTTAAAAATAGATCAGTCCTTTGTAGGGGCCTTACCCGAGGCTACCGGTATGGTCAGTCGTGTACAGGCGATGATCCAGCTTGGGCACCAATTAGGGGCTAAGGTGGTAGCCAAGGGTATCGAAAGCAAAGCGCAGTTTAATGCTATTGAAAGCTATGGTTGCGACGAGATCCAGGGCTTTTATTACAGTAGACCCCTGTCGGTAAGCAGTTTCCCCGAGATGTTTAAGCGATTAGAGCATTTCTCTGTAGCCCCTTAATTGCCTAAGATATCCGTTATTTATCTGATTTTCTTGCGAATATTAGCCAATTATCATACCCCTGCCAATAAACGAATGACTATACTCAACCATAGGTGTTATCATTAAGTGATAACATGTGATATAATGCTAATTATAAGACAAGATCATACACTTGAAATGCTATTAGACCTAGATGGCTATACGGTTGTCTTGGGCGGGGGATTTTGGGTGAAGATGGAGGCAAAAAAGGTTAAAAGTAATACAGGGAAACCATTTGGCATTAAGTATTCCTTAACCTTACATAACCCTGATGGAACTAGAATATTGGGATTTGATAATGCACATGCAAAGCCGGGTTCATCAAAAAAAGAACCGCATGACCATATCCATCGTGGAAAAATTAAACCATACGCCTATGCTAATGCTGAGGGTCTTTTGAAAGATTTCTGGCAAGAGGTAGAAGCTGCCATGAAAAAAGAGGGTGCAAAGCTATGAGTAAAGCAACGGTTTCTGTTTTAAGAGTAGGGATTGCTCCTTATGATGAGATTAAAAAAAGAACTTTGGCGATAGCTAGAGGCAAATACAAACCTTCAGCGCATGAGCCAAAGGTATGGTTTTCTTCGATTGAATCGTTGGCACAAGTGCTTTCTAGTAAGAATAAACTTTTGTTGGAAATCATAGCCAAAGAAAAGCCTAGTTCTATGACTGAGCTGGCAGAGTTATCGGGTCGTCAGAAAAGCAATTTATCTCGAACCCTAAAAACCTTGGAAAGGTACGGCATTGTAAAGCTGGAACCCCAAGAGGGAAGTAGGGTAAGACCCAGTGTGGTATTTAATCACTTTGAAGTGGGTTTTGATTTGAGAATGCGGGCATAAAACAGTCGCTGATTTGCTACGCTGGTTCAGCGACCGAAACCTCGATAGATCCAAAGCCGATAGGCAGTGGACTCAGGACCAACTGTAACCAAAAAGCAGCTAATTGTCGAACATGAGAAATAGCCTATGATTTTAAAGAATTTTTAGGGTGCCCCGGGGCGGATTCGAACCGCCGACCTGTCCCTTAGGAGGGGACCGCGCTATCCACTGTGCCACCGGAGCAAAGGTTCTAGTGTAGCCACTCGTAAATAGCAGCGGCTATCAGGCCTATACTGCCAAGCAGCAGCATCAGCTGTAACATGCTAAGCCCAAAAGTATGGTAGCGCTCTAGGTGCAAGGATTCTTTGAGTTTTTGGTTAAAGCGTGGATTGGTCATGTAAAGACTCCCCTGGGTTAAAATCGGTGTATAGCCCCAACAGTAAATAGCTGTATAATACTACCACACAGGCCTAGGGAAAAGGATGGAAAAATGCCAAATATAGCCGTTGTCTATCATAGTGGTTATGGGCACACCCAGAAGGTAGCCGAGGTTATTGATGAAACCCTTCAATCGATGTCGAAAATCCATGCAGATTTATTAGCCATTGATGCAGAGGGTAACCTTTCAGAAGCAGGTTGGCAGACGCTTTCAAAAGCCGATACAATTATTTTTGGTTCTCCAACTTATATGGGTTCTGTATCCTGGCAATTTAAAAAGTTTGCCGATGCAAGCTCCAAAGTATGGAGTTCTCAGGGCTGGAAAGATAAATTTGCAGCCGGTTTTACCAATTCAGCCAGTATAAACGGTGATAAACTATCCACCTTGCATTACATGGTAACCCTTGCCATGCAGCAATCCATGCTTTGGATCAGTGCCGGTATTATGCCTTCCAATACCAAAGCAGCGGATAGAAATGATCTGAATTATTTGGGATCCTATGTAGGGCTAATGGCCCAATCGCCTTCGGATGCTAGCCCTGAAGAAGGGCCGCTCGCGGGTGATTTAGAGACAGCCAGCGTATTTGCAAGACGAATAGCACATTTGACCTTGCATTATAAGCCGCTTTAGGCAGAGAGGCTTTTGGTGAAATCAGACCTATTAGGGTGAGCTGGTTATGGATATGGATATCGAGCTTGTAGTTACTAAGTTTTTCAAAGATTTATGGTTTGGTGAAGATCTAGAGGCTGTTGATAAGCTTTTTTCGCCCAATGTTATTATTAACGGTGTGGTTAAAAAAACCATTGGAAAAAAAGAAAAGATTGAAATTGCTAAAAGTTGGTTTCAAGCATTCCCCGTTAGAAATGCAAAGTTAGAAAAAATCGCTCGAAGAGATAATATTGTGAGTGTTCATTGGAGCAGTATTGCAACGCAGAAAGGATCCTTTTATAACCTGAGCCCTAGTGGGAAAACCGTTGCTTACGAAGGTGTTTGTTATTATAAAATGAGGGATGGTTTGGTTTCTGAGTATTATGCAGTATCCGATGTTGCTATTAATTTAGTGAAGAACGGTGCGCTCCCTGTTATTTTTCATGAGAAATCAGACGATCCTTTTAATAATGATCTAATAGACGTCATAAGAACCATCAGCAATAAAAATTTAACAAGGCGAGAGATAGAGGTTGCCAGCTTGTGGCTAAGTGGCTGTTCCATTAAAGAGTCTGCTAGCACGCTTTCCTTAACTGCAAGCACGATTGAGGAATACCGCTCAAGAACAAAAGATAAGCTCAATGTGAAAGACAAAAAGGGTTTGTATAATCTTCTAAGAGAGCAGGGAACCTTAGAACTATACTTTCATTTTGCGAAAGCATTATGTATGCATTACACCCTGCATCCATTGAGGGATAGCCATTAGCTATCAACAAAGTCCTAATCTTTGTATTGCGAAGGCGATTTAAAGTGCCTTCGCAAGCGCAGGATAGCTAAAACCAATAAAATGAACGGTATTTAACAGAAAGTGGGTTAGAATAGCCGCATTTGATAAAGCGATGTTTGCACCAAGCCTCGGCATAAGGCTTCTTCGGCAATAGAGACAAATAAAAGATTATTCAGAATAACACTCCCATCTTACTATGGCGATGCAGAAAAATGCTCGGCGCGTTTTGGTTCTTCAGTAGAAGCTTCTTGTGCTGCCGTAGTATTAGACAAATCTTGCCTTAATCTCATGGTGTCGAATGCAGCTGTGAAGCCCGTGCTTTCACGCGCTGGCGCTCTGGATGTTAATGACTCCAAGTACTCAACGCTTACACGAGGTTCTGTGAATCGTTCAATCATTACCCCTACAGATGATGCAGTCTCCAACACGTGGATATCTCGTTGTTCTGTCATGGCTAAGAGCACAGGATCAGTGATTTTGTCGTTCTTTCCAAGCACCAGCGTGATAGATTTCGTAGCACCACTGGATTGGTCCACAATAAGCCGAAGTAACATTTCCTTGGGACATTGATGGACAAAGGTTGTTTGAATCGTCGCAGGATCAAGACCACCCTGACGCATAGCAGATTCTAAATGGGCAAAGTGCAAAGGATTGGTATCGCTATAAATCGTCATCTTGTAATTCGCATCTGCAACCGATGAGCTTGCATTTGCAATATATTTGAACACGTCGATCACTTGCATATCGATTTCACACATAGCATTCCAACACGATGCGAATCGTTCCAAAAATGCTTCTTTTTTTGAATGATCATCTTTGTGCTTTGATTGTTCAAAAATGACCCCTAAAACTTTTTCTTTAAAGTCTTCGGTTATTAGTTTTCCTAGATTAAAAGCTATGAAGAGGGGTTGTAATTGAGGCATTAAGCTTGATATTTTAACCTCTAAATCGAGCTCATTCGTTAATGCTTGAAAGCTGCCTATCGCTTTTGCGGCATCTGTTTTTACGATAGAGCCTAAGGACAATATGAACATGATATTATCTCCCGATAAAATGCACTTTTTTTAAAGCGAAAAACGCTCATAAATCACTTGTTTTAGTGGTGGAGCTGAGGAGGATCGAACTCCTGACCTTTGCATTGCGAACGCAACGCTCTACCAACTGAGCTACAGCCCCCCGCCATGAACGAGTCCTACGATACCCGTAGATCCCTTAAATGGCAACTGCGCACCAATTATGTTATTTATTTGACTACAGGCCGCTTAAGCACTATTCCTAAAGATAGGTATTCATGCTGACAAGGGCTATAAATAATGACGACCCACAATCAAACACCTCTTATTGGCTGTAGTGCGGGGATGAAGCGGGTTCAACACCTTATTGAACGGGTGGCCATGAAGTCGACCACTGTATTAATTTTAGGCGAATCGGGCACAGGTAAAGAATTGGTCGCACGTTCCCTACATACCTTGTCAGGCAGAGCTACAGGCCCCTTCGTGGCGCTTAACTGTGCAGCGATTCCGCTAGAGTTATTGGAAAGTGAACTTTTTGGACACGAGAAGGGCGCTTTTACCGGGGCTATTGGTACAAGACAAGGTCGTTTTGAACTGGCCTCGGGCGGTACTTTATTTTTGGATGAAATTGGCGATATGCCCGCTGGGATGCAGGCTAAGTTATTAAGGGTTTTACAAGAGCAGGTTTTTGAGCGGGTGGGTTCTAATCGGTCGATCAAAGCCAATGTGCGTATTATAGCAGCCACCCATCAAGATTTGGAAAAGGCTATGCATGGGGGGCGTTTTCGAGAAGATCTTTTTTACCGCTTGAATGTATTTCCCATAGACATTCCACCGTTAAGAGAACGCAAAGAAGATATTCCTTTGCTGGTTGATTATTTTATGGAGCAACACGGGCGTACGCATGGTAGTGTGATGAAAATGGAACCCAAAAGTTTGAATGCATTGATCCATTATGATTGGCCGGGTAATGTACGAGAATTGGCCAATGTGATTGAACGGTTAATGATTCTTTATCCCAATCAAAGCATTGCGCCTAAGGATCTACCCAAACCGCTCAATCATACTATTCGATCTCAAAAAGCTCATCAAGCTTAGTAATGACCAGGATTTTCTTTACATCGGGGTTAGGGTTTTTGAGTCGAATATTGGCCGTATCCCCCCCTGCGTAGTCTCTTAAAGCTAAAAGCATGCCTAAAGCAGAGCTGTCTAAATAGTCGGCCTTACTTAATTCGATAATATAAGCCTTAGGCTGGGGTAGTGGCTTCTCATAGGCACTCCTAAAAAGAGGCAGGGCACTAAAGTCAAAGCGACCTTCAACGCTAATGGTCAGTGTCATGCCATTGGCCGAGATGTCTGTTTGAATCGTCGTCATCCTATACTCCTGCGCACTGTTTTAGGGGTGTGTTTCATCGATTAAGTGTACCACTTCTCCAACAGAAATGTGATTGAAAAGTTCTTCAAGATCTAAAGCATACATACGCATACAGCCATGGCTGCTACGTTGTCCCACACTGCTAGGTGCGGTCGTGCCATGGATTAAAATACCGGGGATCCCCAGATGAATCGCATAGCGTCCTAAAGGGTTATGAGGGCCGGGTGCTACCCAGTCGGGCAGTGGATGACCATTGGCCTTGGCTTCCGCCTTAATGGAAGCAGGCGGGTTCCAGTCAGGATTCGCTTCCTTAGAAACAACCTTGGTGGTACCACGGGGGGTAGCCCAGCCTTTACGTCCTACACAGAGGGGATAAGTACTTACAAGTTGCGTATCAGGGTGATAATAATAGGCACGCATTTCACTTAGATTGACCACTAAACCTTGGCGGGGGGCACTCACAGGTAAATAAAAGACACTCGGAATCGTGACCAGTGTCCCTTGTTTGAGTTTCATATTTTTTAGTGTTGGATTAGCCTCCCGCATGGCTTGCTGCCCGATGCTGAATCGCTCGGCGATACTGGCAAGGGTGTCTCCCGCTTTAGCAGGGATCTCTTCAATCTGACCAATCTGATTACCCGTTTTAGGAATCGTGTAGGTAAGGGCTTGCAGGGTGCTACTCGCAATACTCAGGAGTATTACAGAGATTATGCCCAATAGCTTGGCAATCTGTTTTTGTATCACATGAGGTTGTGTATAAAACATGTGTATAAGCCCTTTATTATTATGTTGTGGTTCATAAACCAATCGCTCTTGGTTGTTAGACAGTGGAGCGTGCATTGGTTCCCTTAAAAAATAGGTGCTATTGCCTCGGAATGAGTCTTGCATAGATAAGCATGTGATCGAAGCATAAAGGAGCTTATACATGCGATCCCTTGCAGTCACACAAGATGCTTTTCAAAATGCTGTTGTGGAACAACATGGATCTTTGGTAATACAGATTGCCAAACATTTATGGGGGCATTTATCCGCATCGCTTTCAGTGGATGATTTAATACAAGCGGGCGTGATTGGTTTATTAGAAGCTGCACGAAATTATAAGGCTGAGAAAGGGGCAAGCTTCGAAACCTATGCGCGGATCCGTATTCGTGGATCGATTTTAGATGAAGTACGTAAAGGAGATTGGGCCCCGCGTTCGGTGCATCGCAATAGACGACGTATTTACAAGGCTGTGCGAGAGATTGAAAATAAAACGGGGCGTGATGCCCGCGATCGCGAGGTAGCCGAACATTTAGACCTTAGTATGCAAGAGCATCATCAGATGATACAGGATACGCATAATACACGTTTAGCCATGCTGGGTGATTTAGGCATGGAAGAAGGGATCGGTATGGGGCTCTGCAAAGAACCCACGCTCTTAGAAGGGTTAGAATATGAACAATCCAAACAATCCTTAGCCAAGGCCCTTGAAAAATTGCCTGAGCGTGAACAACAGGTTCTGAAACTGTATTATCAGGAAGAATTAAATCTAAAGGCTGTGGGAAAAGTCTTAGGCGTTAGCGAATCCCGTATTAGCCAAATACACAGCAAGGCCATGTTGCGCTTACAAGCTTCTATGAAAGAGGGCTTTTAATACCGAAGCCCTAAAACACTCAACAGTTTCGAAGTGGTGCCATGCACTGCTGAAATAATCTTATCAATGGTTCCTTCGTGAATCACATAAGAGACTTCAAAAATATCAGAAGCTTCACTTTTGTGCATCAGATAATCATCGCTGGTGATAATGCGATCGATAAGCTTTAGTTCTAAGGCTTTTGTACCATACCAATGCTCACCGGTGGCTAAGCGTTCAATATCTAATTCTGATCGATGTTCCAATACAAAGGATTTAAACAGCGTATGGGTATCTTCCAGTTCCTCTTTAAATTTTTCACGCGCCTTGTCGGTGTTTTCACCCAGCATAGTGAGGGTTGTTTTGTACTCGCCGGCGGTATGTTGTTCGATATCAATCGCATGTTTTTTCAATAGACGGTTAAAATTAGGAATTTGTGCGAGCACGCCAATCGATCCCACAATGGCAAAGGGTGCCGCTAGAATGGTATTGGCCACCGAAGCCATTAAATAACCCCCGCTGGCGGCGACGAGATCAATACTGGCTGTGAGCGGAATATTGCGCTGGCGGATCCGCTGTAATTGCGAGGCTGCTAAGCCATAATGATGCACAAAACCGCCTGCACTTTCTATAATGGCTAGTACTTCGTCAGCGGGTGTGGCCACCGATAGGATAGCCGTAATACTTTGACGTAGATTTTCTACCTCTGAAGCTTGCATATCGCCTTCAAAACGTAATACGAAAAGACGTGATTGAGGGGTTGCTTCGCCCGTTTTCTGTAGGCGCTTGTTATTTTTTTCTTCCAGTTTTTCTTGTTTCTTACGTTCTTTTTTGAGCGCTTTCATTTCGTGTTTGCTAAGCAGTACCTCTTCTAAGGTTTCACGCATGGCATCGAACTGATCGTTTATTTTCTCAATCTCGATGGATTCGCCTTCGCGATGCCGCTGACCCACCATGAGTATTAAAAAAAGAATACTGCCTACACAGAGCAGGGCTACTGTGATGATTTTGGCAGAAAACATACCATATTCTAAAAGGAAATGGGTCACGCAAGACTCCTCGGCTCTTTTTGAATGTGCTAGTCTAACCCTTCAGCGGTAAATAGCAAGAGGCCCAGAGTGCTGCGTGTACAAAGTTTAGCCTATGCACGAGATCAACAATCGATATTTAGCGGATTAACTTTTAATGTCGATCCCGGTACGATTCTGCACATTAAAGGGGCTAATGGTGCGGGCAAGTCTTCGCTTTTAAGGATCCTCGCAGGACTTTGTTCAGCATCTAGCGGCAGTCTGCATTGTGCGGTCTCACGCCTTTATATAGGGCATCAGATGGGGCTGCATCCAGCCCTTAGCCCGGTACAAAATCTTTTATGGTTGATGAAGCTTCGAGGTTTGGCTAGCAGCTCTATGATCGCTGCCATCCATCATGCGCTTAGGGCATTAGGCTTAGAGGGAGAGGCACACACATCTTGTAAGGCGCTTTCTAAGGGTCAATATCAGCGTGTGGGCTTGGCACGTTTAATGCTCGATCCCGCCAAGCTTTGGATTTTAGATGAGCCTTGTACAGGATTGGATGCCGGGGGGATCCATTTTCTTGAGGCATGCTATGAGAGGCAGCTTCAGCGAGGGGGTGCCATTATCATAGCGAGTCATCAGGATTGTTTTGGAGATGCTTTGCAAGCCCAGGTGATAACCCTAGTACCTCATCAAACAAGTTTTTCCGAATGGCACTCGGGGACATACATCCCTGTATTCGACGATTTACCATCCCTGGAATCGACGCCCCTCATGCTCACTCGGAAAAACTTTTTGAACAGACCACTAGTCTCTATTTTTGGAGCATTCTGGGGACTGTTAAGGCGGGATTGTATGATTTATAGCCAGCATCCTGCAGATCCCTTAGCCGCCTTGGGATTTTTCAGCCTGATCAGCAGTCTTTTTCTTATTCTTTTTGGTTTTCTACCTTCGCTGTTAGTTCAGATAGGGCCGGCCCTTATTTGGATGGCTGTTTTGCTTGCTTTGTTGATGAGCATTGAGTCTATCTTACGATCCGATTACCAAGCCGGTGCCTTAGATCACCTTATTTTAAGTAAACATCCTTTGGCCGTTTTATGCTTTGCCAAAATGCTTGCCCATATGTTGGTTGTAGGATTACCGTTGTTGCTAGTAGCCCCTGTGGTTGCGCTGCTATTTCACTTCAATCCTGCAGCTGTGGTAGCATTAGCGCTCAGTTTATTGTTAGGGATCCCTAGCATCACTTTAATCGCGAGTGTGGGTGCTGCTTTAACGCTGGGTTTAGAGCGAGGTGCTTGGCTGGTCATGCTGCTTATCTTACCCTTATTGTTACCGCTAATACTCTTAGGCGTTCATGCGGTAATATGTGCGGCCCAAGGTCTTGCTTGGCAGGCAGATATTTTATTATTAAGCGCCGTATTCATATTCAGCGTAGTTGCTGCACCATTGTTGATGGCTTTTACCTTAAGAGTTAGTCTGGAATGATTACTTTAAAGCAGGCTTATCGTCTTGCACATTATGCAATACCCGGTTTCGGGTTCTTAACGCTTATCACCTTAGGTTTTGGTTTGTATAGCGGATTATATTGTGCACCGGCCGATTATCAACAAGGTGAGGCTTTTAGAATGATGTATGTCCATGTGCCTGCAGCCTTTTTATCCTTAGGTATTTATAGTTTTATGGCTGTGAATGCCTTTATTTTTCTTGTGTGGCGCATTAAATTAGCGGATATGTTAGCCGCCAGTAGTGCCTCCATCGGTGCTACCTATACACTCATTGCACTGATCACGGGTGCATTATGGGGCAAGCCTATGTGGGGTACCTGGTGGATTTGGGATGCACGCCTAAGCTCTGAATTAATCTTGCTTTTTTTATACCTGGGTTATGGTGCTTTACGGGGTGCAATACCCGGTGCCGATCGCGCAGCCAAGGCCTCTGCTATTTTAGCGATTATAGGACTGGTCGATATTCCGATTATTCATTTTTCGGTGCAATGGTGGGCGACCTTACATCAGGGGCCCAGTCTGGGGTCTTTTTCAAAACCCAGTATTGCCTTTAGCATGTTATATCCTTTAATGCTCATGATCATTGCTTTTGTTTTTTTTTACCTGACCGTGCTTTGTATAAAAGTGCGTACCCTGATCGTATTGCGTGAAAAAAACAGCCAATGGCTACGGGCTTGTTTAGTATGACTATAAGCCATGCATCTGCGATTTTTTGGTCCATGCTTATAACCTTTTTATTATTGGGTTTTCAGCTTATGTCTAGTCTTATACAATGGCGTAAAGCACGCAAGCAGGTTTATGACATGCTTTTAGAGGATAAGTTGTGAGCCCTACACACAAGCATCGTTTAGTAGGCATCATACTTTTAATGCTTGCTTCCATGGCGGCAGCCTATTTAGTGGTGATGGCACTGCGGGAAAATGTTCATTTTTTTTTAATCCCTTAGAAGTTGCCAATGCCAAAGCCGCCCTAGGCACACGGATCCGGGTAGGGGGGATGGTTCAAGAAGGAAGCCTTATAAGAAAAGAGGGTTTAATGGTAGAATTTCTGATCCGAGATGGTAAAACCTTAGAAGCGGCCACGCATGCGATTAAAGTGCAGTATACAGGTTTATTGCCCGATCTTTTTAGAGAAGGACAAGGTATTGTAGTGAGCGGCATTTTACAAAGCCCCACCTTTTTAATAGCAGAAGAAGTATTAGCAAAACATGATGAAAATTATCGACCAAAAGAATAGATCGATGCCATTGACAGATCTCATTGTAGGGGCCGGGATCGAGGCCGGCCCTGTTTCGCATGATACAAATTGAAGGAACCATTCTAGTGTTACCAGAAATAGGTCTTTTTTGCCTTATCCTAGCCCTTTGCTTGGCAATGCTGCAATGCACCTTACCTTTATGGGGCATACTCCGACATCAAACACGCTGGATGCAGGTAGCACGTCCTTTGGCCGTGGGCCAGGGCTTTTTAATCAGCATCGCTTTTTTTCTATTATGTTATCTTTTTAGTGTGGATGATTTTTCGGTGCGCTATGTGGCCGAGCAATCCCACTCTGCACTTCCCTTTATCTATAAAATAGGGGCTGTATGGGGCGGACATTCAGGATCGTGGCTGCTATGGGTTTGGCTGCTTAGTCTATGGACCCTTGTATTCACCCAAGGCTCACGCACATTGCCGACGATTTTTACAGCACGTGTGTTTGTTGTGTTGGGTGTTATCAGTGTAGGATTTTTGCTTTTTTTACTGAGTGTCTCCAATCCTTTTTTACGCATTCTACCTGCGCCCTTGGAAGGGCGAGATTTAAACCCTCTTTTACAAGATATGGGGCTTATGATCCATCCCCCTTTGTTGTATCTGGGTTATGTAGGCTTTGCCATGCCTTTTGCTTTCGCCGTGGGTGTGTTAGGGGCTAAAGATATTGATTATCCTTGGGCTCAATGGATGCGTCCTTGGGTCTTATCGGCCTTTGCCTGTTTGAGCATAGGCATCGCTTTGGGCAGTTGGTGGGCCTATCATGAATTAGGCTGGGGCGGATGGTGGTTTTGGGATCCGGTAGAAAATGCCTCTTTAATTCCTTGGTTGCTTAGCATTGCTTTAATCCATGCGCTGATGATGTCCGATAAGCGAGCCGTCGCATTCGCCTGGAGTTTATTACTGGCGATCCTGGTCTTTGCCATGAGTCTGGTTGCCTCTTTTTTAGTGCGTTCTGGTATTTTAATTTCTGTGCATACCTTTGCCAACGATCCGGGGCGTGGACTATTTTTATTGGCCTTTATCTTTTTGCTTATCGGAGGGACACTTTTATTATATGCCTATCGGGTAAAGCAATGGTATACACCCAAGGTGCTGGTCTTTTTTTCCAGAGAAGGCATGATGCTTCTTGGTAGCGCTTTATTAGTGGTAGCAGCGATGACCATTCTTTTGGGTACGCTATTTCCTTTACTGTATGAGGCGATGTTTAATCATAAAATATCGGTAGGATTGCCTTATTTTAATAAAGTTTTTGTGCCGCTGATCTTACCTGTTTTATGGTTGGTACCTTTGGGTCCCGTGATGCGTTGGGGGAATAATGCCAAAGCTACCGTATGGCGCAGTTTTCGCATAATCCTACTTCTAAGTCTGGTTTTGGGTTTTGGGATCCCTTGGTGGATGCAGGGTCAGACGCATTGGCAGGTTGGCATCGGATTATCCACTGGTTTCTGGATTATTTTAGGGACTTTGAAACATTTCGCACACAAGACAGGCACTAAGATAGTCGCCATAAAACATTTATCTTTGGGTGCTTGGGGCATGTTATGGGCCCATATGGGTACGGCTGTTTTAGTGATAGGTATTACGGTACTGTCTTATTATTCCGTAGATAAAGATGTTTATATGCATCCTGGACAATCTTTAAGAATAGGGCAGCATGATGTGTTGTTCGAAAAACTGAGCGTTTTAGAAGGCCCTAATTATATTGCCCATCAGGCTCATTTTGTGCTCGATCCAGGATCGAAGGCCAGCACGGATCTGTGGCCTGAAAAACGCATTTATATAGCGAGCGCTAGCCGTATGACCGAAGCGGCGATTGCAAGCATTGGTTTTGGGGATATTTATATTGCCATGGGATCGCTCATCAAAGATGATTATTGGTCCTTTCGGATCTGTTATAAACCCTTTATGCATGGGGTATGGATGGGCGCAAGCATGCTTATGGTTGGGGGTTTTTTATCAAGCGTAGGCCGTAGACGGAGGGTATCATGAAAATGCGTTTTCTAGGGCCATTTTTTATTTTCATAGTGCTTGTAGGACTTTTGTATAAAGGTTTAAATCATGATCCTGCAGGCATACACACGGTATTGTTGGATAAGCCCTCGCCTATTTTCGAAATAGGTACGGTGTCAGATCCACAGCAACGGGTGACCGAGGCCCTATGGCAAGGGAAAGTAAGCGTTTTAAATGTGTGGGCGAGTTGGTGTTCAGTTTGTGAAGCAGAACATACGTTATGGATCGATCTGGCTAAAACACAGGATCAGTCGCGCTGGCAATTGGTGGGCCTGAATTATCATGATCCTTTAGAAAATGCGCGTCATTTTTTGAGTACGCAGGGCGATCCTTATGCGCTTAATCTTTTTGATGAACAGGGCACCCTGGGTATGGAATATGGTGTTTATGCTACGCCCGAGACTTTTGTGATTGATCAAAAGGGTATTATTCGCTATCGACACTCGGGGGGTCTTACAAAACCAG
This sequence comes from Legionella genomosp. 1, assembly GCA_945878715.1. Taxonomy (GTDB): domain Bacteria; phylum Pseudomonadota; class Gammaproteobacteria; order UBA6186; family Azoamicaceae; genus CADEGZ01. The sequence continues at coordinate 6,755 of CAMCTX010000019.1, read as the reverse complement.
AGTGGGATAGGGATGTCTGGCCTTTGATTCAAAAATTATCACAGACTCCCGCAGAGCGGGAGAAGAAATAACACCAATGATAAGCAGCGATCAAGCTATGGATATCTATCCTTTTTCGGATCCCGCACAGCAAATCTTGTTTAACAAGATTATTCATGAATTGCGCTGTAGTGTGTGTCAGAACCAAAATCTGGCAGATTCCATGGCGCCTTTGGCTATCGATCTACGTGCAGCGATCTATAAACAAGTTTTGGGGAATTTTCAGGAACAAGCGATTGTTGATTTTGTAAGCCATCGTTATGGAACCTTTGTTTTATACGATCCACCCATGGTGTGGAGTACAGCATTATTGTGGGGTGGACCATTGATTATGCTATGTGTGGCATGCGTCTGCTTAAGACGGTTTTTTAAAAAATGTTAATACTTTTTTACTGCGTGATAATCGTTTTAACAGGCCTGGCCTGTCTCTTTTTTGTGCCCTGGATAGGTATTGGGCGTGCCTCCCTTATTTTAAGTCTTTTCCTATGCCTTTGTAGCGGTTGTTTATATAAACTTTGGGGCAGCGATCTGGATCTCAATCATTATTATGCCCCTAGCGCTATCACTGAAAGGCAGCAGTATGCAGCACTGCGTGCCCGCTTGGTCAATCTATCAAAGGCTGAATATGCTTTAAGGGTACGCTTAGAGCGCGTGCCCGATGCACCACGCTTAAACTGGCAATTAGAAGATCTACTGGCACAACGCGCCATGCTTGCAGGGACATGGCGAGAGGCTTATAAGCATTGGGAGAAGGCCTTGCTAGCCTTATCTAAAGATCCTTTGATGGATCCCTTACGTATACAGAGTCAGAAAAAAATAGAGCAAATGATGACCATCTTAAAACCTTTTATGCAGGATTCGCCCAACCTTCCTCGCAAGACACTGTGATGGAACATAAGCTTGGAAAAACTTATTGAGGGTTGTAACGATCTAAAATATCAAATAAGGCCTGATTATCGCTCGACTTCATGACAAATTCATTCATGCCTGCATTTTTAGCGATTTCCAGATCTCTGGGGTCTTGGCTCGCAGTGAGTGCAACAATGGGTATGGTTTTGCAGGCATCGGGGAGTTCGCGGATTATTTTTGCGGCTTCATGACCATTCATGAGTGGCATATACAGATCCATAATCACCAGATCAAAAGCACCTACATCTGTTTTAAGGGTCTCGATAGCTTCTTGGCCTGTACCTACCGCATGTACGGTATGGCCTTTCTGGCTTAAGATCATGGACATGCCTGTACGAATGGTGCGGCTGTTATCGACAAAAAGCAGTTTCATTAATAAAGCCCCAAGACTTTCCACCACAGGGCCCCAACCAGGCTCCAGATCAGAATATTCACAATGCTTAAGATCCCACCCACACGCCACCAATCTTTAAAAGAGACATAGCCTGCCCCGAAATAGACCGGTGCAGAGCCAGTACCATAATGGGTAATACCTGCACAAAGGCTTGAGAAAAAGGCTAAGAGTAAAAGCACCAACACCATGGGTGCATGGGCAGCAATCGCCACCGTGGCAAAGGCGGTATACATCGCACTAATATGTGCGGTCATGCTTGCGAAAGCATAGTGTACGTAGAAATAAAGAAGGCTTGCGATAATAAGCACAGCCACCCAAGGCAAATGGCCTACGCTATTTTGCAGGTGCTGACCTAACCATTGCATCATACCGAACTGGCTCAAATAGCTGGACATCATCAGAAGGGTCGCCATCCAAATAAAGGTATGCCAGGCATTTTGTTCACGCATTACGTCTTCCCAGCTAAGTACCTTGGTTGCTAGAAGAATGGATAAGCCAAGAAGCGCGGCAATGGCGGGATCAATAGAAAGGTAGGAACCCATAACCCACAGTCCCAGTAAGAGGCCAAAGGTGAACAACATAATCCATTCGTCTCGTTTGAGAGGGCCCATCTCCAAGAGTTTTTGCTTGGCAAAAAGGGGTGCATCGGGTGTGTGGCTAAGCTCGGGCGGGTAAATCCACTGTAAAACCCAAGGCAGCAGTGCAAGATTGAATAATCCGGGTACTAAGGCGGCCAAAGCCCAGGTTTTCCAGCTGATCTCAAAACCAAAAGAGGCAGCCAGACTGGCAATCAGGGGGTTGGCTGCCATAGAGGTGAGAAACATGGCACTGGTAATCACATTAGCTTGGTAGCCCAGTTTCATAAGATAGGCCCCAATTTTACGAGAAGAGCCTGTCTGCGGACTACTTTCGTATTTTTCGGAAAGCGCTTGTACGATGGGGTAAACAATCCCGCCGCCTCGTGCGGTATTGCTAGGCGTGAAGGGTGCCAAGATAAACTCGGTTGTAATGAGTCCATAGGCTAAACCAATGCTGCTTTTACCCATGCTCCGCATAAAATAGTAGGCTAAGCGTGCACCGAGTCCCGTTTTAATAAAGCCTCTGGCCAATAAAAAAGCCAATAAAATAAGCCAGATAATATTAGAACTAAAGGCAGAAAGTATTTCGGTGATTTTAAGGGTTTGTGTGATCCCACATAGCGCCAATGCCATGAGACAGACCGCGCCCATGGGTAAGGGATTGAGAATAATACTGATGATCGTCGTGAAAAAAATAGCGAAGAGATGCCAGGTTTGCGTGCTTAAGCCCTGGGGGGTTGGGATACACCAGAGCGTACACAGCAAAAGAAGCGGCCAAAGCAGTGCAGGCACACGCTTAAGCCAGCCATAAAAATCAGCTGTTAGATAACGAACTTCATTAGCGGTGGCTTGACTCATCGTGTTATTTTGCCCTAATAGGTCGTGGCATAGCAAGGGATGAAATTCTGCGGTATGCTAGCAGCTCGTATGGATTAGGTGTAAGGCGGATGCAATTAAAGAAGATTAAGCTTTCTGGTTTTAAGTCCTTTGTAGACCCAACTGTTTTGGAATTACGTAGCCCTTTAATGGCTATCGTGGGCCCCAATGGTTGTGGAAAATCAAATATTATCGATGCCATCCGTTGGGTGATGGGAGAGAGTTCTGCTAAACATTTGCGGGGCGAATCCATGTCGGATGTTATTTTTAATGGATCGGCTACACGCAAACCCATTAGTCAGGCATCGGTGGAATTGTGTTTTGATAATACTGCAGGCTTAGGGGGCGAGTATGCCCACTATGGAGAAATTTCCGTCAGACGCGTAGGCTCTCGAGAGGGAGAGTCGACTTATTTTTTGAATGGTGCGCGCTGTCGGCGTAAAGATATTACCGATCTGTTTTTAGGGACTGGCTTGGGGCCTCGCAGCTATGCCATTATTCAACAGGGTATGATCGCACGTATTATTGAGGCCAAGCCTGAAGAATTAAGAGGGTTTATCGAAGAAGCGGCGGGGGTTTCTCTCTATAAGAGACGTCGTCAAGAAACTGAAACCCGTATGCAGCATACCCGAGAAAACTTAGAAAGGCTTCTCGATTTACAACAAGAAATTGAAAAACAACTCGAGCGTCTGAAGCGTCAATCAGAAGCGGCAGAGCGCTATCAGGGCTATAAACAAAGACAGCAGATCTTAGAAGCAGAGTTGGCTTCGCTTCGCTGGCAGGTATTAGAAGCCCAATCAAAGGAAAAGGCTTTAATCATACAAAGCTTCAGTACGGCTTTAGAAGAGCAGAATGCTTCGAAAACCGGGATCGATCTCGATTTAGAAAAAGATCGTGTTTTGTATAGCGAACAAACCGAAGAATGGAAGGTTCTTCAAGGGGCATGGTATGCCTTGGGTACCGATATTGCCCGTATTGAACAGCAGTTGGAACATCAGCAAGAACGTAAAAAAACATGTGCGCAGGATTTAGCACAAATCCAAAGCGAAAATAAGCGCGTCCATGAACATCTACAAAGTGACCAACAGAATGCCCAGACTGTCTCTGAAGCCTTAGCGGTTTTAACACCCCAAATAGCGAGTCGGCAGACCTTGGTTTTAGACGCTGCAACGGTTGTTGAAGATATTAAAAAAACACTGCAGCAGTGGAGACAAAACTTTGAATTATTCCAGACCGATGCCCAAAACGCACAGCGTTTGGCTGAAGTAGAACGTGTACGGATTGAACAGCTGAATCGTCAGAGCCGTGCGTCGACCGAGCAACTGGAGCGTCTACAAAAAGAATATGCTTTAATCCAGTTGGACCCTTTGGAGTCGGAGCTTCGGCAAGTAGAAGAAGCTGTTTTAGCCCAAGAAAGACAGGCATCGAATGAAGCAACAGCCTTGCAAACCCTTTCTACAGACTTTCAGCAAGCCAAAGAACAGCATAGGCTGGTGGCTGAAAGCTTATCGACTTTACAAGAAGAGTATCAAACGCTCCATGGGCGTTTGTCATCGGTTAGTGCTTTACAAGCGGTTGTATTGGGTAAAACAGATGAGGCCGTTCAAGGTTGGTTAGCCGCACAGGGATTTAGCAGTTATCCACGTTTGGCCGAGATTATTCAGGTCGAGCCGGGTTATGAAAGAGCGGTGGAAACAGTCTTAGGGGATCTTCTGCAAGCCCTATGCTTGCCTGGATTCTCTGGTATGGCGCGTTATCTTGAAACCCTAGAGACAGGGCGGCTGTCGTTTATTGATCAATCGATGACTAAAGGATCAATAGCCCTCTCAAAAACAAGTTCTCAGACTGCGCTTCATACAAAACTGCGAACCGATCTCCCTATCCATCACTTATTAGCGGGTGTGTATGTCGTAGAGGATTTGGCAGAAGCCTTGGAACACCTTGCCTTAGCCCAAGCAGATGCATCTTTTATTACGCGTGAAGGTTTATGGTTAGGTCCCCATTGGTTAAGGGTTCAACGTGGTCAAGAAGGCGCGGTTGGAACTTTAGAAAGAGAAAGCACGATCAAAACCTTAGAGCATTCCTTGGAGGCGCTAAGCCAAACGCTCGATCGTACGAAGCAAGAACTTATCGATAAGCAGCAGAACATCGAGACCTTAAGCACCCAACGAGAATCCTTGTACGGTGCACAACAGGAAGCAGCACAGATCTTACAAAAACGCTGTTCTGAACGTAGTGCTTTGCGCGCTAATATAGAGCACTTAAGAACGCAACATATACGAAACCAGGCTGATGTTTTAGAACAACAACAGCGATTACAGTTGTCAGATTCAGAAGCTGCCACAGCCCATTTACGTTTATCTGAAGCATTGGAACAAATGCATCTCGATACAGACAAACGCGTTGTGCTGCATAAAGAGCGAGAAACCTTAGAGCATTTATTAGAGCAAGCTTTACAGAATGAACGTATCCATAAAGAACAGCAACAGACTTTACGTTTAGAAGAGCAAGGTTTGTTAACACAAAAAACAGCCATCGAACAAGGGCTGCTAAGGCTGGAGCAACAGAAGAAAACCCTCTTAGAACGCGAGCAGGGTCTAAAGGAACAGTTAGAAACGCTTGTGGCGCCAGAAAAGGAATGGATTCAAAAATTAGAGACCTTATTAGCGGAACGTGCGGTTTCAGAAAAATTGGTGAATGCCGCACGTGCAGCCTTAGAAGCCTTAGAGCAAAAGGTACGTGCTTTAGAGAAAAATCGTATGCAGCTCGAAGAACGCGTCTTGAGTATCCAAACGCAATGGGAGCAGGCACGTTTGGCCTGGCAAGTGTTACAAACACGTGCGCAAACGATTCAAGAAAGTTTTGCGCAGTTATCCAATACATTAGAAGATATTCTAAAGACCTTGCCTGAAGGGGCAAATGAATCTGAATGGACAGAGAACTTAGAACAAGTCAATAAACGTATAGAACGTTTGGGGCCCATAAATCTTGCAGCCCTAGAAGAATACCAAAGTGAACTAGAGCGTAAAAATTATTTAGATGCGCAACAGGCCGATTTATCGGAAGCGTTGAAAACCTTAGAACAAGCGATTGCCAAGATTGACAAGGAGACCCGTCATCGATTCCAGACAACCTTTGATCAGGTGAATAAGGCCTTTCAACAATTATTTCCGCGTCTCTTTGGGGGAGGGCAGGCAACCCTTACCTTAAATGCAGACGATTCTTTAGAAGCGGGTGTCTCCGTCATGGCAAGACCACCAGGCAAACGCAATAGCTCTATCCATTTGCTCTCGGGCGGAGAAAAAGCTTTAACCGCTGTTGCGATGGTGTTTGCGATATTCCAATTAAATCCAGCACCTTTTTGTTTGCTCGATGAAGTCGATGCACCCTTAGATGATGCAAACATTGGGCGTTTTTGTGATCTGGTGAAAGATTTATCAAACAATGTACAAATTATTTTTATTACCCATAATAAAATGGCCATTGAAATAGCACATCATCTGGTGGGTGTCACGATGAAAGAAGCGGGTGTTTCACGTTTGGTGTCGGTCGATATTGAAGAAGCATCGCGTTTAGTGGGAGCATAAATATGGAAACAGGTCTACGCATTGTACTGTTACTGATAGGGTGTATCATTATTGCCGGCATTGCCTGGGACTATCGAAGAAGACCTGTTCGTACGATGATAAAAAAACAGCCCCTAGTGCCTAAAACAAAAAGCTCGCATTCACGACCCGAACGAGAAACTATCGCCACAACAACAGAAAAATCCTTTATTGTCTTGCACCTACTGGCTTCAAGGCCCCCTTTTTTTTCAGGTCCTGCCCTTTTGGCAGCCTTTGAAAAAATGCATTTGTTTTATGGTGAAGCCCAAGTTTTTTATGGGTATCAGTATCCCCGGGCTGCAGGTGCTAACAGGGGTGCTAAGCTTTTTTCAGTATTGTCGATGGTAGAACCTG
>CAMCTX010000018.1 GCA_945878715.1 Legionella genomosp. 1 | reverse complement strand
CTTAATGCTCTAGATTTTTCTAGAAACCCACCCCTGAACGCCGTAAGGCTTTCATTGATCAACACATTCCAAAAAACATATAAGCCAATAAGCAGTCCCGCACAAACCATTATTTTCTGGTAAAACAAAAGAAATTCGAATTTTCTTGAAAGCTTTAGGCTTAAACTATTCATAAAGCAGCTCTTTTTGTTTCAACACCAAAAGTAAACTTCTTCGTTTTTTCATCCATAGACATAGCAAACACCGCAAAGGTTTTCCCGGAAAAAGCCACTTCCGAACTCAAACCCGCGATAAATTGCGTAACAAGCTCTGGACTCAAACATTCTCCCACTAAAAAAAGATAATTTCCGCTATCTTTTACAATAAGCTTATCAACCCACAATCCTGGAATTGTTTTTTTAGCCAAAGACTCTAAATAATTAGAATAGGCAATAATTTTCGCATTTTCAGAGAGCGATAAATTTTTAAGCAATGCTTCTTTGTCTGTATTTTTATCATGATAGGATTGCAATTCGGCTATAATTTTGTCGCTTGCCTTTTGTTTTTCAACCAGATCCATCATCGAACCAAGATCCTTTTTTTGTGCAAGCTGAACTTGCTCGAGCTTATACAAATCTGCTTTATCCATAATAAAACCATAGAGGTTATGGGTTGTCATCAAAAATAAAAAGCCAAAACACACCCAGAAACCCATTCGAACTTGCTCGAAGTTTATGCGTGTGTCAACCTCTCTTTTTTCAACTTTATAAAGGTTTATCTGTTGTTTCATTTTCTAAATCCTGATCTTTTAAAAGCGTTCCAATCGCACAAAGACATTCTATTCTTTCTTCATCGCTCAAGGGTTTTTCTGTCTTTGTTTTTTCACTAAAATCAACAATATTGACTTCGAACCCTAGCGTATTTTTAACCGCCTCCTGTATCATAGAGATATCTACGGATGTCTTTGCCAAAACAACGGTATTGCTAATATTTTTCCTGAACATGCTATTCACGTAATCGAAGGATCGTTGAATCTCCAAACATAAGGATTCTAAAGCAGTTGCGCCTGTGGGTGAGACAAGATCGTCCAGACTTAAATCGAAAGAACGTATCATGCAAATACTATTATTTTGAAGAAGTATTAAACGACCACCTTGTGCATACAGCTGAATAAAGGCACACCCTTCTTTATATTTCGGATCCAGATTAACAATGTTTTTTAGGGCTAATTCTGGAATATCAATATGCGTTAACACAAGACCCGATCCATTAATAAAACTTTCGATGTCTGCCATTTGGCTCTTTCTCATCACCACTGCATAGAGCATATTCAGATTATCCCTGGCTCTTGAGAAAGGTAATTCAAAGCTATCAATCACAGCCTCTTCAATAGGAAAATTGACCAAATCTCTAATAAGCCAAGAAACCGCTTGTGATCGTTCTTGAATGGGGACGGCGGGCGACTCTACTAAATACAAACTATATTCTCCAGCGCCAAGCACATAGGCACAAGAAACACCCTCTAAATGATTGCTCTTTATAAATCGTTGTAAGGCAACCTCTTTAATGCCTGTATCACCCAAGGAAAAACTTTGAAAGAACTGGGCCTTAATCGTTACCACAGACCCATTGCTTACCCCATAGGCGATAGAAAGGCTCTTGGGGGTTTCATAAATACCCACAAAACCCTCGGCGGCAACCGGTACGGGTGCTTGCGCTTTTGTAGTCGAACTGAAAGGCCATTGCACGTGGATGACTCCTTTAGGGAGGTATAGAATTATTCTAGTATATTTACTAACTAGTGCAAGTTCACTGTCTATTCGAATAATTTATCTTTTTGTAATAGAATCCCCGCTCACACGGAGAAATACTTGAAAATGTTAAACCTGAAAAATACCCTTATCGCCTTGGCCCTGCTAAGTGTCGCCCTTTCAAAAAGTGTGGCCGCACTACAATTTTCCCTTTTAGAACAAGGTGATATCGTCGGTGCACTGCAAACAACCACCGTGCAAGCGGGCGAATCGCTGGGAGAGATTGGTCGAAAATTCGATGTGGGGGTCTATGAGATGATAGAAGCCAACCCTGCTTTAGACCCTTGGGTACCCACCGTTGGGGCAACGGTCGTCCTACCCACCGAATTTATCCTGCCTCCAGGTCCTAGAGTGGGGCTGGTCCTTAATATAGCCGAGATGCGTTTGTACTATTTTGATAACAAGGCCCATACCGTCACAACCCACCCCCTCGGTATTGGTAAAAAAGGGTGGCCCACACCCTTGGGTGAATCGCTCATCACCCATAAGAAGAAAGACCCGCCTTGGTACCCCCCAAAGTCTATACACAAAGAACATCTGGAAAAAAAGGACCCTTTGCCTGTGGTCGTCCCTGGTGGCACCCCTGAAAATCCTTTAGGCCTATACGCCCTCTATCTCGATAAAACAGGGCTTTCTGCCAAAGGGGATTTTTTGATCCATGGCACGAATAGTCCTGCAGGCATTGGGGTGCGGGGTACCCATGGCTGTATTCGTCTTTTCCCAGAAGATATAAAGTCTCTTTTCGAACAGGTCCCCGTGGGCACACCCGTACGGATTATCCATGAGCCCTACAAAGTGGGCTGGAAAGACAAGCATTTATATTTAGAAGCGCATCAACCACTTAGCGAAGCACACTATGCAGCATCGGCTAGTCTTGATCGCTTATCGAAAATCATTAATAGTGCTATAAAGGAAGCACATTGGGTAAATTGGGCTAGTGCAAAGATGGCAGTCAAGCACCCGAATGGGTACCCGGTTCGCATCGATTAGTGAAGGCTTTTGAAAAAAGCTCCCCTGTTAAGAGGAGCTTCGATCGTTCAAGAAACGGCTTACTTGCCGACTCTTTCGTTCTTCATTTTTTCAAGTTTGTGATGTTCTGTTCCTGAACAGCAACGCTTTCCAGCACACGCTGTTAAGCAAGCAACAGGTACCAACATACAAGCTAAAACAACAACTTTTGCTAAGTTCTTCATTAAGACTCCCCTTCCATTCCACTTTATTTTCACAAAAACCATAAGCTACAGTCTAGGCAATTCTACGTGATTTGCCAAACTATTTGCCTACAGAACCCTCAAAACAACGCCTTTATTGCATCTCGTGCAGAAATCTGTTGCTCAATGACAGCAAACACCTGTTCTACAATGGGCAAACTTAAGCCATGATGCTTCGCCAAATCGCGCAGTTGCTCCACATTGTACAAGCCTTCGACCACCCCGCCAATACGTGCGAGTGCCTGATCGACACTTAAACCCTCAGCCAAGGCCAAACCGAAGCGTCTATTACGAGACTGGTTGTCGGTACAGGTTAAAATAACGTCCCCACACCCTGAAAGTCCCATAAAGGTCTCTGGTCGAGCGCCCATGGCCGTGCCCAACTGCATCATTTGCGCCAAGCCCTGCGTCATCAACGCTGCCCTGGCATTAGCCCCAAACTGTACCCCATCCGATAGACCCACAGCAACTGCTAAAACATTTTTAAAGACCGCCCCCAGCTGCACGCCAATCATATCATCACTTAGTTGTATACCAAAACTGGCATTTTCAAAGAGTGCCTTGAGTACTTCTGCAAAAACGGTGTCTTTGGATGCGACCGTCACCGCTGTAGGTAGACCTAAGGCCACCTCCAGGGCAAAACTAGGGCCCGACAACACCGCATAAGGATAACGTGTACCCAATACGCGCTCAAACACCGTATGCAATAGCGCCGCCGTACCACGTTCTAAGCCCTTTGTCGCCCATACAATACGATGCACCGGCCGCAACAAAGGTTGCATGGCGGCTAAAAGCAAAGCAAAGGCCTGACTGGGTACCACCACCACAAGGGTATCGGCATTGTTCAAGGCTTCTTCTAAGGACGAACGAATGAAGAGTTGATCGGGAAAAGCTACCTCGGGTAGATAACGTGTATGACGCCGCTCTTGGCTTAAAAGGGCTAATAAAGCCGCATCATGATCCCATAAACCCACCTGTTGCCCATTTTTAGCCAAGAGAATAGCCAATGCTGTTCCCCAAGCACCTGCGCCAAGGACTGCAACCGATGATCCGCTCTGAGGTTTTTCCATACTAAACCCTTGCAACCTGTGTGCTTTCAGTCTGACCGCTCAAATGCTGGGCATACATGCGATCGAAGTTAATGGGAGGTAACACTAATTGTGGAAAACCACCCCGTGTTGCCATATTCGAAACGGTTTCGCGTGCATAGGGAAAAAGCAGCGTGGGACAAGCAGTAGCCAACAATTGTTTTAAGGCTTCTTCTGAAAAATCTTTGGCAGCAAAAGCACCGGCTTGTTGTAAATCGATCACAAAAGCTGTTTGCTCCTGCTCCCCTTCACCCAATTTCACGGTCACTGTTAAATGTAAAACGACCTCGTAAATGTGTTCGGGTTCTGAGAGTACTTGCGATCCCATTTGCAGATCGAAATCGACCTTGGGTTTCCACGCTTGCTGAAAAATCTGCGGCGCAAAGGGTGCCTCAAACGATATATCTTTCAAATAAATACTGTGCACGGAAAATAAAGGTCCATCCAGGCTATCATGCCCGTTCTGTGCGATCTCCTGACCATTTAAACTGTTTGTGTTCATTATCTTTTCCTCATTGCACCACGGGCAAGCCGTTCGATTTCCATTGTTGCAAACCTCCACCCAATACAAGGGCTTTAAAGCCTTGCTGCTTCAACAGCTGCGCTGCCTGCATCGCCGTATGACCTGCTTGACACACAATAATAAGGGGACGCTGCCGGTATTTTTCCAAGCTCTGTATTTTCTTTTCCAAGACAGCCTGTTCGATATGAAGCGATCCTAATAGATGTCCTTGTGCAAAGGCTGCTTGCGAGCGTATGTCGATCACAACAGCCTGCTGCTGATTCATCCATTGCACGGTTTGTTCAGGTGTAATCTGAAGGATGCCCGTGCTGCGATGATGCCATTCTTGCTGCAAGAACAGCAGCAAAACCAGCACCAAAAGGGTGCAGAGTATCCAATGTTTAGTTATGAAATCGACCAACTGCATCTGCAATAACCCTGAAAAAGTCCGAGTATATCTGAAACACCGCTAAAACAAAATGTTAAGTGTGTATAATGCGGTATGAATCAAAAAACCATGGTATTAGTCATTCTGGATGGTTGGGGAGAAGGCCCTCCCACCCCGGATAATGCGATCGCGCAGGCAAAGACACCCACCTGGGATCGGCTATTACGCGAATGCCCCCATAGCACCTTATCAGCCTCGGGCGTCGATGTAGGCCTACCCCCAGGCCAAATGGGTAATTCAGAAGTCGGGCATCTTTGTATCGGTGCTGGCAGAGCGCTATTACAAGATTTAGGCCGCATCAACGCGGCTATTCAAAACGGCGATTTTGATCGTAATACTGTTTTGGTAGAAGCCTTCAAAGCAGCTGCAGAAAAAAAGCGTGCGGTCCATCTTCTAGCTTTGTTGTCCCCTGGTGGTGTTCATAGTCACGAAGATCATCTTTACGCTGCCATACAACTCGCTGCCAAACAAGGTGTTTCACAGATCTGGATCCATGCTTTCTTAGATGGTCGCGATACGCCCCCCAGCAGTGCCAAGGCTTCTCTTCTCCCCTTACAAAAAGTATGCAGCGCATTGCCTGCCTCAACCCATGCTTCTATTGCTTCCATCAGCGGACGTTACTATGCGATGGATCGCGACAACCGTTGGGACCGCACACAACGTGTCTATGAATTGCTTACAGAAGGTAAAGCCGCGTGGTCTTGTCCCTCGGCCTTAGAAGCCCTTGTTTTTGCGTATACGCGTGGCGAAACAGATGAATTTGTCGCCCCAACACGCATTGGTTCAAGCCCCCCCATTCACGCAGACGATCTCGTGCTATTTATGAACTTTCGTGCAGACAGAGCACGGCAATTAAGTGCTGCCCTAAGCGATCCCCACTTTACAGGTTTTCTTAGAAAACAATGGCCCACACCGATCCAGTTTGTCACGCTCACGGAATACGATTCGAAGCTAAAAGCACAAGTGGCCTTTCCCAAAATAGTCATCCGACCTGTCTTGGGTGAGATCCTTGCCACTCAGGGTTTAAAACAACTGCGCATTGCCGAAACCGAAAAATATGCCCATGTCACTTTCTTTTTGAATGCAGGATTAGAAACACCTTTTGCACAAGAAGATCGGATCCTTATCCCTTCAAAAAAAGAGGCTACTTACGATCAATGTCCTGCCATGTCTGCTTTTGAAATTACAGCGGCTTTGTGTGATGCAATAGAAGCCCATCGCTTTGATGTCATTATTTGTAATTATGCCAATGCCGATATGGTAGGACATACGGGCAATTTTCCGGCAACAGTCCAAGCCATTGAGACCCTCGATCAATGCTTGGAAAAAGTGTGTGTGGCCTTAGAACGTGCGGGTGGCGAATTGATGATTACCGCCGATCATGGCAATGCGGATTGTCTTTTCGATCCCCAAACACACCAAGCCCATACGGCCCATACCACGGCGCGCGTCCCTTTTATCTATGTGGGCAAACCCGCCTTGATGATAAAAGAACAGGGCACGCTTGCCGATATAGCGCCCACTATGCTTCAACTGCTGGGGCTTGCAATCCCCCCCGAGATGTCCGGTACCCCGCTCATTGCCCTAAAAAAAATAGGCGAAACCCTGTAATCCAGATTATACTGCGTAGATTCTACCATTTTCGTTCACTTTCATTATTTGGAGCTCCAAATATGCAATTAACAGGGCATCGTTCCCGGGCCACGGCACGGATGGGTTTTTTGGGATGTTTAATAGGATGCCTTTGTTTATCGCTATCCGGCAGTGTTTTTAGCAAGGAACCCGCCGAAAGCAAATTGCCCTTAGCCGATCTACAACGCTTTACCAAAGTGATCGAATATATCAAAGAATACTATGTGCAACCGGTGAGTGATGAACTGCTGTTTGAAAATGCGATGCGTGGCATGTTATCCGGCTTAGATCCCCATTCTAGTTATTTCGATGCTGAAGAGTTTGCCGATCTCAAAGCCAATACCAGCGGACAGTTTGGAGGATTAGGCGTCGAAGTGCTCCCCGAAGATGGCTATATCCGTGTAATCAGCCCCCTCGACGATAGCCCCGCCCAGCGTGCAGGCGTCCAAGCAGGCGATCTGATTGTACGCATCAACGATACCCCCATCAAAGGACTCACCACCCGCGAGGCTATCGATCTTATGCGTGGCGCAAAAGGTTCCAAAGTAAAGCTAACCATTGTACGTCAATCCGAAGCTGCTCCGCTTATCCTAGAGGTCACGCGCGATACCATTCATGTACAAAGTATTCGTGGCAAAATGCTCGACAAACGTCATGCCTATATTCGTATTGCACAATTTCAAACCAATTCTGGGGACGATTTAATCAAGACGCTCCAAACACTACGCAAAAATAATGGCGATGTCTTAGATGGCATTATCTTAGATCTGCGCAATAATCTGGGTGGTGTGGTTGAAAGTGCGGTGCAAGTAGCCGATACCTTTTTAGATCGAGATAAACTCACGCAATACGATGGGCTTATCGTCTATGCCAAAGGTCGTACACCCGATACCCAACTCAAAGAGAAAGCCCATGGTGCCGATCTTTTGAAGGGTGCACCCATTGTCATACTCATTAATGCAGGCACCGCTTCTGCTTCTGAGATTGTGGCCGGCGCGCTCCAAGATTATCATCGTGCGGTCATTGTGGGTACCCAAAGCTTTGGTAAAGGATCCATGCAAACCGTATTCCCACTCAAGGATGATCGGGGGCTCAAACTTACCACACAGCTCTATTACACGCCCTCAGGACGCTCCATTCAAGCCACCGGCATTACGCCCGATATCATTGTCCAAAACCTAAAGATCCCAGAACCCAAGGGCACAGAAGAAGTAAGCTCGCTCGTCGTCCATGAGGAAGATCTGCTCAGACATTTAACCTCCCCAACCGGCAATAGTCCAGACGCTAAGGATGCTAACAAAGCCGATAACCTTCTGTATACGGATTACCAGCTCTATGAAGGCTTGAACCTACTCAAGGCCCTTACGATAGCGAACTCCCACAAGGATAAGTAATTTAACTAATCTTGTGGGAGGCGGTTGACCCTCCCACAGAACTTCGTTATTATCGCGCAACGTATCTATTGTCATGCCCATTTTTCCCCGGTAGCTCAGTTGGTAGAGCACGTGGCTGTTAACCACTAGGTCGGCGGTTCGAGTCCGTCCCGGGGAGCCAATACACCTTTGAAAACGGGTTCTATTAAAGCGGCTCTATGAAAACCGCCGTACCATAAGCAAGTACTTCAGTAACACCACGCATCATCTCAGTCGCATCGTAACGCATGGCGATGACCGCATTTGCACCCAGTTCTTCCGCATGCAGCAGCATGAGTTCAAAGGCTTCTTTACGCGTTCTTTCGCAAAGCTTAGTAAGAAGGGTAATATTGCCACCAAAGACCATCTGAACTGAAGCACCGAAAGTACCAAAGACAGAACGTGACCGCACGATAATTCCTCTAGATACGCCCAATGTTTTTACAATGCGATAATTGTCAATTTCAAACCCTGTCGTCACCATTGAATGATCAATCATAATAAAACACACCTGTTTGTTAACCCATTTATTGTACCAGAGTTATGAAAACAAATCTGATTACAGGTGAAGAGCAGGTTTTATGCTTAACTTATTAATAACTATATAAAAATACAGTGTGTCACTTAGGGATCAACATGGGTAATGGATGCCATATGATAAAAGGCTTCATTCTGCGTTTATACCTGCCAAGGTCATCATAATGCATCACATCAAAGACATCCTGCTCTTCGGGGTATGATTGATTGGCACGGTGTAATGAAGCATAGCACGGCACAATACCAATATTGTCTTGCGCTAACAATCGCTTAATAATCGCTTCTGGTTCACTAATTGTAATGGGCATGCCTGCGTCATACAAACTTAAAAACATGCGTATAGCCTCTGCCATACGCGTTATGGCACGTGCATTGATGCTAACAATAAAACCTTCTTTTTCACGAAAGCGCGGACGGGAAACAGTTAAATCTATATGGGTTGTGTTACCGCCACGTTTAATTTCCCAGGGATGTCCTCCACGGTCTCTTTTGGGATGCGCACCATCTAGCCAGGTGGCAAATTCTTCTTCGGAGTCTATATTGATATCCAATAATCCTTCATGCCGCCCATCAGCATAACGCTTATACATTTCTAGCCCAGATAATTCTTCATCAACCCGTTCATCTTTTCTTTTGGCGGCAATGTAAGCGATTTTGCAATAATCAAAAAATATTTTTGCTGTCATGGTCAAACGTTCTATATTCTTGGCATCCCAAAAATATCTACTTTCATGCATTTTTATAAATTTGGCAGTATTTTTCTTGCCAAGCTCGCCATCGAGCCGAAAAACATCAGGCAAAGATGCCCGCACGATTGAATGTGGCACATAACCCTTGCGACGATTGACAGGGTAATTTTCCATAACTAAGGCATTTACTTTAATCCAATCACCTTCAACGCGCTTTAACCAAGCACGAGCAGCAGAGATTAACGGTTCCCATTGCGGGTCTACCTCATGACAATCCAGCCTTGAGGGTCTGCCCCAAGAAGAACCACGCGATTCGTATGTTTCAACTTTTTTACCTGGTTGCACTTCCAAAGCAGGCGCATCCCCATCTATCAAGGATATGTAAAAAATATCTTTATATTGTTGAACGTGGAGTTTATGCCATCTATCCTTTTTGTCAGAAAAGATAATTGTCCAGATTCGATCGCCATCGAATTTATATTGAAATTTTTTCAGTTCTTTTAGGAATGTCTGTACATTTTCATCAAATTCCATTAACGACACCTTCTTCCTTATCAAGCAATGTCATCTGCATAACAGCACTGCAAGTTGCTGTCAACTCTTCTTCTAAGACCTTGGCTGATGGTAACTTATCTGCCAAGTCCAAAGGTAAGTCTTTGGTTAATCTATATTCAGCAATACCAACAGGTTTATTTAAGCCTCGCAAAGCATATTCAACCTCAAATCGATTTCGTTCAGTACATAGGATAATACCAATTGAAGGATTATCATCTTTGGCCTTAGTGAAATCATCAAGCAAATTTAGATAGAAATTCATTTTTCCAGCATATTCTGGTTTAAACGCCCCTGCTTTCAATTCAACTGCAATAAGGCACTTTAAATAGCGATTGTAAAATAATAGATCTATATAATAATCGTTGGTTGGAGTTTTGATCCTATATTGGTTACCCATAAAAGCAAACCCAAAGCCTAGCTCTAAAATGACATCTTTAATCTTAAGAATCATTTGTCGTTCTAAATATGCTTCTAATATGGGCTTTTTGATCCCCAAAAAATCAAGCATATAAGTGTCTTTCATTGCCAGTTCGGCTTGTTCAGCTAAATGCTCTGGCAGGACCTCAGCGAAATTATTCTGCTTCTCAATAGAGATATGGCGCTCATAGGCCATGGATTTAATTTGATGGATTAAGACATTTCTACTCCAACCAAGCTCTATCGTAGCTTTAATGTAATATTCCCTCGCTTTCATGTCGGTAACTTTTTGCATAATTGCAATGTTATGGCCCCACGGAATTTCTGAAACAAGCTGTTTCAGAATTGTATAGTTACCATACTCAATATGAATCTGCCTCATCCACCATAGGTTTCTCGGCGAAAAACTGCTGTTACCTGGAAATTGTTGCATGAGATCCTTTGATAAATTTTCGACAACTGACCTACCCCAGCCGTACTTCTCTTGCGCTTCAACTATTTGTTTACCTAAGTTTTGATACAAGAATAGTAATTCACGATTAACTACCCTGAAAGCATTAATTCTAGACTGTTGAATTTGCTCTTTTACCGAATTGAGGAAATTTGAATATTCGTGAGATGCCGTCGATAGAATGCTAATGCCTGTGCCCTGTACGTTCATCGTTGATCTTTTGTCTTTGACTACCATGGTTTTTTGCTCCCCAAAAAGCATTTAAAGCACATAGCGTCTTGTACGACAAAAGACTGAAAAAATAAATAGGATAAAAAACCTAGAAATCCTCTAAACCCCTTCTGTGTGGGTTTTGTGTGGATCAGATCTACATTGTGCGACACTGTTGGACGTTGTAGTGGGCGCAACAGTGAAAAAGTCCCTAAAATACCTCTAAATTAAGGGGTTTTTATGACCGCGGGAGACTGTTAACCACTAGGTCGGCGGTTCGAGTCCGTCCCGGGGAGCCAATCTTTCAAGTTGCACTCAACCATGTTCTAGGGGATCTTATGTTACGCGCAGCAAAACGCATTGATATCCAGATTAAAACCTTTTAAGGATTTTTGTCTAAGAAACCCTATTATTCTAAAAATGACCCAAGCTTTTTTTGGCACAAAAAAATAATTAAGCTTCATCTGTTAGATGATAACTGGTACTTCGCCCGCTGCCAGCATTTTGTATAAAAATGCCTCGGCCCTTTAAATCCTGAATATCTCTAAGCGCTGTATCGTTTGAACATTTCGCCAATTTAGCATATTTTGATGTGTTCATATGCCCTTTAAAATCATCCTCCAACATGCGGTTGATTATACGGCGTTGTCGGTCATTCACAGGGTTTTGATTAATCTTATTCCAAAGTTGAGCCTTAAACATTACCTTGCTCAACGTGTCTTCCGCGCTAGAAATTGATCGTCCAAGGCAATCTAAAAACCATTCCAACCAACCCGTCATTTCCGGTGTGCTGCGTTGTTGTCTTTCTAGTTGGTTGTAATAATCTTTGCGCTCAAATTCAAATTGAGAGGAAAGACTATAAAAACGATAGGCCGTGTTATCCGCACGAGCCAATGCCATATCAGCAATAGCTCTAGCAATACGGCCATTCCCATCTTCAAAAGGATGAATAGTAATAAACCAAAGATGCGCAATACCCGCTCTTAAAACCGGATCAACATTATCTGGTTCTTCAAACCATGAAAGAAAGATTGCCATCTCTTTATAAAGTCTATCTGCACTTGGCGCTTCAAAATGAATTGTTTCATGTCCGATAGGCCCAGAAACAACCTGAATAGGCCCACTATCATCGTTGCGCCAGTCTCCAACTACAATAGAATGCATTCCGCTACGTCCTGTGGGAAACAAGGCTGCATGCCAATCAAACAAACGTTTCTTGCTAAGAGGTTTTGAAAATGACTGTGTGGCATCCAGCATCATTTCCACAATACCCTCAACATGACGACTGGCTGCTATAAGACCAGCAACATTCATTCCTAGCCGACGTGCAATCGATGACCGGACCTCATCAGGATTAAGGTCTTCTCCCTCAATAGCTGAAGACTTCACCACATCACTGGTCAAAGTACTAAGAAGTGCTTCACGGTTAAGATCGAAGCCTAGCCCCTCCATTCTGCCCAGCAAACGACCTTGGCGATGACGAATGTCGGCCAACTTGGAGCTTAGTCTCTGGTAATCCCAACTGAAGTTTGGCCAGCCCTTATGTTCATATATCCACATCATTAATCACCGCAAATTTTGCAGTGATTATAGCAGCTATTTACCGCAGGCACAAGCCTAATCGCCGCATTTTATGCGGTGATTAATGACCTTATTCACCGCAAAACCCTAAAACTGTTAGCCCTGGGTCGGTGGTTCGGTCCGCCCCATTGAAGCAAATGAATCAATAAATAGTTACAATGATGTTTTTATGCTTCAATTGCTTCAAATTTCGGCTTTGAATCCATTTTTGACGCAATTGATGAAGCATAATGATGCTTAAATAATGAATAGCTGTATAAAAAATTAGCCTTCAAAAAACCTAATAGCAATGTTCTGCCCCAAGGAATTTCTGTAAGAAGCTGTTTCAGAATTATATAGTTAAGATGCTCAATCTGAAGTTGGTGCATTACCAGCCACACAATTCAATTATTCAATAATGACCCAAGTCCCACCCTTATCGGATCCCATCCTTCTAATAAGACCCTTGGCTTTCATTTGTTTAATGTGAAATTTAACGCCATCAGACGTAATCCCTAGTTCCAGGGCCATTTTTGCTCTAGTGAGAGTAGGATCTTTCTTGATTAATTCCATCATTTTCTGGGTAGTTTTCTGGGTAGTTTTCTGGGTAGTTTTCTCCACACTTTCTACCAACCCATCTACCAACCCTACCTGGGTAGTCTGCTTCAACGAAAACTCTGGCGACCTGTAAAAAGTAGCCGTAAAAAAGAAATCTGACTCGAACTTAGGCTTGCGAAGCCCCGCAGCCAACATAGCAGAGCGCATCTTCTTAATTCCATGACCCATGCGCTCAACTTTGTCTAATCGATAAAATAAATCGGCAATAATTTCATTCCGACGTACTGAAAGATTGCCAAGTTTTGATTTATTTAACCCTCGCGGCAAACCACCAGGATTAACTATTTCAACTCTATCATCATAGATCTCTATACCAATTTGGGTCCCAGTTATAGTGTAATCACGATGCACTATCGCATTAACAACCGCTTCGCGTAATACTTCTAAAGGAATTTCATAAATATCATATCTATTCACGCCTTTTATTTCACTGCGCACGTTCAAATGCCGCTTAATGAATGCCATCGCTTCGTTAAACTGTGTTAATAGATCATCACGCACATCTCGGCGGTCGTAAATGTGTAAGCGTTCTACACCTTTAAAAGCAGCCAGCACCATCTGAGATTGATGAATGTATTTATAAACATTATTAGCAAAAAACATGATTCCAGCATTATTAACTTGGTTCTGGCTTGCAACACTTAGGCTACGCAGAAAATCTTCTATAGAGGTACGCCCCAAACGTATATTGGCTTCCTTAGCAAAGGCTCTTACTTTAGCATCGGAAATATCTTCAAAGGTAAAATGTGAGGCCGTTTTTATTTCAAATGACTTAGAATCATTTTCTATAAACATTATTTCAAGCTCTTCATGGCTCATCTTTTGCGTAGTGCCATTTAAACGCCGATAATATCCAGAACTACATGCATAAGGTTTTTTCAGTCCTTCTTTGACTTCTATTACAATAATTTTTCCAATTTGATTGATGGTAACTTCTATGGGCGGCTTACAATTACGCGTTAAATCATTATAATAAAGTACCACCTAGCGTATTGGAAAAAGCAACAATCGCTGCCGGAAAAGCATAGTAAGTGGCCAGAACGTTTTCTTTAGAAACATCACGATAATGGCCAAAGTCGCTGCGATCAAGCCGGCGGACAGTATTGCAGCCATACCCATGCTCAGTCTTTTTCTCGCCTTATTAACATGAGTCTCTCCCTTTCAATGAGCACTTTAAAAAGAAATACTCTAATGATAAATAGGGGCATTTACAAGCACCCCCTAAATTAAGCGTAGATACGCTATTGTATTTACACTCGGGTATTTTAACTATTTACAAAGGGTTTTTAGAAAATTATGATCTCTCTTTCGATAACACCATGATATTTTACAGGGATTGAAAATATGCAGCTAAAACCAAGGGATTTGCCTGAGCCATTGTTTAGTGTTCGTTTCGATTGGGAGCCCATCATGCTCGCCATACGCACTGCGACCCATCAAAGACTTACACGCCGAGAAATAGAATGTCTGCGTTTTTGGCTCAATGGTTTTTCGATTAAAGAAACAGCGCGATCGCTCGATGGAATATCCATCAGAACCGTACAAACCTTTAGAGAAAATATTAAACGAAAATTACAGGTAAAAACCTATCAGCAATTGTTTCAATCGATTCAAACCGGTGGTCTTATGCGGTTCTTTTTACAATCATAGGCTTTGTTTTAAGAAAGCTTCAAACGCCTTACCTAAGGCTGGATGTTTTAGACCATAGTGCACAATAGCCTGCAAGTACCCTAATTGACTGCCACAATCATAGCGTGTACCTTGCACAAGGTTTGCATACACTGTCTCTGTTGCAAGTAATTTATCAATCGCATCGGTTAATTGAATTTCCGCACCAACACCTTTTTGCAAATTTTCAAGCGCTGCAAAAATACTAGGATTAAAAATATAGCGCCCCACCACACCCAAATGGGAAGGCTCTAAACCTAAAGCGGGTTTTTCAACGATTTTGTTGATTAAACCATATTTTTCAAAACTTTTTTCAAAGCGCACAACGCCATAATGACACAGTTCCTGAACAGGCATTTTTTGCACGGCGACAATACTACGACGTACTTCTTTAAATACTTCTAGCATTTGAGATAAACAAGAGGAACCCGTGTTTTCAATCAGATCATCGGCCAAAAGTACCGCAAAAGGCTCTGCACCCACAACCGATTTTGCACACAAAATAGCATGCCCCAACCCTAAAGGCTCTGCTTGCCGAATATAAATACAGCGTACGCCCTCGGGTAAAATATTGCGAACCAAGGCTAAAAGTTCTGTTTTCTCAGCCTTTTCAAGCCTATATTCCAATTCGAAATTTTTATCAAAATGATCTTCAATCGCACGTTTGGTGCCACTGGTCACAAAAATAAGTTCTTCAACCCCTATAGAGACAGCCTCTTCAACCGCATACTGTATTAAAGGTTTATCAACAATAGGCATCATCTCTTTAGGACTAGCCTTGGTAGCCGGTAAAAAGCGCGTACCAATGCCAGCCACAGGAAAAACCGCTTTGCGAATCAATCCAGGCGTACTATTAAGTAAGGTCATAGCTTATTCATCCACCGGTTTTATAACATCCCAACGCTTACAGCTAGGACATTGCCACTGCAAGGTTCTACCCGAAAAGCCGCAAGCTTCGCATTGATACAAAGGTTTATCAACCAACATCTTCTGTACCAACCCCTGAAACAATGCGAGATCAGGCTGCAGATCCCCCTCGGCTACTTGGGTCCACTGCATTAAACGATGAAGCCCACCCAATGAAGGATGCTTTTGCAGATGTTGCACCAAAAAAGCCTTCGCGGCATCAAGACCTTTGCGTTGATAGATCCATTCAGATAAAGCTAAGACCGCCACGGTGCTCATATGCTTTAGATGATGCTCACAATAGTGGAGCATGCCTTCTGGATCTTCCAAGGCATCATAACATCGCGCTAAAGGCAACACTATTTCTGCAAGAAAGGGTGGGTCTTGATCGTAAATATTTTGATAGATTTGGATAGCCTGTTCAAAATGTCCGGCTTGCGCCTCAATATTAGCCCATAACAATCCAGCCCTCACACAACGGGCATTCACCCCTAAGGCTGTCTTAATAGGCTGGATAGCATCATTACGCTCACCCTTTAACCATTGCTGCTCTGCAAGCTCACAATGATAATGCGCAATATGGTAACGCATATCACGCTTGGTTTTGGCTTGCCATTGCTCGGCGGTTTGAATGGCACGCATCCAATCTTTACTTTGTTGATACACATCAAGCAGCAAGGGAAAAACAGCATTCAGATCGTGGGCTTGCTCACTCAAATCCAATAGCAAAACTTCTGCTCTATCTAACATGCCTGCACGCATATAATCACGGCTTAATTCCAATAAAGAAAGGGCGCGTTGCTCTGCTGTGAGTGAGTTTTGATCGGCTAATTGTTGGTGAATACCCACTGCTTTATCCAATTCGCCTCGGCGCCTAAAGAGGCCACCCAAGGCTAAATGGGTTTCAACATCTTGTTTGATATCGCTACGTTGATACGCAGGTGGGGCATTCGTTTCAAGACGAAAAACTTTACGCAGCGTCTCTAAGGTAAAAAGCCGACGACCTAATAACCAACCTGAATAGGCCGCCAAAGGTAAGAGTAGAAACAGCACGGAACTCATCATGGGGCTTGATGTCTTTGATAATAAGTCTTTTCTATCTTAAGCCGAATAATAGTGGGTAGCGCTGCCAACCATCCAATCACCAAGCCTAGTACTAAAGCACCCAACACCAGCATAGATAAAGGCACCGTCTTCGTACCCACATAATAATGCACTTGTACGAGCTCGGAATTGGATAAAGCAAAGCTCAACCCAAATACGACTGCAAAAAGGACTAGCACTATCGCCATGAAATGATTCAATAAGCGCATTAATCCTCCTTATCGCGCAGTTCCGTCATTGCGAAGCGGCATAGCCGCTGTGGCAATCCAGGCCCTCATAAGCTTTTTTTCTGGATTGCTTCGCGATGCTCGCAATGACGAGACAAGGTGCTGTTGATCCTAGTTCTCTTCTTCTTCATCCTTATCCATCTGTTCTTTGAGCAGATCACCCAAGGTTGCACGACCTTCTGAACGATGAAGCTCTTGTACGGCTTCACGTTCTTCCTTCGTGTCTTTGGCTTTCACCGATAGATTCACAACACGGGTCTTGCGATCAACACCCAGTAAAGCAGCTTCTACCACATCACCTTCTTTTAACACCGTGCGTGCGTCTTCCACTTTGTCACGGCTAAGATCTGAGGCTTTGATATAACCCTCAACACCCTCTGCCAATTGTATGGTCGCGCCCTTGGCATCGACCGCCAACACCGTACCACTCAAGATACTACCCTTGGTATGCTCGGCCATAAAGTCTGCATGACGATCGCCTTCCAATTGCTTAATGCCCAAGGAAATACGCTCACGTTCTGGATCCACAGCCAATACAACCGCTTCGGCTTCTTCGCCTTTCTTATAACGACGTACAGCTTCTTCACCACTTTCATGCCAAGCGATATCGGATAAATGCACCAGACCGTCGATACCACCTTCCAGACCAATAAAGATCCCAAAATCGGTAATCGACTTAATTTTACCGGTAACTTTATCCCCTTTCTGATGGGTGGCACCAAATGCCTCCCAGGGATTCGACTTGCATTGTTTTAAGCCTAATGAAATACGACGACGTTCTTCGTCTATATCGAGCACCATCACTTCAACATCCAAGCCCAAATTCACAACTTTGCTGGGATGAATATTTTTATTGGTCCAATCCATTTCCGAAACATGCACCAAGCCTTCAACCCCTTCTTCGATTTCCACAAAGCAACCATAATCGGTTACATTCGTGACCTTACCCACCAAGCGTGTACGCTCTGGATAACGGCTAGCAATATTCACCCAGGGATCTTCGCTCAACTGCTTCAACCCTAAAGAAACACGACTTCTTTCGCGATCGAATTTTAGGATCTTCACCATAATCTCTTGGCTTACCGAGACAATCTCGCTTGGGTGTTTAACCCGACGCCATGCCATATCGGTAATGTGCAGCAAACCATCTACACCGCCTAAATCTACAAAAGCGCCGTAATCGGTCAGGTTCTTCACAACACCCTGAATGGCTTGGCCTTCTTGTAAGCTGGTCATTAAGGCTTCGCGTTCGGCACCACCTTCCGATTCGACTACAGAACGTCTGGACACCACGACATTATTGCGTTTGCGATCAATCTTAATCACCTTAAATTCGAGTTCCTTACCTTCTAAATTCACGGAATCACGTACAGGCCGTACATCCACCAAGGATCCCGGTAAAAAGGCACGAATATTTTGCAGATCGACCGTAAAGCCGCCCTTCACTTTGGCACTAATGATACCGCGCACCGATTCGCCCGCTTCATGTGCTTCAGCTAACCGTGTCCAAGACTCCATTCGTTTGGCTTTTTCACGGGATAAACGGGTAAAACCAAAACCATCTTCAACGGCATCGAGCACCACTTCAACGCTGTCACCCACCGCAACTTCTAGTTCGCCGGCCTCAGAATAAAATTGTTCGAGGGGAACGCGTCCCTCTGATTTAAGCCCCGCATGAATAGTGACCATCTCTGGACCTATATGGACGACTGTACCGACCATGACAGAACCTAGTTGTACCTTGGATTTCTCGGTACTTTGTTTAAATAACTCCGCAAAACTTTCGCTCATAAATAATACACTTCCGTAAGCTGTAACATCGCCCAAAGGCCATGCACAGGTTTTGTTAAGAAACTTAGCAAAGGGGCAGGTTTATCATTTGCATGATCTGTGCACACACCGCCTTTACGCCTAATGCCGTGGTATCAACGACTACAGCATCCCCCGCAGGCTTCAAAGGTGCATCTGCACGTGTTCTATCACGGGCATCCCGAAGCACCATCTGCCGCTGAAGGTCTTCTAGACTAACATTCTGCCCTGTTTCCTTCAACTGCCAATACCGACGTTCGGCACGCAGTGCAGGAGAAGCCTCTAAAAAGAACTTAAACGCTGCCTCTGGAAAGACCACAGTCCCCATATCACGACCATCGGCTACCAAACCGGGAGGGGTCGCAAAAGAACGCTGGCGTGCCAGTAGGGCTAATCGAAGGTTAGGCAACTGTGCTATTTCTGAAGCCATTTGGCCACACGCTTCAGAGCGTATGGTTTCGCTCACATCATTGTAGGGGCCGGTCTCAGTGCCGGCCCTTAGCAAGATCCTTCCATCATCTTCAAAAACAATATCCAAGGTATGCGCGAGGGTACATAAAGCGGCTTCATCGGTTGAAGCCATAGAACGCTGCATGGCTGCTAAAGCTACCAAGCGATAGATCGCACCGCTGTCTAAATAATGCCAACCCAATTGCTTTGCAAGCATCCGACCCACAGCACCCTTGCCCGAACCACTGGGACCATCGAGCGTAATAATGGGGATTTTATTCATCGATCGCCTGAGGCACCGCTGGCACAGGGCCGACACAGAGGTCGGCCCCTACAGTCGGCGTATAGGCCAGCCCAAAATGGCGATAAGTTCGTTCTGTCACCACACGGCCACGCGGGGTGCGCATTAAAAAACCTTGCTGGATCAAAAAAGGCTCTAAGACTTCTTCAATCGTGCCACGCTCTTCACCAATGGCTGCAGCCACATTATCTAAACCCACCGGCCCACCACCAAAACTTTGTATAATCGTTTGCAACAGTTTTTGATCCAGGCGATCAAAACCCGCACTATCCACGTTCAATAGAGCTAAGGCCTGATCGGCAAGGGCTGCATTAATCAAGCCATCACTACGAACCTCGGCATAATCGCGTACACGACGTAGCAAACGATTCGCAATCCGTGGGGTTCCTCGGGAACGACAGGCAATTTCAGCCGCGCCCTCATGGTCAAGTTGAATCTTCAAAATACTGGCCGAACGTTTAAGAATCTGAATTAAATCCTCCACGGCATAAAATTCTAAGCGTTGCACAATACCAAAACGATCGCGCAGAGGCGAGGTTAATAAACCAGCCCTGGTGGTAGCCCCTACCAAGGTAAAAGCCGGTAAATCCAGTTGAATAGAACGTGCGCCCGCACCTTCCCCAATCATAATATCAATCCGTCCATCTTCCATGGCTGGATATAAAATTTCTTCAACGATAGGACTTAAACGATGAATTTCATCGATAAATAAAATATCTTTGGGCTCTAAACTGGTTAAGATCGCCGCTAAATCGGCCGGTCGCTCTAAAATAGGGCCCGAGGTTTGCTTGAGCGATCCGCCCATTTCAAAGGCAATGACCTGCGCTAAGGTTGTTTTTCCCAAACCGGGTGGCCCAAAAATTAAAACATGTTCCAGCGCTTCTGAACGATTTTTGGCTGCCTGCATAAAGAGCGTCATTTGCTCGCATACTTCGGCCTGCCCAATGTATTCTGACAAGTTTTTGGGACGAATCACACGCTCTGCCATCCGTTCATCGGCGTGCACAAGCGCGGTGCTTAAACGATCAGATTCAATCATGTGCTTGTCACCACACGTCCACCCTTTGCCAACACTTGTAAAGCACGGCGTATTAAATCTTCGGTAGACGCCTCTGTGGGTTGCATCGCTTGAATCATTTTTGTAGCTTCCGAAGGTTTATAACCCAAGGCAATCAATGCAGAGATAGCCTCTTCTGAAGGTGTATTTTGTAAGGGCTGATGCGTTGTCTGTTCAAACAGCTGTCTGGATAAAGCCTCTTCCCCCTGATTCAAAGCTAATTTACCCGCCATTTCAATAATCAAACGCTCTGCTGTTTTGCGACCCACCCCTGGCAAACGCATCAGGTTTTCAACTAATCGCTGATCCACACACTGAATAAATTGCGAAACACTCATGCCCGACAAAATAGCCAAGGCCATTTTAGGACCCACCCCCGATATTTTAATAAGCGCTCTAAAGAGGGTTCTTTCTTGCTCTTGGATAAAACCATAAAGCACCTGCAAATCTTCGCGCACATAAAAATGCGTGAGTAAAATAACCTCCGACCCAATGGGCGGCAATTGATAAATGGTCGACATCGGCACTTGCACATCATAGCCCAAGCCACCCAGCTCCACGACCAGAAAAGGCGGTTTTTTAAGAACTAACAAACCCCGTAAACGCCCAATCATACAACACCCTTCTGATACAGACCGTGGTGTTGTGCATGACACAGCGCAACGGCTAAGGCATCGGCAGCATCCACTTGCGGTAATCCATCCAATTTGAATAAGGCTTTAATCATCTGTTGCACCTGCTTTTTATCGGCACCCCCAAAACCTACCACCGCTTTCTTAATGCGACGGGGCGCGTATTCCTGCACCATACAACCATGAAGGGCTGCCACCAACATCACAATACCACGCGCTTGCGCTAATTTTAAAGTGGAGGCCACATTTTTATGCACAAAAATTTGCTCCAAGGCTATCACCTGTGGGGTATAATCGCGCATGACTTGCGATAACCCTTCAAAAATATGTTTAAGTCTTTCGTGAAAAGGATAATTCCCCACCCGAATACAACCACTCCCGATATAATGCTGTCGACCTCGCAGCTGTTCAATCACCCCAAAACCGGTAATGCGCGAACCTGGATCAACCCCTAGAATACGTAGAATACTCAATCCACATCCATATTGATACTCGCATCAATCTGTGCGTTCGAATGAACGGTTTGTACATCGTCTAATTCTTCCAAACCGTTCGTCAGCTTCATAAATTTTTCAGCAATGAGTGCGTCGTCAATCACAACATTTGTGGTAGCAATCAGTGCAATCTCTGCACCTTCGATTTTCAAACTCTGGGCTTCCATGGCCTGTTTTACCTGATAGAAATCTTCAAAGCGTGTGAGGACTTCAATACTGCCATCGGCTTCTACTTGCAAATCTTCTGCACCGGCTTCTAGTGCCACTTCTGTGATTTTTTGTTCATCCGCGCCTGGCGCAAAGAAAATCTGGCCTTTTTCGCTAAATAAATACGCAACCGAACCATCGGTCCCCAAATTACCGCCATGTTTTACCAATAGATGACGCACATCAGCCACCGTACGTTTTCGATTATTGGTCATGCAATCGATCATCAAAGCCACGCCCCCTGGGCCATAACCTTCATAACGTACTTCTTCAATATCCTGCCCGTCTTGTCCCCCAAAGCCACGTTTGATGGCCCGATCAATCACATCACGGGTCATATTCACGGATAAGGCTTTATCAACAGCCCGCCTTAAACGTGGATTGAGCTGGGGATCTATACCACCGCCTTGGCGCGCAGCCACGCTGATCTCCCGAATACATTTGGTAAACAATTTGCCCCGTTTGGCATCCTGTCCCATTTTTTTAAATTTAATGTTTGCCCACTTACTATGGCCAGCCATGGATTACCACCTCAATGATTTATTTTTAAATTCCCCGATGCGACGGTCTGGGCCAAGCACTGAGCACAGCTTTCACTAAAGTCGCAAGGGGTATAGCAAAGAAAACGCCCCAGAAGCCCCAAATACCCCCAAAGAAAAGGGTGGCAATAATAATGGCCACGGGATGTAAATTAACAGCCTCTGAAAACAATAGGGGCACTAGGACATTACCATCCAGTGCTTGGACAATGCCATAAGCGAGCATGCAGTAACCAAACTGTGGCCCCCAACCCCATTGTAAATACCCTACTAATAACACCGGAATACTAATTAAGATCGCACCCACATAGGGTATAAATACAGACAATCCGACCAAAGAGGCTAGCAATACCGCATAATGCATCTCATAGTACCAAAAGACTCCATAGGTGCTTAGGCCCACCAATAAAATTTCCAACACTTTGCCACGAATATAATTGGCAACTTGATCATTCACCTCGGTCGATACCTGTCTTAACACGCCCCGTTTACGCGGCAAAAAGGCCGCGGCCCACTTCATCATTTGTGTTTTATCTTTGAGCAGAAAAAAGACCAATAGGGGCACTAAAATGATATAGACCATGCTGGTCATTAAGGTAGTAATCGAAGACCAAGAAGCAGATAACACCATTTTGGCTGCCTCGTGACTTTGGGCTAAAAACTCTGCACTCACGGTGTGGATCTGCTCTTGGGATAACACCGTGGGAAAACGATGCATTAACTCAACTAAAATCGCTTGGCCTTTTGAAAGCATCTGGGGTAAATCGTCAAACAAAGCCACCCATTGCTTCCATAGCAACGGTAAAAGCATGAAAAAGGCGATAAGGGATAATCCTAAAAATCCTATAAACACCAATAATACTGCAACAAGGCGGGGCATTTTAAAATATTGTAATTGGGTAATCACCCACTCTAACAAGTAGGCAATCACCACACTGGCTAAAACAGGGGCCAAAATGCGACCTAAGGTTAAGACCGTACCAAAGCCCATCAGCAACACAAAAAAGAGTACGATCGCCTCTGGGTCTGAAAAATACTGCTTTATCCACTGTCTTATGGTATGAATCACAACGCACACTCACATCAGAATACTGGGCTTTAGTCTAGCGCAAAAGGCGCTGGGTTGCACCTTGCGTGTTTAGGGGCACAATAACCCCATTAGCCCAGGTTATATAGACAACTTATTACATATTTAGCCGATTGACGCCCAATTTCTTTCTAACCAAAATACCCAGGCTTTTATAGAACCGCTTGCGTTCACGCAAGCTTTTTGAGGGTTTGAAAAATTAACAAATTTGTTATAATATTATGAAGTGGACGATTGAGTACTATAGTCAAAGCGTCCAAAACTGGGTGTGCGGTATGCCTGTTGGCATAAGAGCCGCTTATCTTAAACTAACAAACCTTCTGGTAGAGTTTGGTGTGGACTTGCATTTACCACATTCTAGGGCCATGGGTGGTGGGCTGTTTGAACTGCGCCCCAAAGGCAAAGAAGGTATTGCGCGTGTGTTTTATTGCATGCTAGTAGGCAAACGCATTGTGGTGCTACACGGGTTTATTAAAAAAACACAAGAAACGCCACGTAAAGAATTAATGATCGCCATACAACGTATGAAAGAGGTGAAAAGTGCGCAAAAATGACAAACAAGTGCCTGCTTCTCAAACGCATGAAGAGATGGTGGCAGTATGGATGGCAGATCCTATCTTCAGAGCAGAACATGAGGCTTTAGAAGATGAATACCAATTACTCAGAGAAATGCTGCAAGCAAGAAAGCGTTCTGGTCTGACACAAGAAAATGTAGCGAAAATAATGGGAACCAAAGCGCCTGCTATTGCTCGCTTAGAGGCTTCCAGTGCGCGCGATAAACATTCGCCTAGCCTTAGCACCTTGCGTAAATACGCACGCGCCGTTGGTTGCAAATTGGAAATACACCTAAAGCCATTTTCTAAAAAGAATATGCTTCGTAAAAAACAGGCTTAATTAGGCGCCTATAGCCATAGTCCCCAGTGATTCCTCTGATTTTTCTAAGCTAGTCGACCTGAGTGCTTGATAACATCGATAGGCAAAGAGATGCGAAGCATGCACCATTTGTTTTTCAACCACAGGACCACAAAAAAACTAAGTTAAATTACTTTTGCGCTTTGTGCTTTGTGCTTCTTAGCCTTATTTAAAGCTTGCCCGATTTTCCATGCTACAGATATACTTCCTCGTAGTTCTGAGATCGATTTTTTTAACCGCCCTATTTAGGAAGAGGTAGCTCATGTCCAACATTTATTATTTTATTGTGTTAAGCGGCTTGTTCGCGCTGGCTTATGGTGCTCTCGGTGCACGCAGTATTCTGCAGGCTCCCACAGGTAATGCACGTATGCGAGAAATTGCAGCGGCCATTCAAGAAGGTGCTAAAGCCTATTTGAATCGACAATATACCACCATCGCCTGGGTAGGCTTGGTCATCATGGTGGCCTTATACATGCTGCTCGGAGAATACTCAGCCATAGGCTTTCTTATCGGTGCGGTCCTTTCTGGATTAGCAGGCTATGTCGGTATGGGTGTTTCAGTGCGCGCCAATGTGCGTACAGCCGAAGCGGCGAAGACTGGCTTGGCCAAAGCCCTACACATTGCCTTTACCGCAGGATCGGTTACTGGTTTAT
>CAMCTX010000017.1 GCA_945878715.1 Legionella genomosp. 1 | reverse complement strand
TTCAAATAGTTCTTTGCGAACAAAGGGTAGTGATTGGGCCTCTGAAATCAGATCGCGTGATAATTTACTAAGGTCTTGATAGGACATTTTTACACCTTTAGCTGTTTATTACCAAGGTAAATGGAAATATTCAGTGAATCTTACCATCTAAATGGTTAAATGTCAATAAAAAATAGCATCCAAGATGGGTAAATACCTCGCATACCAGGGGAGTAGATAATAAAGAGTAATTACACTGGAACTTCCAGCTTCAAGTAGGTGCAAACTTGTAAGTATTCCTTAGAAGTTGTGCCATTTGGTATAGGTTTTCCACCTGCCTATCGCGTTTCTAGGGATTTGAACTATCAAGGATTCCTTGACAGTTGCCATTATCAAACGCTTCTTAGAAGATCAAAGAGAACATCAACTGTTAAAAGCAGCTTCTTCTAGTCGCCCAACGTCCAAATCACAAATAAGCTTTAAATGCTTATTTATTTTTTCTATATCCCAATGCCACCAAGCTACTGCTAGTAATCGTTCTATGGTTTTTTCATCAAAGCGCAGTTTTACGACTTTGGCAGGGTTTCCAGCAACGATTGAATAAGCAGGGACATCTTTAACCACAACGGCACGCGCCGCAATAATGGCACCATCACCCACACTAACACCGTTTTTAATCAAACTATCAAAACCTATCCAAACATCATTGCCAATAACGATATCTCCCTTTACGGGTAAATCTTTAATATCGTAGGCATTTTCCCAGCCCTGTTGAAATATTGGAAAAGGAAAAGTGCTTATGGCATCCAATTTATGATCGCCACTCATGATAAATTTGGCTTCTGCTGCTATGGCGCAAAACTTTCCAATGATTAGTTTTACCTTTGAAAAATCATAGTTATATAAAACATTGTATTCTTCAAATTGATCAGGGCCATATCTAAAATCATCAAAATAGGTGTAATCACCAACAATAATATTACTAGCCTTTACAAAGTTTTTTAAGAAAACCAGCTTGTTATAATCCTTCATGGGATAAATAACATTTGGATTTGGGCCGATACTATTTTTCATATATTTCCTTTTTGCACATTGCGTTCTTCAGCACTTAATTATCCTTTTTTATTTTAGTTAATCAACTTGATTTATTGAATAACTGCTAAAAAATCATTATCATGGTGTTTTAGAATACACTTTAATCTAAAAATAAAATAATAAACAATCACTTAGGAAACCAATCATGGAGCATGAGAAAGACAGCCCAAAGCCAGTAACTGAAGAAGTAGACAGCTCGTTGAGCTACTTGAACGCAGATGCGATCATGACCGGCGACGATGGCTTTTGTTCTTCTTCTCCGCCTAGAATGACCTTCTTAAACGATCATTTTAGACGGAGTGATTTTCGATCTATTATGAGTGCAGCGGAAGAGGAGGCGATGCTATTAAGGCAGGCAATACGCGCATCCTATAACATCCCTGCAGGTCTTCAATTGATTGAAGTGGCAGATGATGGCAATTGTTTATATCAAGCCTTTGCAGATTCATTAAGCGATGTGTTAAAACCGACACCTATAGCATTACGCAATCAAGTTGCTGATTATATAGAAAAAAATAGAGCACAATATGAAGGAACTATACAGGCTTTATTAGCCACGGGTCTTTCTGCTCAAACGGTTGAAGAATATGTGCAGGGTATTAGAAGAGGGAGTTGGGGATGTGAGCTAGAGGCTACTGTGCTTGGTTTCTGCTATGAAAAATTCGTGGTGATTATAGGCCCAGATGGAAAGATAAAAAATGGATTTGATGTGGTGAATCGAGACCTATCTCATTCAATATTTATCCTGCACGATGATCAGGGGCATTATGAAGGGTTACAAGTAATTCCAGGTTATAATCGAGACTTAATACTAGAGGCCATTTCACAAGAAACAGAACAACGCCTAAGGTTCAACTAAGATCAGTCGGTGTCCGCCTGAGGTTCTAATCGCACACCGTTTGTATTTTAAACAGTCGCATGTTGTTCAAAATAACGCTTATCTTCTGCCCCATACGGATTCTTTCTTGTGTGGGCTATTACCTTTTCTATGACTAGAACGATCGGCTGTTCTGTTATTTTGCCCATATTCCTGCATGCGGCCCTGCTGCATTTTGGCTTTGGGTTCAGCTCTAAGACTGCGATCGGGTTCATAACCGGCAACCACTTCCCATGGAATGGATTTTTTAATCACTCTTTCAATATCTCTCAGAAAGGGGTGATCATCGATGCACACCAATGATATCGCCATGCCGGTATTACCTGCACGCCCTGTACGACCAATGCGATGTACATAATTTTCTGCCACATTCGGCAAATCAAAATTAACCACATAGGGTAATTGATCGATATCAATACCACGCGCTGCAATATCAGTCGCAACGAGTATTCTAACCTTACCCGATTTAAAGTTGGCGAGTGCGCGCGTACGTGCACCCTGGCTCTTATTGCCATGAAAAGTCTCGGCTGTTAAGCCATCTTCCATAAGCTGATCACACAGTTTATTGGCACAATGTTTGGTGCGCGTAAAGACCAAAACTTGTTTCCAGTTCTTAGAGCCTATGATGAATGATAACAGCTCACGTTTACGTTTTTTATCGACGGGGTAAATAAGTTGTTCCACCAAAGTCGTTGCAACATTACGTTTTTCAACTTCAATGATTTTTGGGTTCAATAATAGACCATCTGCAATGGCTTGGATTTCTGTTGAAAAGGTTGCAGAAAATAACATGCTTTGTTTTTTGAAGGGCAACAGCCTAATAATTTTTTTAATATCGTGAATAAAGCCCATATCTAACATACGATCGGCTTCATCGAGCACTAATATTTCAACCTTGGATAAATCGATGGCTCTTTGCATGACCAAATCAAGTAGACGTCCTGGCGTTGCGATAACGATATCAGTACCACGTCGTAGGTTGGCTATTTGTGGGTTAATGCTCACGCCACCAAATACAATTTCTGAGCGCAGTCTTAAATGTCTGCCATACACGCGCACGCTTTCACCCACTTGCGCGGCTAGCTCACGTGTGGGCGTTAATATTAAAGCACGTATTACACGGCGCGCTGGGGTGGTGGGTGCATGAGCACTTAGTAGTTGCAGTATGGGCATGGTAAAGGCGACTGTTTTGCCAGTACCCGTCGGCGCTAGCCCTATGATATCAAAGCCTCTTAGAATGAGCGGAATGGCCTGTTTTTGAATGCTGGTAGGCGTGGTATAGCCCTGTTCGGTGATAGCGCTTAGTATTTCCGGGGTTAAACCCAGTTCTTGAAAGGACATAATAGTTTGCTCCTGGTAAAAACGCCGTCTAAACCGAGGTTTATAGGGCAATAAGCGAGCAATTTATTAGAATATAATTCAAAATAACTTGGGCACATTTATTTTTATAGGAAACGACGACCAAGTCTCGCAATGTTTGGTATGTATACTACATAAATCATAAGATTACAATACTCAACGAGGGGAAGCTTCGTTGTTCAAATCGGCTATATCTGCCTTGCGAGCGTGCTATTATACCCCTCTCAGTCATTCAGAGGGCCCAAAGTGACAACCATTTACCATACATCTGCACAGGTTTATCGCCGTTTATTACAGAGCGCCATACCCTATTGGTGGGCCTTTGCCTTGGGGATCTTCGGTAATGCGCTGATTGCCATATCAGATGGTTGTATAACTTACTATTTCAAACCCCTCATTGAACGGGGGTTTATAGAACGGGATGAGATTTTCATCCATTGGATCCCCTGGGTGATTGTCAGCTTCTTTTTAATACGTGGCTTCGCCTATTTTATGGCCAGCTATTTTATGTCCTGGGTAGGGCGTAGTGTGGTGCGGGATTTTAGACGTAAAATGCTGAGCCATTTAATGGGGCTGCCTGCTTCTTTTTATGATGAAACCACGAGCGGTGAATTATTATCTAAGATTAACTATGATACCGATCAGGTTTCTGAAGCGATTAGTGAATCCATTACCAGTGCCATACGCGGTGTATTAACCACGCTATCATTGGTCGTCGTGATGTTTCAGCTGAATGCCCGTGTAACTTTATTGCTACTGGTCACCATCCCTATTCTAGCGGTTTATTTAAACAAGATCAGTCAACGTATGCGCAGCCATAGTGGAGAGATCCAAAAAACCATGGGACGTGTTACCCATGTTGCCAGCGAAGTGATAGGTGGCTATAAAGTGATTCGTACTTTTGGCGGTACCGCTTATGAAAACCAGCGTTTCGAACAAGCCACCACCGATAATTGGAGCCAAGAACTTAAAATGACAGCAACCGCAGCCTCGAGTGTGGCCGGTATGCAGTTTATTGGTGTGTGTGCTCTAGCCATCTTTTTATATTTGGCAACCTTAAAATCGGGCAGTATCTTAGGCACCGAAATGAGTGCTGGAACTTTTGTTTCTATGGCAACGGCTATTTTGGGTTTGTTAAGACCCATTAAACAAGTAGCGGTGGTTAACAGCACCTTACAAAGAGGTATTGCAGGGGCTCGTAGTATTTTTGCATTGCTTGATCAGACACCTGAAAAAAATGAAGGTAAGGCTTCTATGGTTAGGGCTCTGGGTCGTGTTCGTTTTGATCATATTCATTTTCATTATCCCAACCATGAACAAAGCCCTGTTTTACA
Source organism: Legionella genomosp. 1 (assembly GCA_945878715.1). Taxonomy (GTDB): domain Bacteria; phylum Pseudomonadota; class Gammaproteobacteria; order UBA6186; family Azoamicaceae; genus CADEGZ01. The sequence goes on along the minus strand of CAMCTX010000017.1, from coordinate 21,198 downwards.
TGATATTTCTTTTGAAGTAGAGCCGGGCGAGACCATTGCTTTAGTGGGTTCTTCAGGCAGTGGAAAATCGACACTGGTATCGTTATTGCCCCGTTTTTATGATTGGCAACAAGGTATTATTTGTGTAGATGGTCAAGATACCCGCACCCTCGATTTAGCCGATCTGCGCCGTCAATTTGCTTTGGTTACGCAGCAGGTTACTTTATTTAATGATAGTGTTGCCAATAATATTGCCTATGGGGATATGCGTGGTATGGATCGTGCAGCCATTGTGCGTGCGGCACGCTTGGCACATGCCCTCGAATTTATTGAAAGCTTGCCTAAGGGATTTGACACAGAGATTGGTGAAAATGGGGTACGTTTATCTGGGGGGCAAAGACAGCGCATTGCTATTGCACGCGCTATTTTAAAAGATGCGCCTATTCTTATTTTGGATGAGGCAACCTCCGCACTCGATACCGAATCAGAACGCTATATTCAAGAGGCCTTAGAAGTGCTTATTAAGGGGCGCACCACCTTCGTTATTGCCCATCGTTTATCCACCATTGAAGGCGCTAATAAGGTCTTGGTTTTAGAGCAGGGCCGCATTGTAGAATTTGGCGCACCGGCTGTTTTATTAGCAAATAATGGTCGTTATGCGGCTTTAAAGCGTGCACAGTTTTCCGATTTTGATAAAGGGTAAAGCTAAAAGTGTTGTTCAAAGAACGCTTTAGGAAAGCCATACAGGCAGTTTGGCAACAAAAAGGGTATATGCTTTACCCTCTGATACCCTTATCTTGGCTATTTATCCTGGTTGCTGCACTAAGACGTAGACTGTATCAGAAGGGTGTCTTAACCCAAACGCATTTTAAGATACCCATCATTGTAGTGGGTAATCTAAGCTTAGGGGGTAGTGGAAAAACACCCTTGGTTATTTATAGTGCAAAGATGCTTCAAACGCGTGGTCTGAGGGTAGGTATTATTAGTCGGGGTTATAAGGGTAGCCATCAACAACCTACCCTCGTAAATACACAAAGCGATCCAGCACTCGTAGGGGATGAACCCTACCTGATCTATCAACACTTACAGTGTCCCCTTGTGGTAGGAAAAGATAGGGTGGCAGCGCTTCAGTATTTATTAGCAAATAATACGGTGGATGTAGTGCTGTCTGATGATGGCTTGCAACATTATGCCCTCGCACGTTCAATCGAAATTGTTGTGATGCCTTTTGTAGGGGCCGGTCTCAGTGCCGGCCCTGTGCCTATCAATACCTATTGCTTACCAGCAGGCCCTTTGCGTGAGCCGCTTTCGCGTTTGAAAACGGTCGATCTGATTGTTTACAATGCAGCACAGGTCCCAGAGCCTAGCATCGATAAGCCTGTTTATTGTATGCAGTACATACCCGATTTTTTACATAACGCTATGGATCTTGGGAAAAAACAACCCCTAGCCTTTTTTAAAGGCATCAAGGTGCATGCGGTGACAGGTCTTGGCAATCCTACGCAGTTTTTTACGATGTTGCAGGCAGCAGGCTTAGATATTATTCCCCATATTTATCCCGATCATTATGCCTATAAAGCCAGCGATATTTTGTTTGAGGATTCATTACCCGTTATTTTAACGGAAAAAGACTTTGTAAAATGTACGCACTTTGTGCAAAATCAGCATTGGGTATTGCCGATTCATGTTTGTATGAGCGAAGGTTTTGACAAAGCGTTATGGGATTTAATACAGACGAAGATGCAACCCGTTTAGATCTAGGAAAATTGAAAAATAGAGGAGATCATCATGGATAGAAAATTATTGGATATTTTAGTGTGTCCTATTTGTAAGGGCGCGCTGATTTATCGCAAAGAGCAACAGGAATTAATTTGTCGTTTCGATCGCTTTGCTTATCCCATTCGCGATGATATTCCCATTATGCTAGAAACAGAAGCACGAGAAATGACCACCGAAGAATTAGAGGGGCTGTAAATATTTGTATATTGGATAGTCTCTAGCCCCCTTTTAAAAAGGGGGCGGACGGGGGGATTTTAGCATTTGAGGGTTCTGCTATTCCTTAGGTTCAGCCAAAACCACAACCTGCGATTGCGTTGGTATCGCAACCACATTATTGCTAGGCGTTGCTGGACGACGACGCAAACCATGGGGTCTGAGACGTCGTGGGGCACCGATACGTTTAGGTTGTAGTGCATCCGTTGCCGTCGTGGAGGCAACAGTAACCGTCGTTGTGGGTGGTGCCTGTTGTACAGTATTGCTGTTCGCAGCCACAGCAGGGCTATTACCCATACCGGTATGGCCCATAGGGCTTGTTCTTTCCATATTTCTGGGTCTATTCGTATTAGCAGGTCTATTGGTATTGGGCCTAGCACCACTATTGGGTTTATTAGGCTGATTCCGAGATGCGCCTTGTTGGGGTCTTTGGCCTTGTTTAGGGGGCAGGACCGTATTATTTTTCGCAGTCATGCTGCTAGGTGTTGATGTAGCGACAGCACTAGGTGCTTTCCCTGCACCGAACAAAGCGGTCAGAAGTTTTCTGACCAACCCTTTGGGTTTTGTTTGCAAAGGATTTGCGTTATTGGACATGATGTTTTTTACAACGGGTTCAGAGGCGATACTGCGAGGACGCGTTGTTGTATGTTCGGTCGTACGACTTTCGGGGTTACTCACCAGCGTATAGCTGGGTGCCGATAAATTTCTAGGGCTTTGATCATCCGCACGCACCCGAGAGACTGTATAGTGTGGGGTTTGGAAATGCGGGTTGGGTATGACCACAAGCTTCACTTTATGGCGTTGTTCCATATTTGTGAGTGAGGATCTTTTTTCGTTAATAAGATAGGTGGCAACTTCCACCGGCAATTCTATACGCACTTCACGGGTATTATCTTTAATACATTCTTCTTCAATCACCCTTAAGACCACCAGTGCCAAGGAGCTTACGCTACTAATAGTCCCCTGACCCTCACAACGGGGGCAGGTCATACGGGTGGTTTCACCCAGAACGGGCCTTAAACGCTGTCTGGATAGTTCTAATAAACCAAAGCGTGAAATACGTCCTATTTGGGTACGGGCTCTATCGGGTACGACCGCTTCTCGCAGACGGGTCTCCACCATTTTCTGGTTACGTGTTGATAACATATCAATAAAGTCGATCACAATCAGACCACCCAAATCGCGTAGTCGCATTTGTCTGGCAATTTCATTGGCCGCTTCTAAATTCGTATTGAGGGCGGTTTCTTCAATATCCACACCCCGTGTCGCTCTAGCCGAATTAATATCGATAGAGACTAAGGCTTCTGTATGATCAATCACCACCGAACCACCCGAAGGTAGTTGTACGGTACGACGAAAAGCCGATTCAATCTGGCTCTCAATCTGATAGCGATTAAAAAGGGGAATCGGATCTTGGTAAAGCTTAATGCGATCTAAAAAATCGGGTCTGAGCGTTTTAACATGGGCATAGGCCTCTTCATAGATAGCCGGATCATCAATGAGGACTTCTTCAATATCAGGACGCAAGTAATCGCGTATGGCACGAATCACAACATTGCTTTCTTGATAGATAAGGCAGGGTGCCGATCGCGATTCAGCAGCCTGTTTAATGGCAGCCCATTGGTTTAGTAGTACGTCTAGATCCCAACTTAATTCTTCTGGACTCCGACCCAAACCTGCAGTACGTACAATAAGACCCATGCCTTCAGGGACGATCAGGGTATTGAGGGCTTCTTTCAGTTCTAAACGTTCTTCACCTTCGATGCGGCGTGAAATCCCACCGGCTTTGGGGCTATTGGGCATTAAGACTAAATAACAGCCGGCGAGCGTGATAAAGGTGGTAAGGGCGGCGCCTTTATTGCCTCTTTCCTCTTTATCGATCTGGATGAGGATCTCACGGCCTTCCTTCAGCACTTCCCGGGCATTGTTCCGGTTAAGCTCTTGGATCCCTAAACCTTCCAGGGTTTCCTTGGCAATTTCACGCATAGGTAAAAAGCCATGACGCTCGGAACCATAGTTTAAGAACACGGCTTCCAGGCTGGGCTCAAAACGCGCAATACTCGCTTTGCAAATATTACCTTTCTGCTGTTCACCGGGATTTTCAATGGCTAGATCATATAATCTGGGACCATCAATAAGTGCAACACGCAACTCTTCCCGTTGAGTCGCATTGATCAACATTTTTTTGGTTGACATTAATTTTAACCACCACGAATACCTTCATCCCCGCATTAGGCTCTTGATAAAGCGGGCACAACACTAAAACCATTCTTTTGCCTTACTGGAGAGCATATCTAAGGTCAAAAGCAAAAATTTTTAAGCCATGTTTCTTAAATTCTCAAGTATCCACAGGGCTCATAGGACCCATTCTAGCAAAGCCTGCTAGACCTTGCTAGCAGATCTGATAGAATAGCCCCAATGCTTAGTTCATCTACTTACATTTATAAGACGGTTCAGAACCTTGTCATTTCCGAAGCCTTCGAAGGACAGCGCTTGGATAATTTCTTGATGAACCATCTTAAGAAGGTTCCTCGAACCCGTATCTATCGCATGTTACGCAAGGGGGAAGTGCGCATTAATGGGCGTCGGGTGAAACCCCATGATCGTTTAAAAGAGGGAGACAAGCTTCGGATCCCACCCCTGTATACCTGCTTAGAGCCCCCCCCCATTTTGTTTTCATCCTCAGATAATTTGGTTGAATCACTTGAAAAAAATATCCTCTACGAAGACAAAGATCTGTTGATTCTGAACAAACCGACGGGCATTGCTGTGCATGGGGGTAGTGGTTTACGTTTTGGAGTGATTGAGGCGCTTCGGCATCTGCGGGGTCCTTCAGTGTCCCTTGAATTAGTCCATCGTTTAGATCGTGATACCTCGGGTTGTTTGCTGGTGGCCAAACGTCGTAGCAGCTTAAAGGCCTTGCATGAGGCCCTTCGAGAGGGTCGGGTTCAAAAATCCTATCTGGCTTTAGTACAGGGCGCATGGACAGGGCATACGCACATTGATGAACCCCTACAACGCTATCATTTGTCTTCGGGCGAACGTCGGGTGAAGGTTGCAAAAGAGGGTAAGCCTTCTTTAACCGAAGTGCAGCTTCTAAAAAATTATGGAGACATCAGTCTTATTTTAGCCAAACCCAAAACGGGTCGTACCCATCAAATACGTGTTCATTTGGCTTTTATTGGCAATCCGGTGATAGGCGATATAAAATATGGGGATAGGGCCTTGAATGCAGCGCTACAGGCGCAAGGGTTTTCCAGAATGTTTCTGCATGCCAGGGGCCTTGTTTTTCGCTTACCCGGTGCGACAAAAGCCATAGAAGTCCAAGCACCGTGGGATCAAGCGTGGGAATCCTTCCTGGCCACCTTATAAGGAATTAGATCATGCTTGATGATTCATCGACCTCTCAGAGTTGGGAGCGACAGACTATCCAAACCGTATTGCTGGAACATTTGAATGAGCAACGACGGGCTAGGCGTTGGGGGATTTTTTTTAAACTAGTGACGCTTGTAATCATCATAGCCTTCGCGTGCAATCTTTATTTCAAGGATCGTAGCCAAGCTGCAGTCTCTACGCGTGAGCATACCGCTGTTGTCAATATTTATGGTGCTATTGCAGCCGATGAAGAAGCGAATGCCGATACCATTCGTGACGCTCTGCGAAGTGCTTTTCAAAACAAACAAGCCAAAGGTGTGGTTTTACGCATCAATAGCCCCGGGGGGAGTCCTGTACAAGCAAGACAGGTGTATAATGAAATCCGTGCGCTAAGAAAGCAATATCCTAACACAAAGGTTTATGCTGCTATTGAAGATATGGGCACCTCGGCCGCCTATTTAATTGCCTGTGCAGCCGATAAAATTTTTGCTGATGAAACCAGCTTAGTGGGTTCTATCGGTGTAAAGATGGAAAGTTTTGGTTTTGTCGATCTCATGCAAAAAGCTGGCATTGAGCGTCGTGCCTACACAGCAGGGAAATATAAAACTATTTTGGATCCTTTCGCACCTATGGGCGAAGTCGAGAAGCAACATATTTTAGAGGAACTCAAAGTCACGCATGATGCTTTTATTCAGAATGTTCGGGAAGGGCGCGGCAAGCGTTTACAGGAAAACGAACTTTTATTCTCGGGTTTATTCTGGTCGGGTAGCCGAGCTTTAAAATTAGGTCTTATCGATGGTTTTGGCGATGCGGATTTTGTGGCACAAACCCTCGTGAAAGCCAAAGAGTTGGTCGATTATACGCCAGACATCAATCTTATCGATAAACTTACACGTCGTATGGGTGCATCCCTTGGGGCAGCCCTTTCAGGCATGCATCTGTTAAAACAGGGATTGCATTAGAAGGTATTAGTTGACGAGCTTGTCACAGGTATGTCAGATTGAGCGGTCTTTGCATCCGTAGCTCAGTTGGATAGAGTATCTGGCTTCGAACCAGGTGGTCGGGAGTTCGAATCTCTCCGGGTGCACCACAAATTCTTCAGCTAAATCAAACACTTAAGAATATAAGTTGATTGCCTTGTTTTAGTGTGGCTCTTTTCTATTGGGCAAAAAGCCACCGACCTGGGCATTCCAGAGGGTTTTATACAATCCTTCTGCGGCCAGCAACTCAGCATGGGTACCATCTTCTACAATTTTCCCTTGATCAAAAACCAAGATGCGATCCATATGTAGCAGTGTTGAGAGACGATGCGCAATCACTAGGGTGGTTTTATCTTGCATTAAGGTCCAAAGACTTTCTTGGATATAGCCTTCTGTAACAGAGTCTAACTGCGATGTCGCTTCATCTAAAATAAGAATGGGCGCATTTTTTAGGATTGCTCTGGCAATGGCAATGCGTTGACGCTGCCCGCCTGAAAGTTTAACACCCCGTTCACCCACCAACGAGGCATAGCCCTCGGGCAATTGGCTGATAAATTCATGCGCATGGGCTTTTTGGGCGGCTCTAATCACTGCTTCATCCGTGGCTTCAACATAACCATAGCGTATATTTTCCATCAGGGTACGATGAAATAAAGAGGGATCTTGGGGGATCATCGCGATATTCAAGTGCAGTGAATCTTGGGTGACGCTGCGGATCTCTTGATCGTCAATCAAAATGCGTCCTTCGCTAATATCGTAGAGCCTTAAAATTAAATGTACAAAGGTGGATTTTCCACTACCCGAATAACCGACCAGCCCCACTTTTTGACCGGGCTCTATTCGAACAGATTTATTATTAAAGAGGGCTTCAGTTCCTTTGTAATGAAATTTTACATTTTCAAAACAAATCGATCCCTGATTGACTTTCAGTATCTCTGCATGGGGCGCATCTTGAATATCCGGTTTGTGTAAAAGGGTTTTTAATGCTTGGCTAATACGACCCCAAAGGGTTGAGAATTCTGAGAAATCATGCAGAACTTCCCATAAACCCTCAATAATCGCAATATTAATCATGAGCACCAAGGCAAAATCACCCACGCTGATCCAGCCTTCTTGTCGGCCCTTACACAGAAAATAAAAATTAAAGCCTTGAAAAATTAAAAAAGAATGACCCACACAGATCCATAGCCACAAATAGGCTCTGTGCAGTTTTTGTTCGGCTAGGACCGTCTGCTCAAAGGTTTGGTTTAAGCTTTGCTTTTCTTGATTTTTAGCCGCAAACAAGCGCAGCGATAACATATTAGATAGCACATCCACGACTTTGCCTGTAATCGTTGAACCCAACTCTGACCACGCCCGAGCCAAGCCTGTGAAGTGCTTTGATAAACACAGGGCACCTATTAGACAGGCCAGGGTCCATGTCAAGATAAACAGTGCAAAATAATAATTGACTTGCCATAAGGTGATGATGCCGATGAGTAGTGCTAGCCCATGAGAAAAAAAGCGATCCATGGTAATGCGAATAAGGGAGGGAATACTATTGGTTAAATCATTCACTTTATTAGCTAGACTACCGGAGAAATGATGTTGATAATAATGATGACTTTGATCCAGTAGACAATCGACTGCTTTATTGGCGATCACCGCGCGTAATTTTGGGAACATTTGTATCTCAAGAAAATAATTATACAAACGAAAAGAAGTAGCCATTAAAAAGAACATCAGCATATAGAGACCCACAGGCCAGGCCAAATTAGAAAAAATTGTCTGCGGCAGGCTAGCCTCTACACGGTTCAGAATGATTTTCACCAAATAGGGCCGCACAGAAAAATCAACGGCCCAAAAGATAGCCACCCAAAATAGAATACATACGGATACCTTAAAGGATTTAAGGGTGCTTAAGATCCAAAAGACGATTTGTTTTGTGCGAATATCGGATTGCATACTTTGTTTCCAAGAAAGCTAAATCAAAGAGAGGCAAACACCCACTAGGGCTTGGGTGTAATCATGGACTGATTGAAACACAAAAGGGCCTTAGTAATCAATAGCTAGTTGAACGACCATGCACTAAGATAAACATCGGATTTAGTGGAATTTCAGCATGTGATAGCGTCTTAGGCTACAGTCTAGGAGTGATAGAACATGCTAACGCTTGAAGAGCTTCCTACCCAGCAAGAGAGCCAACGATCCTATTTTGATAGTGCCTGGAAGCAGGTGATGAATACTTATTTCAAAGACTTTATGGCCTTATGTTGGCCTGAAAGGTACAAGCTCATTGATTGGGACAAACCTATCACCTCATTGGATAAAGAACTGATCCGTTTGGATAAGGATTCGGCGGCTTCAGATCGCTTTGTGGATATCGTTTTAGAAATTCACTGTCTTGATGGCGAGGTGGCCTGTTTAATCCTCCATATGGAGGTTCAACGTGCTAGTGGCGCTGGGTTTGAAGAACGGATGTTTAGCTATTGGTGCAGATTAAGAGAACGTTACCAAAAACCTATTGCGAGTTTAGGGATTCTGATTGATAGCCGTAAAAGCTGGAGGCCTGAGGTTTACCGAGAGGCGCTGTGGGGAAACTGGGTAGAGATGGGTTTCCCGATCTTGAAAATTATGGATTACCAAGATAGATGGGCAGAGCTCGAACAGTCTAGTAACCCTTTTGCAAAGGTGATTTTAGCCCAGCTGGTAGCTAATCAAAAGCAATCACCGGATGCACGATTAGTGAGCAAGACAGCCTTAACCCGAAGTTTGTATGCACATGGCTGGGGTGGTGATGATATTCGAAGGCTCTATGTATTTATCAACTGGGTGCTTGGGCTACCAGAGCCCTTAGATAGGAAGTATAATGAAAATGTCAAAGCATGGGAGGAGGAGCTAGAAGTGAGATACATAACAACTATGGAACGACTAGGTATAGAACAAGGAGTTCAACTGGGAGTCCAACAGGGGGTTCAGCTGGGCGAGAGTGCTGTGGTTCTTGAGATTTTGAAGGAGAAATTCAATGAGGTTCCGGCCCATTATCAGGAAAAAATCAACCAAACAAGTGCTGCTGGTTTATTGGCACTGGCTAGACGCGCTATTAGAAGTCAGTCCATCGAGGATGTATTTAAGGCTTAAGTGCCTCCAGCTCTTCCCAACGTTTATAGAGCTGCTCCAATGCACCCTCCGATTTTTTATGTTCAGCGATGATCTTATTAATGTATTCTTGTTCATTTTTATAAAAAGCAGGGGTGGCCATCTCGGCTTTTAACTTATTCAGTAGTGCCTCAGATTCTGCAATCTTTTGGGGTAAGGCCTCTAATTCTTTTTTCATCTTAGAACCAAATTGCATCACAACTTTATTTTTCGTAGGCCCTTTACTTTGATTGTTTTGGGTAGGCGCTTGTGTTTTTTTGGAGGGCAGTGTACGTGGTATCGCATCATAGCCACCAATATATTCGGTAATTTTACCCTCGCCTGAGAAAACTAAGGTGCTGGTGGCCACAGCATCCACAAACGTTCTATCGTGACTCACCAGTAAAAGTGTTCCTTTATAATCCACCAATAGGTTTTCTAAAAGCTCTAAAGACTCAATATCCAGATCGTTGGTGGGTTCATCTAAGACCAGAAGATTTTTGGGTAGGCTAAACAATTTGGCTAAGAGAAGCCGATTGCACTCTCCGCCAGAAAGCAATTTGATAGGGATTCGGGTTCGCTCTGGCACAAAAAGAAAATCGGCCAGATAGCTAATAATATGTTTTTCTTTGCCGTTAATAGAAATGCTTTCTCTGCCACCCGCGACATTTTCAATGGCCGATCGTTCGTAATGGAGGCCTGCACGCAATTGATCAAAATAGCCTATTTGTAACTGAGTGCCCAATTGCACAATACCTTTTTGGGGCAATAATTCGCCGAGTAAGAGTTTTAAAAGAGTACTTTTCCCAACCCCATTAGGTCCAATCAAGGCAATTTTATCGCCTCTGGTAATGGAAATAGAAAAATCATTGACCAGACATTTATCCTGTATCTGGTAGCTTATATTTTCCACCTTCACGACCAAATTACCTGATACTTGGGTTGCATTGGCACTAAAACCCGGGTTGCCTTGTAATTCTCTTCTTTTGCTTCGCTCAACCCTTAATTGTTCTAAAGCCCGTACGCGCCCCTCATTGCGGGTTCGTCGCGCTTTCACGCCTTGTCGTATCCATGCTTCTTCTTTGGCAAGGTTCTTATCAAATAATTTTGCGTGTTTGTCTTCAACGTTTAATAGATGTTCTTTTTCTGCGAGGTAGCGATCATAATCAACCATCCAAGAACCAAGCTTTCCTCTATCTAATTCCAAGATACGTTTGCTTAATTTTCGCAATAAGGTTCTATCGTGGGTGATACATAAAACACTCCCAGGATAATGGGCTAAATACTCTTCTAGCCATTCAATGGCTTCAAAGTCTAAATGATTGGTAGGCTCATCCAGCAATAATAAATCGGGTTCTGAAACCAGTGCTTTGGCGAGTGCCACGCGTCTTTGCCAGCCTCCGGATAGTTCTCGCATTTTTTGATCGGCAGGCAGGGCTAAGCGTGTTATGACCGTTTCAATCAGTTGATGATAATGCCATCCTTGTTTTACTTCTAATTGCCGATGGAGATCTTCCATATTTTTTAACCAGTTATTATCCGAAGCATCAGGCGGTATTTGAATGAAAAGGTGATATTTTTTAAGCAGCAATCCAATTTCTTCTAAGCCTCCGGCCACCACATCATAAACACTGAGATCCTGGCAATCGGGCAATTGTTGGGACAATTCAGACACCTTAAGCCCAGGTGTTCGATGAATAACGCCCCCATCAATATTTAAATGGCCCATAATCACTTTGAGTAAGGAAGATTTTCCCATGCCATTGCGGCCAATTAAGAAGATCCGCTCTTTTGGGTTGATTTGCAGGTTAATTTTATCGAGTAGAGGTGCCTCACCAAAGGCCAGGGAGACATTTTCTAAATGAATAAGTGCCATTTATGTATACCATTGCTAAATTTAGACCCTAATATATCACAAATACCCAGTGTTTTGGATGCGATTGCATAGATATACACTAGGTGGATTGAACGGTTCCAGTTGCTAAATCATATGTAATGGTGTGACTGGGACTCACGGGGCTTCCATTATTCCAAAGTGTCATGGTGCACACAGAGCCTGAAGCAGAGGCAACATAACAAAAGGTCTCACTACAGCTGCCCGTGGAAGGATTAGGCATATTAAGAAGTACTTGTCTAAATATGGCCGTACATCCAGCATTTGTTGCTGTGACTTCCATACCCGCACCCCCACCTGCGCCATCTATCCATCCTAAAGAGTTGAAGTGAATACTAGCTGCCTCCATAGGCACCATAATGCCGCCCACTTGATAGATAGCACCGTAGGCGATCCAAGCGACGCGAGCGATACCCATACCACTTTTAAGTTCACCTGCAATGCGTTGGTTTGCAGCAGCATGCGCTTGGGTGACCGAATTGAAATAACGCGGTAGCGCTGCTGCTGCAAGAATACCCATAATAACGACTACCATTATCAATTCAATTAAAGTAAAGCCCCCAGAGGAACTGGGGAGATAGCCGAAGATAGGTGATTGCTTAGACATCAGGTCTTTTCTTTACAATAGCTGTTAGAATGTGAATTATAGCTCTAGAAATACAAAAAGTGTATTTAGTTTGCAACCATGCTATTTGATGCGGTTTAACACGCTGCTTTGTCCGGCCAATATTTACTCGAACAAACCTTTTATTTGCCGGTGGAGGCCATGGTGTTCCCTCAGAAATCCCCCTTGCGCCTCTTAGAAAAAAACCTGCGTAGAAAACTTATTTGAAGGTAAAGCAGGCACAGTTTTGTATGCTTGTTTCTTGTGTGAGTATCCACTATGATTGCCTTAGATTATTAAAGGGCAGGGAACAAGGATGTTAGAACCATGAAAAAGCAATATACCAAGATACTGCTTATAGTAGTGTCGGTTCTTTTTATGACAGGCTGCTCTATACCGGTTCAATCACCTTTTCAAAAGGCACACTCCATACCAAGCACTAAAGTAGCTGGCCTTGATAAAAAAGTTGTTTTTGATGCCTTTCTTGCCAAAGTAAAAATATTGTTAGCCGATCTCCATAGCAGCCGTTTTTATGGCACCAAACCTTATCCTAAAGTGTTTATCAGTTATGCCTGGGAAGATGAGCGTGTAGCTAAGGGAAAAGTTAAAAATAAGAAACTTCAGGAACGATTAATGAAGCTTCAAGAAGATCTGGAATGCTTAGGCATAGAGACTTTTATTGATATGAAGTATATGCAGGGCAATATGCGTCAAACCATGAAGCAAAATTTAGAGGCTGCCGATTTTGTGATAGTTATTGGCACCCCCTGTTTTAAAAAGAAAGCCTTACAAGATCACTTATCCGTAGTGCCTTATTTCGATCCGCGATCGATTCCCCAAAAAGGAAATCATCTCATCATGGTAGAGCTTCGAGAGGCTTATGTGGCCTACTATCTGGAAGAGGGCGAAGTAAAAGATATTATTACGATTCCTTTAGCGCAGGCTGCAGAATTATTAGAACTCTCGTGGATCGCTAAGCCCAATGCGGTGAAGGAAGCCACTCTTAGCGAAAGAACCAATGATTTTTTAGAAATTCTTTTTGCAAAGCTTAAGGCACGACCCATTAAACGTGTTTCGAATGTGCAATTTGAATTGGGTATTGCGCTTGATAGGGCTCAGAAAAATTCAAAAATGCTTATTCCATTGATTATAAAAGGTGATCATACAGAATCCTTTCCAAAAGTAATGCAAAATAATTTCATCAGAGATTTTCGTTCTGAAGATCACTATTATCTTCAGATGAGTAGTCTTAGTAGCCCCTTAGGTATTCTACCGGTCATCTGTCCAGAGCTCATGAGAAATCGTGATTATGCGAATTTGCTTAACGATTTTAAAAAAGCCATGAAGGATGCAAACCTCGAGTAGCTGTTTTGTTTAAGTAGAGATTGTTTTCAGTCTACCTTCACATTTAGGCTTTGCAGGGTTTTGCGTCTCGTCTAATGCAGGTTTGATGGCATTAAAGCCTTTGAACCCATGTCTGGAATATTGGTGCAATACACCTGATCCTGAAACAACACTATTGTCTTGTATGGATGCCAGATATTTTTTGTCATTTAGCTTTTGTTGATTACCCTTTAATTCGCAAGCGATACGATGCAGCACGGTTAGATAGGCCTGTCTTTTTGGCTCGTTATCATGAGGTGGTGGCATCGTAGTAATGTTTAGGGAGATAACATTGCAAGACATTTCGCTTAAATGGTTACCGAATACTTCACAAGTTTTTCTATCAAGGCCTTGATTGTCTGTTAGATCGAGTTGCAAAATATGGGTGTTTAACATAGTCGTTGCAAGGTAGAGTTGACTTTCCTCTGTTAGTCGGTTATTCGAAAAAATAAGCGTTAATAGTGTGGGGTGTTCTTCAATCACTTTCCCAAGAGAAGCCATGGTAGATGTGTGTTTTGTTTCAAGGTCACAATTGGATAGATCTAAATAAACCAATTGCGTTGTGCGTTCAACAATGCTGCAAATAAGCGCAAGATCACTGGGCGTCAAAGCATTACCCGATAAGCGAAGCATTTTTAAAGGCAGATTTTCTGCAGCAGCCAATTGTTCTAGCAAACCTTGAAGCACTTCAGGTGAGGACTTCGCAGCCAGACAAATGATTTCTTGTTGTGCAGGTTCTTCGGTGTACATAGGGAAGTCCTTTAGAAAGCGTTATTGTTTTGCCAGCAGCGAATCCTACAGCATTTCGTACAAGAAGTATCTAAAGATTTAGGTTATTAAACTAAGTTTTTATTCTTGTTGTAAAAAAACAAGCTAGAATTTACTATCACCAGACTAATGATCACAGGAGGTTCCCATGGCCAAGTCCCAAGAAAAAACGACCAAGAAAGAAACCAAGAAGACCGGTAAGACGCTTATGGAAAAGCGGGCAGCCAAAAGAGAGAAAAAGAACAGCAAGTAATTCATTTCTGGCAGAGCACCTGTTTTTTCCTCATTGCGAAGGCTTTTTAGGCCCGAGGCAATCCAAAACAGGGGCTATGCCAGGGATTGTTGAGACCTTTGTTGGAGCTGGGTAATGGCATGCTCAAAGTCTTCTTGCAGTTTGCTCATGCAATGGGTGGTACTGTGAAGCTCTGCATGTAGTTGGGCCAGGTGCGTTTCTCGATGCAGTAGTTCGGCTTGTAAACTTAAGTATTTTCCTTTAAGTTGTTGCACCTCTAGGCTTAAGTTTTGATTCTCTCTTTGCAGACGGCTACGCAAAAGGCTTCTTTTTTTTAGGGGGGTATCATGCACCGCTCGGTAGGTGTTTAGGATCACTTTGGCACTGTCTGTCTCTAGGGCGGCGTGTTTCATGGTCTTTGATAACTCCTTTGTGTATGCTATGTCCATGCTGTCCAAAATGGTCAATGAAGCTAAGGTTAGTACAGGCTTTGCAAAAGATAAAGCCACGAAGATAAATAATTTTAGTTGTCTTAAATGCTTATATGTTTGATGATAGAACAAGCAATCCTATAGCCCAGACTTTGCAAAAGTTACGTCGTGATATCCATCGGCATAATGTATTGTATTTTGTAAAGAATGCACCTGAAATCCCTGATGCTGAATACGATAAGCTCTTTAGACAGTTGCTCGATCTAGAAGCAGCCCATCCAGAACTAAAGACTCTGGATTCACCCACCCAACGTGTGGGGGCTGAGCCTCTGAAAGGGTTTAAGACCCATAGGCATACGATTCCTATGTTATCCCTGGATAATGCCTTTTCCGATGCCGAGATGCGGGCCTTTGATCAGCGTGCAAGGGATCGCCTAGGGCTTAAGCCCCAGGATCCCGCCTTCGCCTATAGCTGCGAGCCCAAATGGGATGGGCTGGCTATCGCCCTAATCTATGAAGGGGGTATCTTGACAGAGGGGGCTACCCGGGGCGATGGGCAGACAGGCGAGCAAATCACCGAAAATCTTAGAACCATCCCCAGTATTCCACTGCGCTTGCACACCGATCATCCCCCATCGCTTCTAGAGGTTCGTGGGGAGGTTCTTATGTCCAAGGCGGGCTTTGAAACCCTGAATGCCGCTATGATAGCTTCGGGGCAGAAACCCTTCGTAAACCCGCGTAATGCGGCGGTAGGCAGCCTTAGACAATTGGCTTCGAATATCACAGCCCAAAGACCCTTACACTTTTTTCCCTATGGGCTAACCCGTATCGAAGGTTCGGACCTAGTCCTGCCCACACAATCAGCTTGTATGGCCCAATTGCTTGCCTGGGGTTTTGATGCATGTCCCCATAATACCGTTGTTGAAGGGATAGAGGCTTGCCTAAGCCATTACCAAGATCTCATGCAAGCCCGTGTGCATTTAGCCTACGGTATTGATGGGGTTGTCTATAAGGTGAACGATCTGGGCTTACAAGCGCGCTTGGGTTTTGTATCCAGATCCCCTCGTTTTGCCATGGCTTATAAATTCCCAGCAGAAGAAGCTTTAACCGAGATTGTGTCGGTCGATTTTCAAGTAGGGCGCACGGGTACACTTACCCCGGTGGCACGACTCAAACCTGTTTTAGTGGGAGGTGCGACCTTAAGTAATGCAACCCTACACAATCTGGATGAAATTGCACGTAAGGATATTCATAGTGGGGATGTAGTGATTGTGCGCCGTGCAGGCGATGTGATCCCCGAAGTAGTTTCGGTAGTGCTTGCACAGCGTTCTGATACCGTGCAGCCTATCGCTATCCCGGTTGCCTGTCCTGTCTGTGGTGGAGATCTTGTACGCATAGAGGGTATGGCAGCGCTACGTTGCACGGCAGGTTTAGCCTGCGCTGCACAGCTTAAAGCTGCGGTTTTACATTTTGGTGCACGACGTGCGATGCATATTGATGGCTTAGGCGAGAAGATTGTCGATCAGCTCTGCGATGCGGGGCTTATCAAAACCCTGGCCGATCTTTACACCTTGGATGTGCAAAGTCTGGCGAGCCTCGATCGTATGGCAACCCTTTCAGCAGAGAATTTAGTCGCTGCCCTAGGGGCGAGCAAAAAAACAACCTTTGCACGTTTTTTGTTTGCTTTGGGGATCTTCGAAGTAGGGGAGGTAACAGCCAAAACGCTCGCCGATCATTTTGATAATCTAGATGCGCTGATGCAGGCAACCCCAGCAATTTTAGAAGCGATCCCGAATGTTGGGCCTGTTGTGGCGCATCATATTCATACTTTTTTTAGATCAGAGGCGAATCGGCAGGTTATTGAAGCTTTGATAGCCGCGGGGGTTCAACCGCTTTATTCTTCTCCCCTACGGGGAGAAGGTGGCCCGAAGGGCCGGATGAGGGGTGAAACAGTGCAAACGCTTCCTTTGGCAGGACAGACCTTCGTTATTACAGGCACGCTTAAACAGCTCAGCCGTGACGATGCCAAAGATCGCTTAGAAGCCTTAGGCGCTAAAGTAGTAGACAGCGTTTCCAAGAAAACCACAAAGGTGGTCGTGGGTAGCGATCCGGGTTCTAAGCTTGCTAAGGCCCAAGCCTTGGGTATTCCTGTTATGGATGAGGCTGCTTTATTCATACTCATCAATGAAATAAAAAAAGAAACATAAATAACTTATACGATAAAGATCGGATTTCCTTTTCATTGTTACAGTGTTTAGAATAACAACTGGTTTAGAATAAAAACTGAAAGAGCAGTGCGTGTAGGGGGAGGAAGGATGTCTGCAATCAACCCGCGGGTCGATATAGCGTTTAAAAAAATATTCGGTGTCGAAGAGAATAAAGATTTACTTATTTCCTTGATTAATTCGATTGTAGGCGCTCAGGATCAAGTGGCCGATGTTATTTTATTGAACCCTTACAATGCGCGGAATTTTGAAAATGATAAATTATCTATTTTGGATGTTAAAGCGCAGGGTGTGGATGGCAAGCGTTTTAATATCGAAATTCAGATCAGCGATGAAGCCGATTATGATAAGCGTGCACTGTATTATTGGGCTAAATTATACACCGAGCAATTAAAAGCCTCGGAAGACTATTCAAAACTTTCCAAAGCTATTGGGATCCATATTCTTAATTTTACGAGCATTCCCGAAGTTGAAAGCTATCATAATGTTTTTCATATCACAGAAAAAAACAGCGGGGCTCTTTATTTTAAAGATTTAGAATTACATACGATTGAGCTGAAGAAATTTTCTAATGATGCGGATGAAGCGCTATCGAGTTTTATTCTGCGCATTAGAAATGCTTTGGATTTATGGGTTGCCTTTTTAACCAAGCATGAGGTTTTAAAGCCAGGGCATTTACCAAAAAATCTTGAGCATCGTTCTTTGGAAAAAGCTTTGAATGTTCTAAAGATCATGAACTTTAGTGCTGAAGAGCGAGAAGCCTATGAAGGCCATTTAAAATGGCTCATGATAGAGGCCAATACGCTGAAGAAATCCGAAGAAAAGGGCAGGGCAGAAGGAGAAATCATGGGTCTTGAAAAAGGTAGAGCAGAAGGCGAAGTCATCGGTCTTGAAAAGGGGGAATATCTTGCAAAAGTGGCTATTGCTAAAAATCTTATGAGCAGGGGGTTGGCTATGGATCAAATAGTAGGTATTACCGGTCTTGTTAGCACTGAACTTGAAGCCTTAGGATCAGAATAAGCCTTTTATTTTTGTAAGTGCTCACCTTCTTTTTTTAGTTGGGTCTTTGGCAATATTGGATGCAGCGCCGGAATTTTCTTTGATTTTTTGCCATTCAAAAACACAGCCCTTAGCGTTGCACAAAGACTAATCAGAAACCAAGCAACCTCAATAACCACAGATGATAGATTCCAGTTAAACCACAGGGAGATCAGAATTAAAACAGAACCCACTAAATTAGCAAAAGAGAAAACAAAGCCTTCGGCTTTAGCTTTACCGATTTGTAATAAAAAGTAATACCACAAAACAATAAATACACCGGTCATACCGATAATATCGGGAAGGTTGTTTAGGATATCGGAACGGTTAAACACAGATAAACTCCTTAACGCCCTTCGATCGCCTAACAGATCAACACAAGCGTATCAATACATATATTTAATAGTAACATAAAAAACGCCTAAAAAGGTAGACTTAATCTAAGTTAAAAAGCTAGTTATGATGTTATTAAGGGGCATAGGGTGTAATAGCGCTGTCCATTGGGTGAGGGGCGCACAATCCTAGGCAGTTAGATCAAAGAGCAGCGTTCCGGGGAGCTTTATTTTTTGCTTCTGCGCTTTGCCATGTTTTAAGTGCTTGCATAAGTGTGACGTCAATAAGCGGTGCGGCTATTGCGGCCTCATACATGGCCTTCAAGTGAGAATCAGCCTCTGGTTGCTTTAGATACGTAGCAATGGCTGCTGCTGTAGGCTCAGGTAATTGGGGGTCTAGTTTTGCTAATTTACCAAACACAAAGAGTTTTATGGCTGCTTCTGGATTATGTTCACAATCGGTAATCGTAAATTTGCCACTGGTGGAATGATCGCGCGCGTATTCCACCATAAGCCATAAGTCCTGATTTTCAGTATTAAAATCCTTGGCAGCAATATGGGTTTTATTGGCAGCCTCATCTCTGGATATAGTAATGATGTCTTTTATGCTATCGCCTGGTCGTGTTCTTTGTACAATAAAAGTATTATCACTTTTTATTTCGCAGGTTAAATCTTTGTACATAAGCGCTGTATTTGCTTTATGTTTTACCCGCTCGAGAGAGCTATATTTTGTTGTAAGGGGTGTTCCATGTTGCTTTTCTTCCTGGTGCTTAGCTAGAGGCGTGTTTTCTACATATTGTAATATATCTGGGGCTTGTTCTGTTGAATCGCTTAAAGTATAAAGGCCTTTAACAGCCATTTTGAATCTTGCATTATCTCGAATAGCAGCCATATCGATTATTTTTCTCTGTTCGGATGCACAAAATGCCTTGAAACTTTCTGCAGAAGAGACAACAACCTTTGGGTTTTTTGCACTAACTTTCCGTGCTCTTCGAGCAAAGTCAAAGCTAAGAGGATTGTATTGTTGATCGATTGCAATGCTTGGCGCTCTTTGTATGCTTGAACCTATTGTGACAGCAGGGGGTTTATGTGATGGTGTGACAGCGTCATGGTGCAGGGGGTTAAGAGGGGTTGATACAGGCACTGGGTCTATAGTAAGACTTAAGTGATTAGGACTAGGAGCAGGATCCAATTTTATAGGTTTTACTAATGAATTAAATGATTTTTCGAAAACAGATTGCTTTGTTTTTATGCCAGACAAAAATTCAGGAAGCTTATCAAGAGTTGTTTGATGAGATGCTAATTTTTCCGATAGAGCTTCTTGATCAGCATTAGGATTTTTTTGTCTCTCAGTAATCCATCGTATAATCTGCCTTTCAAGCAGAGTTAGTTTTTGTGCTTTTTCATCAAATGTTGTAAATGCCTTTTGCAACTCATCCAGTGTGCTGCCAGTTAAGGGGGTTGATGCATGTTGACCTAATAGTCTTTCTATTGTATCGGCCACATTTGCAAGTTCTTGTTTTGCGACAATTATTGTTTTTTCTGCATCTTTAATGGCCTTAACCCTCGGATCTATAGGTCCTAAGGCCGTTGTAACTAAAGCATTATCTATAACGACTTTTGTAAAAGGATTGGTAGAGAAAGATGTACTTCTAGCCTCAGTTAAAATCTTTGTTAAAAGAGGTTCTAATTTTCTGGCACCTTCTTCTTCGGAATAGTTTTCTATTATAAATCTAAGTGGTTCATCTTGGGTTGATTCTGTGAATCCATAAAAATCTTTTCCGTCAGGACATTTTAGCGAGCGCTTTTTAGTGTCATTTGTTCCGAAAGATATAAATTCATGATGGTCTGAAGTAGATAGCTGTTTAACAACCATTGTTGATAAAATTTCCACTTTCTCATCATCGTCATAACCTCTTTGATGTACGATCGTTAAGCGATCTCGTATATGTTTTGGTATTCTATAAAGATCATTCGCGGCCGCGAAAAAAGTACACTCGCTTAAATCCAAATAGGTTTCAAGAGCAGGGTTGCGATATTTAGATTGGCTTCCTAATATATCGCCGAGTTGTCCAATAATGTCGGCAGGTGCTTTATCGAGCTCGTCAAGAAATATAAATAAGTCTTTACGCTTCTTTGTTACCATTGTTTGTGCGATTAAACCAAGTTCATGACCAGCAGTCCATTGTTTGCCTCTTCCAAGAACGGCCTCTGCATTGGCTGCGGTGTCCATGCCAGCAAGCACAAAAGGTTTGTTTTCTATTGCGGCGAACATTTTTGCCATGGATGTTTTTCCGGTTCCTGGTGGACCATAAGCACATAATTTATCTCGAGTATTTTGAGAGGCTGGCAAAGCCACCCCAACCATTTTTGGATCAGCATGAATCATTTTAAATAAATCAGAAAAATGTCCTTGTAAAAATTTCTGAACAATCCCCTCTGTTCCTGGTAAAGTTTGAGCTTTAACAAGTGTCCGAGCCTGAGCTTGCCTGCGTTGCAGGTCTTCCCGTGAGATGTAACACAATGAATTTTCAGGTGTAATATGGCCAAAGCCTGGCATGTGTACGATATCGTACATAAATTGTCTATCTTTCGAATCTTTTGTTTGTTTGTAGGTTTCATATTTTGTTCTTAAGGTGGTTGCTAATGTGCTTTTGGTTGCATCATCTTCAGATTCAGACAAAGATTCTAGTGTGGCGGAGACGGCCTCTATTACTTGATCGGTTAGCCATAATTTGTCTGCTTCAGATGCTGAAGGGTTTGGGTTCGAAGCATGAGAATGTGTGACAGTAGCTTTTTTCGGCGCAATCCGATGGGCCTCCTTTATCAATGCTTCAAGTTCTGTTGT
>CAMCTX010000016.1 GCA_945878715.1 Legionella genomosp. 1 | reverse complement strand
AAATCATGCGCACGCCACAACACTGGGGTCGGTTTTTCATAAAATGACTCGCAGAGGTTTTGAAAATATTTTTCAGATTATTGTCTTAAGTATTGTTCTTGGTTTTATTTTCGGTATTTTTTACATGAAGCATGATTTTTTAAACGATTGGCAGAAACGATTATCTTTTGATGTGCCAGATTATTTTGTTTTAAATATTTCTCCTGATATTTTAGAGCCTTTTAAAAAGTTTTTAATACAAGAAAAACAAAGAATACAACCTTTTTATCCAGTGACGATTGCTCGTTTGTTGAAAGTAAATAATAAGCCTGTTTCTATGAATCCAAGCGATAATTCTAATAATTTAGCATGGCCCCGGTTATTATATATAACGAGCATGCCGATGCTAAAAGCAGATAATACTTTATTAGAAGGACGTTGGTTTTTAAGATCTGATCAGGGTCAAGCGCTTGCATCTGTTGAGGCTGGTTTTGCAACCCGTTTAGGGATTCGATTAGGTGATTCGCTCGAGTGGACCGTGAATGAAAAAGCAATGAAAATAAAAGTGATTAGTATTCGATCTATACAGTGGGATACCTTCGAGCCTAATTTTTTGATTATCGTACCAAACGGGTTGTTTGATAATCAATCTATTATGTATTTAAGTAGTTTGTATGTGCCCTCTAACCATTCTATATTTTTTGCAAATCTTTTGAATACTTTTCCAATGGTCAGTTTAATGGATATTCATATGTCTGTTTCTCAAATTCGAGCATTTGTTGAGCAAGCGTGTCGTTTATTAAATGGGGTATGGGGCTTAACCAGCGTGGTTAGCTTTTTATTATGTATTCTATTAATACGATGCAGTTCTAGACAACGTACGCAGGAGTTTTCTATTTTCAATAAATTAGGCCTCAGCTGGCAAGCTTATAGCTGGCGTTTGGTGCTGGAGTGGGTTTTGTTGCTATTAATGATTATACCTATAGGTTTTGGCATCGCCCTGTGGATTCGCAGGCATTTCGCACAGAATCTGATGGGTTTCCTCTAGCTTTCACTGTACGAAATCTTGTTGATGTTCTATTACTTAATAGATGTCATGGGGTTTTATAGGGGTAGTGAGTATTTTTATGATACGTGATCTGTATAAAGTATTATTTGGGTTAATCACGGTATTGACACTATTGGTCATTGTTAGTTATCAGAGTTCATTCAAAGGGAATTTTATTGAACATGTGAGCCTGTGCTGCTTTAGTGTTTTTTCAAATCTAAGGCAGCCTATTTTTAAAGATATCATCCCAGTGATGTTGCTCTATTTTGTTTTTTGGGTTGTGTTGCATGAGAAATTATCGCATCTTAAAATACAAGAACTCACGCGTAATAAAAAGGATGTTTTTAGAGATTTTGTTTTTACATTCATCAATATTGTAAATTTAAGCACTTTAGGTGTAATCACGAATGTCATTGCGGGTCGTTATAGTTTGATTTATCGAGATATCCATGAATATGGTTATTTTTATGCGGTTTTGAGCTTTTGTGTTTTGCTTTTGACTGCCGATGCTTATTACTATTGGTTGCATCGACTATTACATCATAAAAAATTGTTTCGTCATTTGCATCGTTTGCACCATCTAACACATACGCCTCATCCTTGGACCACGTTTGCAATGTCTCCCATCGAACAGTTGCTTATTTGGTGTTACTACCTTGCGTTTATTTGTATAGTGCCTTTACAGACAACGGTATTGTTTATTTTTATCATTTTTCATTCAGTGCGACAAGTACTTGGGCACTTGGGATACGAGATCTTCCCTAAAAGTGCAGCGAGCGGTTGGCTCTCATGGAGCACAACAATTACACATCATGACATGCATCATAAACACGTGCATTGTAACTATGGATTATATTTTACGTTCTGGGATAAGCTTCTAGACACTAATCATCCAGATTATAAGACTGCATTTTTAAAATTTTCTTCGAAGAAAGACAAAAAACTAGAACCCATTTAAAATTTGGATAGACTGTGAAACCTTGGCTTTGCGAAATAGATGGTTTGAGAGCGGTTGCTGCACTCAGCGTTGTATTGACTCATTACCATTTGAGCATTCCTGAGGCACATCTAAGTTTTTTATGGCCTCCAACAGGTTTTCCCTTTGCGTGTGTTGGGGTTATTTTGTTTTTTGTGATTTCATCTTTCCTGTTGACTTTATTAATGACACACGAATATTATGAAACAAATCGGATTAATGTGGTTTCATTTTTTATAAGAAGAATACTACGCATTTGGCCTCTTTATTTTTTTATCATTGGAATAGCGTACCTTGAACTTGCACCCTGGGGATTGCTCAGTTTTTGGCCATTTTCTCCTATCCCATCCGAGACCTGGTTACGCTTAATGAATAGGCTATGGACTTATTTTTGTTTTATATCAAATTGGGATTTGGCTTTTTATAAGTTTAATGGTTTGTTTGATGCGATTCCCCATGAGTTTACCATATTATGGAGTATGGCAATAGAAGAACAGTTCTATCTTTTTTTTCCCTTTATGATGATGCTCTGGTTTAAGTTTAATCACTTGAGGGTTTGGATTCCAACGACGCTCATTTGTATTGCGATCCTCACGCGCTATCTTTTTGTTCATTATCCTATTCAGCTAGCGCCGCCGGGTATGGGTGGCATGTACTACTCTACATTAACGTATTTAGATGTATTTGTTTATGGGGCCATGGCTGGAATGATGTTTTATAGAGACAAAACAAAAACAGGCATTTTACATAAAATGCTCCATTTGCCAGGATTTGGAATCATGTTAGCCACTATTTTGCTTGTTTTAAGTTGGGTATGGCGTAATGATGTTTTGTATCCTTATAGTGCATTATGTATCATTGCTTATCATCTGCTTGGCTTTATATTAGCGATTGGAATATTGTGGATCCTTGCGCATCCATCCGCAATTATTTCTCATGTTTTGCGTTCTTCAATATTGAGATTTTTAGGGTCTATATCCTATGGAATTTATTTATGGCATCTTATCGTATTACGAATAATAAACCAACTATTTATGTATAGACTTCAAGAAGGATTATATCAATACACCGGATTAATGAAATATTTTCCATTGATTTGTTTTCTATTTTTGACAATATTACTTGCGAGCATCACCTACTTTGTAGTCGAAAAACCTTGTATCCATTTAAAAAAATTTTTTAAATTATCACATTAGATCAAGGGAGAAGGCTTATCTGTGTGAGCATGCCGCCGTCGACAATAATGGATTGCCCAGTAATATACGAAGCGTCATCGGATGCCAAAAATAAATGTGCTTTTGCAACATCTTCAGGTTTTGCTAATCGGCCCATGAGCGTGGCTTTTATCATTTGTTTAAAATTTTTTATATATTTTTCTTTTACCTGGGTATAGTCTTCGATCATTGTTGGACCGGGTTCAACAGCATTCACGGTAATGCCATATTGAGCAAACTCGATGGCAATTGTCTTCATAAAACCATTGAGCCCAGCTTTAGCCGCAGTATAGTGTGCGGCACCTGGCAAACCGACTCGTGGACCCATAATCGAAGAAGTAAACACAATACGTCCCTGTTTTTGAGTCCTCATCATGGGTAGGCAAGCACGCACAGTATAAAAAGCGCTATTTAAATTTGTATTGAGTATTTGATGCCATTCCTGAGTATTCATATCTTTTAAATGCGAATCAAGATAACATCCTGCAATGCCTGCATTGTGAATGAGAATATCGATACGGCCATATTGTTTAAAAACCGTTTGCGCCATTTGCTGCATGGATTTTTCATCCCCTACATCTGCTACAATAAAACTTGCTTCTCCTCCTTGAGCTTTAATTTGTGCGACGACGTGAGCCAGCTGCTTTTCAGAGCGACTGACCAAGATAACCTGAGCGCCCTGTTGTGCAAAAAGCTCGGCGGTTGCACGCCCAATTCCTCGGCTAGCCCCAGTAATAATAGCAACTTTGTTGACCAAACGGTTTTCAACAGCCCAGATAGCATCCGTATACAAGATGCATAAAATACAAAGCATTTTAAAGCAGGTTCTCATCTTGACAACTATAGCAGTTTTTTAACTATTTTGATGTTATGGGGCACTATTTTTCTCTTGTTCGAGCAACCAGACCTTGTTCAAATAATCTTCGCCATATTCCTTGAGGTAATCCTGATAGCCACCCTGAAAATCGGTTACGCCTTTTTCGGTAAGGGCCAAAACACGATTGGCAATACTCGAAACAAAGCTTCTGAACTGTGTACCTGGAACCAGTGCCACTACTTATCAATTGCAAACCAGTGGTATTCCCTTTAGCACCACGTTTCCTGCCTCCGCCAATGATCTATGCTGCGGAGGAACTTGTACACAAGTTGCTTCTTTTGCGCTCTGTGAAAAACAACGCATGACGGGTGGTTGTTAAGGCCAGGCCCAACATTGCTGCAAATCCTATTGCTTACTATAACTAAGTAACAAGGCCTCAAGACTTCGGAGTGTTCTGTGCTAGCTGCTTCAAAAACGCAAGGGTCCATTTTGGTGGTAAGCACCTTAATCCTGTCTATGTTGGCGGGTTTGAGTATTGCGACCATGCAAAACGTGGTGACGGAATACCAATTAAGCACCCACGATCAGGATAAGACTTTAGCGCTGCAATCGGCCCAATATGCTTTGGCGGAGGCCAAACGGCTTTTACTCACCCAGTGGGCGCCTGGTGCCCCGACTTGTGCAGCCGTTGCAGGTTGTGTGAATGCGAGTGGGGTGCCTGTGTCGACCAATGGGGTTGCGGTCTGGAGTTATGCCACTTTTGCCAGCAGTCCCAACAATACAGACTTCGCCCTGCGACCCGGTAGCTATTTTACAAGCAATGCCCAAGCCACTCCCAATAAGCCCAATAGCAAAGTGGCCATAGCGCCTCGGTTTTTTGTGATTGATCTAGGCTGCGATCCTTATTCTAAAGTAAACATTTACCGTATTATTGCCATGGGTTTTGGGGCTTCTACAAAGTCGACAGCTTATGCCGAAAGCCAATTAACCATACCGCTGAGTGGCCAAAATGCTTATACCAATGCACCGACCACGCCGGTCTATGGGGTGGGTCTGACAGCCTCCGCTGTAAGCCAACAGAACTATAATCTGGCGTCTTCGACCAACAGTAAAAACTTGTTTTTTAAGAATGCAGGGCCTGCTACTTGTAGCGCTCCAGGTCAAAGCCAAGGTACAGGTGCGACTTGCGAGATGAATTGTGCAGGTGAGGTACGGGTGAAGGCCTATAGTTCTTTTCGGAATAACAATACCTGCCCTTGGGTGTATGGGGATTGGGTGAGCAGCGGCCAAAGCACCTTGGTTTTGCCGAGTGATGGTGGAAATGGCAATGTAACCCTCAGTTGTAGTACGGCTTGTGGGACGATGGCCGTACCTTCCACAGCTTGTGCTTCTTTACAATACGATAGTTGTGCCGGTAGTTGTGTGGTCGCTGCACCTGCACCGCCTCCAGCCTGTCCAGGTAATCAAGTATTTCAGTCTGGTGCATGTACCTGTCCACCTGCCTTACCCAATTTAGGGAGTGATGGCAATTGCTATGCAGAATGTGTGGGTGTAAAAAACCCCATAACCATCAGCTGGCCTATATTTAATGCAACGGCTATTCCCTATTGGAATGATGTACAGAATAAATGTGGTTCATGTGATAGATATGGCGATAATCGTGGAGCATTGTTGGGTCTAGATAAGCCAACCCATCTATGTGTGTATCATTATTCTGATGGCACCGTACAAGTACAGTGTTCCAATGAACAATATAGTAACTGTAACCCTGGTAATATTCTCTGTACCAAGGCCGGTCAGGTGCAGAAGGGCTACTGTAAGCCAAGGGGCGGAATTACCTGTACCGACAAAGGCAATGCAGCTGGCAATGAGATTTGTACTGCATGGTGTTCAAAAGATTACAAATATTGTCCAGGTCCTAATTACAGAACTATTCCCTAGTTAACAATACTACGCCTGCATGCTCAGCAAAGGGTCGGGCCCATCATTCGTTATTTTTCTCTTGTTCGAGTAACCATACCTTATTCAAATAATCTTCGCCATACTCCTTGAGATAGTCATGATAGCTACCCTGAAAATCGGTTACGCCTTTTTCGGTGAGCACGAGAACCCGATTGGCTATGCTTGAAACAAAACTTCTATCATGGCTTACGAAGATTACCGTACCTTCAAATGCACGCAGTGCCGAAGCCAAGGCTTCTCTGGATTCCAGATCAAGATGGTTGGTAGGCTCGTCTAAAATAAGGATATTAGCCTTTTGTAAGACCATGCTGGCAAATAATAATCGCGCGGCTTCGCCACCGCTTAAGGTTGAAACCTTTTTATGGATATCATCTTGCCCTAATAACATCTGCCCCAAGGCCTGACGAATCCCTTCTCGTGTCTCCTGCGAACAGGCTTCGCTTAACCATTCTAATACGGATACTTTATGATCGAGGGCTTCATGATGATCCTGCGCAAAATAGGCGATATGACTCTCATACCCCCAGGTATAGGCCCCTTGATCGGCCTGATGTTTTTCTAACAGTATTTTCAAAAGGGTGGATTTCCCAATGCCATTATGACCAATAATCGCGACTTTTTCACCCCGATCCACCGAAAAATGAACATTCTTCAAAACTGTTTTAGGACCAAACTGTTTACAAAGCTTTTCAACCTCTAAGATTTTTTTGCCAGAAGGGCGCCGTTGTTTAAATAAAAAGGTAGGGCTCACTCTGGAGGATTTTTTAATATCGGGCAATTCTAGCTTATCGATCATTTTTTCACGAGACATAGCTTGTTTGGAACGACTGGCACTCGCTTTGAAGCGATCCACAAATACACGCATATGTGCAATTTTATTTTCGATATATTGATGTTCACGCAGCTTTTGTTCTACGCGCAGCTGTTTTTCTTGTATAAAATGATCATAATTGCCAACGTATTCTCGGATCTCGCCATAATCCACATCTAAAACATGGGTAGCTAAGGCATTGAGAAAACCTTGATCATGTGAAATAAAGATTAAAACGCCCTTAAATTGGTTTTTTAAGTAATCCTCAAGCCAGGCAATACTCATAATATCTAAATGATTGGTCGGCTCATCCAAAAGCAAAATATCAGGTTGTTCAAAAAGCGATTGCGCAAGCAATACACGCAATTTAAAACCACCCGACAAGGCGCTCAAGGCTTTGCGATGATCGGCAGCCTCAATACCCAAACCTAACAACAAAGTTTGTGCAAAGGTTTCGGCGGTATAGCCTTCTTCTTGGAAAATAATATCTTCCAAGACAGCCAACCGAAGGCCCATTTTTTCATCTAAGAAATCTTGTGCTAATAGCTTTTCTTTTTCACGCAAGGCTTCCCATAATCTGGGTTTACCCTGTAAAACCACTTCCAGCACAGTATCTTGCTCATACCGAAATTGATCTTGTTTTAAAAAACCAATACTGGCTTTTTTGCTAATAATCACTTCGCCTAGACTGGGGGTATCATGCCCTGCCAATAATTTTAAAAAGGTTGATTTTCCGGTACCATTCGCCCCCACCAAAGCATAGCGAAAGCCCTTCAATAGATTGAGATTGACGTCGTCAAAAAGTAATCGAGCCCCATATACCATGGAGATATGGCTCACGGAAATCATGATGGTATCCTCTTCATTATTTTATTTGCTGCGCTTTGGCAAGCGCCATTATTCCTGATCTGTCTCATAATTGATACCCAAATAACAACCCCTTTCATTTAAAAATATGCAAGCAAGTTGACTTTTGATTTGGATCTGTTATCATAGCCCCCTATGCTAAGTACCCCTTTAATTGCCGATCAATCTGCCAAGGGCTTTATACAAGGAGCCCCTGCACCCTCAAAATACTTTAAAACCCTTGCAAGTATCGGGTATATGCTCCTATGGGGCCTTACCTTTACCTTCTCGATGTCTCTGGCCAAATGCATTAGTGCTGATATACCCAGCAGTGTGATTGTCTTTCTTCGCTGTTTTTTTGGCTTCATCGTTTTCTTGCCTTTTGCTGCAAGTGCTGTAAAAACGCAGGGCATTCGCATCTTAAAAGTACAACAACCGCTTGTCTATTGCCTACGCGTTATTTTAGTATCGCTTGCCATGGGTTGCACCTATTATGCCTATCGCAATCTGCCCATTGCCACCGCCTCTGCCATCGGTTTTAGTAGCCCCTTATTCACCACTGTCTTAGGCATCTTATTCCTAAAAAACAGAATTAACCTTAAACAAGGTTTATCGATTCTTGCAGGTTATATGGGAGTCTTAGTAATTGTAGGGCCTTTTTCTTTTGCCTTACACTCTGCCGAAACCATCGCCATTTTGGCCAATCTACTGGCCAGTTGCGCTATTATTCTCCTGAAAAAACTATCAGATACCGAAAGCAATATCACCATTCTTTTTTATACCAATATTGCTACGGTGCTGTTATCGGGGATCTTTGCTGTGTTTATGTGGCAGTCGCCTTCTTGGGGGGATGCCGGTTTATTACTATTGATTGGCATTAGTTCTACTTTTTCGCAGCTTCTTTATACCCAAGCGCTCCGCATTGCAGAGCCGTATTTTGTGGCGCCCTTTGAATATAATCGTTTGCTATTCGCTGTATTGAGTGGCTATTATTTCTTTGATGAAAGTCCAAGCCCCTTGGTTTTTATAGGGGCTGGCTTGATTATTGCTTCGAATCTTTATTTGAGTTTTTTAGAGATACGGCAGAGCGCTTCTGCCAATAATAAATAGGCACTCCACTTAAGGTAATCAGACCTGCCAGCGATACCATCTTAAATCCCGAAGACCATAAGGCCCACACACAAAAAACAAGGGCTGTGACGCCAACAATACATCCTTTTTTATCATTCAAAAAAGAGCGCTTGCTTAAGAAAATTTTGAAGTAGCTTAAAACACACAATAAATAAACAAATAGAAAAGCTGTCACAGAAATATCAATCACCGCATTCACCTGATTGATTAAATCCGCATCCATCGTGAGAATTAATAGCGGAATTACCCCTAGGGATGAAATCATCAAGCTCCAGACCGGTGCACCACGTTGATTCTTTCTCAGAAAAAATTTCGGAAAATGTTGATCATAGGCTGCACCCAAAGCAATTTGTCCACTCGTAAGAACCCAAGCATTTAGAGTTCCCAAACAAATAATAGCTGCAATGACAGAAATAATGAGAGACCAATTACCGCCAAATAACAATCCGGCCGCCATGGCAAAAGGTGCTTTAGCGTGTGCGAGCGCATCCATGGGCATGATACCCATCATCACAAAACTATTTACAATATTGACCAGTGCCACAATCGAAGTGCCCACCACAATGGCCCTGGGAATCGTTTTAGAAGGATTGAAGACAGATTCCGTAGGCGTGGTTGCAGACTCTAACCCAATAAATCCCCACAATGTAAGCAAAGCCGCCGCATTCAATGCAGATAAAGGCGTCTGCATGGTGGGATTAAACGGTGTGAAATGTTCAGGGTGCAGATGCCATAAACCTACGCAGGGAATAACCAATAAGGGCACAATTTTCAGTAGTGTAAAGAAAAATTCTACGCGTCCTGCGGAATGCACACCCATAAGATTAAGAAGCGTAATAAACAATAAGACAGCGATTTCTAAAAATACATTTGTAAGCGGATCCATGACACCTAAAAGGGGGCTTAGATAACCTACAATGGCAATCAGCACTGCAGCCGAGCTCATCCAAGAAATCACCCAGTAAGTCCATGCTGCATAAAAAGCGGTGGTACGACCAAAAGCCGCTTCTACATAGGTATGGGGCCCGCCTGGTTTGGGATTGGCTGCACACAGACGTGCAAAAATAAGGGCTAAACACAAAGCACCCGTAGCAGTAATCCCCCAACTCGCCAAACCAATAGCACCAAAGGGTGCCAGGCTTGCCGGTAGAAGCAAAATACCCGAACCAATTTGGCTCCCCACGACCAGGGAGGTTACAGACCAAAAACCGATTTTTTTCATAAGTTGGCGATTATGGCAGAAAGCATCCCAAAGTGTAAACGCCCTGTCCTCCTACCTTCACATTCATTTCTAGAGAAAAATAGGTTTTATACCGTATTGTACAATGATAAAAAGAAAGGTTAATGTTCATTTTTAGGCAAAAAAAACCCCGAGGCTCGTCACCAGACACACTGGGAGAGGATTACTCGGGGACCGTTTCACTAGTATAAGGCAACAGAACAGGTGATGCAAACAAAAAATAAACCCCTTGAGCGAGTCCTCTCAAAAGAGCGATTAGGTGCATATCAAGCAAAATGGGTTCAAGGAATGCCTAGCTCACCGATTGCCCTATACCGTTGGAATACTTTGTTATCGGAAAGCTTCTATCCTATCTTACAAACCATCGAGGTTATTCTCAGAAATGCCATGCACCTTGCAATCTCAGAGCATTTTCAAGATTCAACTTGGTTGTTAAATCCAGCGATTTTGGAACATAAAGATTATATAGAAGTTCAAAAACAAGAGGGTCGATTAACACAACATCGACAGCCCACGGTAACCCGGGGCAATATTATTGCAGAACTCAGTTTTGGCTTTTGGACAGGTTTATTGGATGCTCATTATGAAATGAAATTTTGGCGCAGTAAAATTATTAAAAAGACTTTTCCTCATATGTTGCCTAGAGATCGGATGCGACATAAATTATTCAAACACTTTAATAAGATAAGAAAACTACGCAATCGCATTTTTCATTATGAACCCATTTGGTATTGGCAAGACCTAAAAAAGCAACATGAGGACATTCGTTTAGCCATTGGATGGATAGAACCAGCCGCCTTAAAGCTCTGTACTCCAGATCGTTTTGATACAGTCTATGAACAAGGACCGACATCCATGCTTCTCGACTCCCTATTTTAAGCATAAATTAGCATGCTCTCATCCTTTGCTAATAAAATATAAGCCGTTGGATATAAAAACAGTGTTTTTGGAAAAACTCCTCTTTTCAGCAACTCAAGCGCTGATTTTCTGCTTTTTTCAGCGGCTGTCTTGCTGAAAAGCAGACTTTGTGTTAAAAGGGAATCATGCGAACCACATCATTCGTAGCACGTAGGAACAAAAATGTATTTAGAGCGACCCCTGCATTTAAAGGCTTTACTTGAAAAAAAATCGTTTTTTTTATTAGGCCCCCGGGCGACGGGTAAAACCAGCCTGATTAGACATCAACTATCGCACACCGTGTTACGAATCGATTTACTCAGGAGCGACGTGTTTTTAAGACTCAATAGTCAACCCTGGGAATTAGAAACGATCATTAACGCCCATCAAGCGTCTTCTCCCCAACTTGTAGTGATTGATGAAATCCAAAAAATACCATTGCTGCTCAATGAAGTTCATCGATTAATAGAAGAAAAAAATATTCGGTTTTTGCTCACAGGCAGCAGTGCCAGAAAATTAAAGGCCGCACATGTGAATTTATTGGCAGGACGTGCATGGGAGGCCCAATTATTTCCGCTCACCTTTCGAGAAATCCCTAATTTTTCCTTGGAAAAATATTTAACAATCGGTGGATTACCTGTCGTTTATTTAAGCGAAAATCCTAGAGAAGAGTTAATTGCCTATGTTAACACCTATCTAAAAGAAGAAATACAAGCAGAGGCCGTCGTTAGAAACATACAATCTTTCTCTCGATTTTTAACAATGTCTGCGCTGACTAATGGAAAAATGTTAAATTTTAGCACCCTGTCTAGTGATGCCGGAATACCTGCTTCAACCTTAAGAGAGTACTATCAAATACTACAAGATACTTTAGTCGGCTTTCTCTTGCCCGCTTGGACAAAAACGGTCAAAAGAAAAGCTATGAGCACTTCAAAGTTTTATTTTTTTGATATTGGTGTTGCACATGAACTATCGAGCATCACCAAGATTGAACCCCATTCAGACTTATATGGACAGGCCTTTGAACATTTTATAGCCATGGAATTAAGAGCCTATCTTAGTTACACAAGGAAACATCTATCTTTGAGTTATTGGGCCGCAAAAAATGGACAGGAGGTTGATTTTATCATAGGAGACAGCGTTGCTATTGAGGTTAAAACTACAAAATCTGTTTCAGCCAAACATTTGAAGGGGTTAAAGACGTTGCAAGAAGAAAATATTTGCAAACGCTATTTTCTTATCTCATTGGATAAAGTTCATCGAATCAGTGATGGTATAGAAATCATGTATTGGGAAGATTTTCTCAATCATTTATGGGATGAGAAGTGTTTTTGAAAGGAGTGCTTGATGACTATCACCCTTAAAGCCTAATCTATAGCTTGTTTGTGCGCTAATGTCGAATATGATTTTTCAAAAATTAAATTGGCCATTGGTAAAAAACCACAGATATCATTGTATGCTGCAAAAACCGAATGAAACTCTTGCGTGTCCGCCGGGCTATCATGTAGTCCATGCGCATGGGAGAGTTTGCCAATCTGGCACTGTCGCTTGGGTCCATGCTCATATTCGAAAGAATCGAGGTAAAATTAATCCCGGACTGCCCAAAGAAAATATCCATTATCTTTTCTGGAATTCAAAGAAGAAATACCCTGCTTTGAATCCAATTGATGGTTATATTGAGCAACGTAAGGCTCTTATTCATGTGAGAAATTCAGATAAACTTGATCCCGTGGTCAACATTGCTTTGGGAATTAGGCTGCTGGGGCATAAATATTCAAAAATTCCTAAAGGTCATGAAAAAAACCTGTATAATACGATAAAAAATTACTATTCGTGGAATAAAGGAGGCGATTCTTATGCAAAAGAGATATTTTCCAAGTATGAAAAATCTCTTTAAAAAAAGTGAGTTCATTTTTCTATTGATTGTTTTCATGTGTTCTGCGGTTTCTGGAGAAGAGCGCTTTTATGAACCTGCGGGACTACCACTATCAAGAGATTTTTTGAGACTTCCGGATAATCGATGGATTTGGCTCAAAAAAGTAGATGAACACAAAACCAAGGTCATTTTAGGAACGAAAATCAAAAATAGTAAAGGTAAACTCATCAATAAAGTGATTTGGGCACAGGAGTATGAGGAGAAATATGATGCTTTATGGGATTATGCCTTATGATGAGGGAAATTGGATGATTCGGAATGCGTTGATTTTTGTGGTGAAGCCCGATCGATTGGAGCTTGTTCAAATACAGCCTAATTATCATCTTGAGGCTGATAAGAATGTATTTAAGTGATGGTGCGATCACAACTCGTTGGCTTAAACCACAGGAAGGGCTACGCTTTCAACCACAGTTCTTGTGATACTCTACCCCTATGAATCTAAAATCCCTTCGTGCATACGCTCGCTTAATGCGCCTACACAAGCCTGTGGGCATTTTTCTGCTCTTATGGCCCACCCTGATGGCGCTGTGTATAGCAGGGCAGGGCCGGCCTTCTGCAAAAATCGTGCTGATCTTTGTCTTAGGTGTGATTAGCATGCGCAGTGCAGGCTGTGTCGTGAATGATCTAGTCGATCAACAATTTGATACCCATGTTCAACGCACACGCAACAGACCCTTGGTCAATGGCGAACTAAGCCGCTATCAAGCCATGGGCTTATTGGCTGTGCTTTTGCTCGTATCTTTAGGCTTGGTTTTAGGCTTAAACCGCCTGAGTATTCAGTGGTCCTTCGCAGCCTTAGCGTTGGCTCTAATCTATCCCTTTATGAAACGCTATACGCATTGGCCCCAAGTGGTATTGGGTGCTGCTTTTGGCATGAGTATTCCTATGGCTTTTGCAGCTTTAAATGATCAGGTTCCTGCAATAGCAGGGTGGCTGTATGGGATGACAATACTTTGGACGATTATTTTTGATACCGAATATGCCATGGTCGATAGCTTCGACGATCGATTGATTGGCCTGAAATCGACCGCCATTTTATTTGGATCTTGGGATAGATTTATCATTGGATTATTGCAGCTTTTTGTAGCAGGTATTTTGTTAAAAATCGGCCTACTGCTACAAGCAGGATTATTTTATTATCTAGGGCTTAGCATAGCCATGATGCTTTTTGTGTATCAACAAAGACTTATACGCGATCGTGATCCTGCGCAATGTTTCAAGGCTTTTAATAACAATGGTTGGGTGGGCGCTGTGCTCTTTGCAGGGCTGGCGATTGAGTTACTTCGCTAAACACTCTGTTAGCGCCTCGCTCAGATTTTCCATTAACGTGAAATAACCTTCTGGACTCGCATCCGTTCCTATAGGATCTAAGATGCCTGTTCTGACCGGTAAATCGTCTGCAATACTATGCACCAGCGCAGCACTAAATTGTGGTTCTGAAAAAAGACACACCACTTTTTGTTTTTCAATAATAGCTCGAATCGTGCTTAAGCGCTTAATGCTGGGCGGCAACTCGGGATGCAGGCTAATAGAACCTGCGCCTTGTAAATGATAACGCCGTTCAAAATATTGATAGGCATCATGAAAAACCACAAAGGGTTTTGATTTTGCTGATGCAAGATTTTTTTGAAGTGTTCGATCCAATTGTTTTAAGCGCTGAATAAGGGTCTGGCCATTCGCTTGATATTGGCTTTGATGTTCAGGATCGACGGCAGACAACTGCAGCACAATAGCCTTTGTCATCGCAATCGCATGATGGGGATCTAACCAGAAATGCATATCGATACTGCCATGTGCATCGCTATGGCTGTGGTGATGGTGATGATGCCCTGATACTTCTGAATCTTCATCTTGCGATTCCCAGATCATATTGGTTCTAAGCGGCAAGGTGTGCAGGCCAGGCACTTGATCAAAAGCTACTAGGCTTGCTTTTTGTTGTGCAAGGGGTTTGATTAAAAAAGATTCCAGCGCAGGCCCACCCCAAAATATCAGGGTTGCAGCCTCTAGTTGGCGGATCTCGGAAGGTTTTAAAGTGTATTCGTGTGGCGAAGCCCCTATTTTTACCAGCAAGCTGGGCTTGCCAACACCTTGCATGACCGAAGCCACCAGACCATAGAAGGGATTAATGCTCACAACGACACGCGGCACTGCTGCAAAAGTTGGCATAGAACACAGACTCAGTACCGCGCAGCCTAATAAGTGCACTAGTGCTCTGCACAACCCGTTTTCCCGAATGCCACTCGGGGACATACATCCCTGTATTCGACGATTCACCGTCCCTGGAATCGACGCCCCTCGCCACCATTCGGAAAAACTTATTTGACGAGGTACTAGGACATTGAATAATCGTTTTCGAAGCATCATCAGTTATCACTCTTAAAGAACCGCATCTTAATCCCTACCTTTAGCAGATGCAATCGCGTATATTGAGCCTTTTATTGCGTGTAGAGGCAAGATTGGCTGTATTATTGGTTGAGGCACATGACATACAAGTCCATTTAGGTCAGAAACAAGTGCTGACTGACGTGCACCTGCGCATAAAACCCGGGGAAATTGTCTCCCTGGTGGGGCCCAATGGGGCGGGTAAATCGACCTTGCTCAAGGTGGTATTGGGGCTTATACAACCCCGGGCAGGCCTTCTAAAACTCAAACCCGGGCTACGCATGGGTTATATGCCGCAGAATGCCAGCGTATCCCTTTTTATACCCCTCCCTGTTTACCGATTTTTAGCCCTGGCAGGTTCTTTTGATAAAGCCTGGGTAGAGCAAGTTGCCCTAGAGTTGGGTATTACACAACTATTACACACACCGCTACAAGCCCTATCGGGTGGAGAATTTCAACGCGTCTTACTAGCCCGCGCTTTATTACCCAAACCTGATTTATTGGTGTTGGATGAGCCTGTGCAAGGCGTGGATTTAAGCGGTCAGGCCGAACTTTATGGTCTGATTGCCACACTCAGAAAAAAATACCACTGTGCCATTTTGATGGTTTCACACGATTTGCATTTGGTGATGGCCGAAACAGATTCTGTGATTTGTTTAAATCAACACGTGTGCTGCGAGGGAAGCCCTGCGGTCATTAGTCAAAATCCAGTCTTTCTAAAATTGTTTGGGATCCAAGACGCACAGACCTTCGCTGTTTATACCCATGATCATGCGCATTTTGGGAGAGAAAAATGTCCCTAGATTTTATAGGACGCGCGCTCATCGCAGGAATAGGTGTTGCACTGGCTGCAGGTCCTTTGGGATCTATTATGGTCTGGCGTCGCATGTCTAATTTTGGCGATGCTTTGGCACATTCTACTTTGCTGGGCCTTTGTTTCTCATTGCTTTTAGGTATTAATCTCTATGTGGGATTAACCGCCATGTGCGTGAGTGTAGCCTATGGTTTGGCGCTATTGTCGCGTCACACCTCTGTGGGTCAGGATGCCATTCTGAGTATCTTAGCCTATGCCAGTTTAAGCCTGGGTTTAATTCTGGCCACCACCCTCTCGGGGATCCGTATCGATTTATTAAGCTATTTGTATGGTGATATTTTAGCCGTGAATCATCATGATTTAATCTGGATCTATGGCGTTGTGTTAATTATTATGATGGTTCTATCGCGCATATGGCGTCCTATCTTATCCATGACGGTGCATGAAGATTTAGCGCGCGTAGAAGGAGTGCCTGTACGCGCCATGCATAGCCTACTTGTTTTATTAATGGCGATTTTTTTCGCGGTCGCCATGAAACTCGTGGGTATTTTACTGATTACCGGACTTTTAATTATTCCTGCCTCTGCGGCCCGTAGCTTTGCACGCACCCCCGAACAAATGGCGATGCTCGCAAGTTTTTTTGGCATGCTCTCCGTATGTGTAGGGATCTTAGCATCTATCACCATGGATTGGCCCACAGGGCCTGCGATTGTGGTGGTTGCCACGGTTATTTTTCTATTTTCACATTTCGGGAAAAGGGCTCATTAAATGATAATTGTACATGACTGAACATTGCATCAATCTCATTGTATAAAAAATCATAAAACTTTTCTTTCAATAAGGTTCTTGCCTGTACATCTTCAGGTAAAAACCGTGACATTTGTAGCTTAAAGGCTTCGCCATAAATAATGGCTTTTGATCCCTGCCTAAAGTCTTCCACTTTGTGTAAATAATCGGTTATTTTATAATCTGCAATTTTCTTTTGAAGAAAGGCTAATTGAAAAATCGCCCCTTGTTGCTTTAACCAATATAAATCCCAGATATCACG
This sequence comes from Legionella genomosp. 1, assembly GCA_945878715.1. Lineage (GTDB taxonomy): Bacteria > Pseudomonadota > Gammaproteobacteria > UBA6186 > Azoamicaceae > CADEGZ01. The sequence continues at coordinate 9,473 of CAMCTX010000016.1, read as the reverse complement.
ATAACGCACGTACGCCTGGCAATTGACCAGAGAAATAAGCTTGTCGGCGAAAATTTCATCCAAGGTCTCAACCATCACCAAGATATCACTATAGCCATCGAGTAAAAAATCATAATTGGCCTGCAGCGGCCGAGGCTCCCGGGTATAGGCTGGGATATTGGCAATCTCGACTTTGATCATTTGCTTAGGAAAATCGGGTCGCTCTGGATGTGTGACAATGCGTATTTGCCATTTGTTTATTTTGATACCGCGCGCATCTAAGGTTTCTTCTAAAACCTTAGGTTCCTTCACGCTCACCGCTAAGTCATAGCGTTTCTTAAGATAGGCTTCAATACAGGTTTTCAAGGATACCAAGTCTTCTTTCTTAAAATCGTAACCACCCACAAAATCTAAGTCTTCAGAAAATCGTGGGGCACCATAACATAAACGCAGCGCTGTTCCACCCTGAAACGTCAGCTTATCTAACAAGCCTGCATGATCTAAGGCAAAAAGAATGTCATAATGCAAAAGCTCTTTCTCGATAACAGGTCTCATGTGCGCACGACCTTGCTGCTGCATGGCTTTTTCAACCAAGACTGTAAAACTGTTTTTTTGATTATTCATTTAATATTTCCTTATCAACCATATCGGTATTACGCCCCACACGTTTCAAATCTCGCCAAGCCGCTTGCTTAGACGCAATACGTAAGGGTCTGTTGTTTACTTGCTTCATACTACCAAGAATTTCTTGGACCGATCGCTTAGTATGTGTGTACTCAATCACACCAAAAACTGTTTTATAAATGCCCTTGCGTCCTGTAGTCATCACGGTTAATCGATCTATAGGAATTTGGGAGATCACACCATATTCAGACAAAATCGATTCTAAGCTCACATAATTGTATTCACCCGGACGCAATGCTTTTGCAATATGCTCAATAGCATAGCCATCTGAGGAGATAGCATGCGGATTCACATAAACACCCCGACAAGCTCTCACCAGAAGCCGATCCTTCACAAGGCGTTCAAGACCCGCCCTAAAGGTTTTGGGTTTATCTTCTGCAAAGCATTTTTGCAGGGCATGCGTGCTAAAGACATACTTTCCCCGTTTGTCCCAGGTTCGTAAGCATTGAATGGCAGTGCTCTTGTTCATAGAGCTAAGGATAATCGTTTTTTAAGTGAACTTCAATGCTATATTTATATGGTATTTATGTATACTTAATGGGCTATTCGGCAGGGCTTGGTACTCTAATCGTCCATAATCCTCCCCAAAGTGACAAATGGCTCTTTGTGGAGCCGACTAAAATAGGGGTTGATTGTAGGGGCCGGTCTCTGTGCCGGCCCTGTTCTAAATAACAGCACTACCTTACAAATTTATCAGGGCATGGTGTCGTCTCGTTTGGAAGCCCACATCGTCGTTCATTGCATTGCCATCATTAATCGAGATACAGGGCCGGCACAGAGACCGGCCCCTACCGTTCAATCTGAAAAACACGCAGCTGATATAACATCCAGCGATTGAACCAATCGCCCACACCCCTCTCTAAACCCATTGTCAGTAAAACAATAGAGAGATTGGTTTATGAGCCCACCACCAGACGATGTACCTCAACCCCCAGAATCATCTCTACCGACCGAGCTAAAACTCGCACCCATGATGGAAGCACCCTTAACGTTATCTGTAGCACCTGCTGCAGATACCCCTGATGCAAAACCACCAAGTCTGGAGATTACTGAAGAGGCTAAGCAAAAAGCTGCTTTGGAACTTGAAGAAGCCACAAAAAAAGATTCTCCAACAGTCCTAGAGGCGGCCACCCCCAGTCTTGCACCCGCTGTGGCTATCAACGATGAAGAAAAAGGCACCGAACTAGAGGCTGACCCAACAAACACCCCCACACAGGCTAATGATGATCCCAAAGATGACAAACTAGGACCCACATGGTTTGATGCGTTATTGCTTGCCATCAAATCGCTTACAGCGCTTGGTATAGATACAAGTGTCGAAATATATAAAAATCGGAAAGCTATCCTTGAGTATATTAAAAACTCACCCGAAAACACAGCGGCATCTGTAGCAAACCTTACTAGAGACCTAGTCAATATAAAGCTTATAGACCCCAACATTAAAGAAGCTTTTGGTAATATGCTCGGACAATTCAAAAAAATTGAAACGGAATTAAGAGATAACCCTACAGACGCACAAAAAGCTGCACTGGAAGAAGCGTCTAAACAAACTACAAACGATTTTTTGACCAAAATAACACCAGATGAGCCAAAACCAGCCCCCACGCCATCGCTTTCTTCTGTGCCAAAGCCAACGCCAAACAATACGCATACTGTTCCTGAAACAGAGGCAGAAAAAAAAGCGCGCGAAACAGCTGAAGCTGCAAAAATAAAACACGTGGTGGATCTTTCTACAAACGCACCAACACTCACTTCAGTACAGACAAACTTGGGAAACCTGGCAGCCAGTGGAAATCAATTGCCTGTCTCAACACCTCCTAGTCGAGAAATAACGCCACAAAAAAAGCTTGATGCAACACAACAACCTCCTTTGCAAAGCATGGCTCCTGTACCAGAAACTCCAGCTCCAGCCCCACTGTTCTCTGCGATGAAAGCTGCTACAACCATCCCTGCACTAACTGCAACAACAGAAACACCAAAACCAAAACCAAAACCAAAACCAGGAGGCCCTTAATAACGCCCTCCTGGTTCGAGAAATCCCCCCGCCCGCCTTCGCTAAAGCTACGGCGTGACGGCCCCCTTTTAGAAAGGGGGCAAGGCAATACTAAGAACCCTCTTGCTCTGTTTAATCCCTAGCCAAAACAAAGGTTAATCATCACCAGCGTGGTAACCAGATACAGCACACTCATGCTACCACCTACACGAAAAAAATCCGCATGGCTATAGCCGCCAGGGCCTGCAATAAGTGCATTCGATTGTTGATTCGGCATCATAAAAGAATTGTTGGATGCAATTGCGACAATTAATCCATACATACTGGGATCGGCGCCTACATGCAAGGCTAGATCAATGGCAATGGGTACCAGCACAATGGTGGCGCCCACGGCAGATAATACACAGGCCACCAGTGTTGCAACAATCGCTAAACTCAGTTGAATCCCCCACAGCGGTACACCCTCCTTTAAAAAGACTGTGTACTGTGTAAGCCAATCGGTCGTATGCGTCGATTGCATAGCAAGCCCCAAAGGAATAAGCCCTGCAATTAGAAAAACGGTTCGCCAGCTCACGCTTTCATAGGCTTCGTCAATATTTAAAACACCGGTGGCTATCATCCCCGCAGCACCCAATAAAAGCCCCACAGGCACCGGAAACTTACCGAATACAATTAAAGCGAGTGGCAATACAAAAAAACCAAGGGCATAGCCTGTTTTATTTTGCCTGATCCTTTCGCGCGGATAAGCTGTGGTAACGACTACGAAATCAGGATTTTTATGAAAATCGCTAAGCATTTCCCAATTGCAGAACATGCCTAAGGTATCGCCAGAGCGCAACACCAAGGATTTTAATGCTTCGCCCCGATAAACGGTTTGCCCCCTGTAAACGGCTAAGACATGCACATGATAATTACGCTTCATATGCAACTCTCGTAATTCTAAGCCTATGAGTTGAGAGCTGGGCGGCACCACCACCTCACATAAGCCTGCACGCACAGAATGCAAGCGTTCAGAAAACAACCTGAGTTTAGATTCCAAGGCGAGATTGTGGGTTTTGGCAAAATCACTCACCTGATCTTTAGTGCCTATCATGGCAAGCCAATCGCCTTTTTGCACCACCATGCTACGCAGAGGAGGGAAATGCATATTTTTATTGGCAAAAACAGCTAATACAGAACAAGTCGGATCTAAAGCGCTGTCAACCTTGTGCAAGGTTTGTCCGATTAAATCACTGTCTTGTAAAACACGCAATTCGAAAATATCGGTACCTTTTCCGTAGGTTTTAAAAAAATGTTGTTTGGCAGAGCCCCCACTAAAAGACTGCGATTGTCCTGCTGGTAATAAGCGCTTACCCAACACTAGAAAATAGAGCATCGCTAGCAATAGCATCACAAACCCAATCGGAAAAATAGACAGCACCGAAAAAGATTTTAAAACGATTGCTTGACCATGTGCCTGCAGATGTTCATGGCTAGCGACCAATAAACTATTCAGTAGGATTAAAGTATTGCTGCCAATCATGGTAAGGGTTGAGCCAATCATGGCACAGAAGCACATAGGCATGAGCAACTGTGCTTTGGACATACCGCTACGTATGCTAATTTTGTTCACCACCGGCAATAACAAGGAGACTGTGCCTAGACTGCGCATAAAGGCAGACAAAGCGGCGGCAATAAACATAAGAATAAAATTGGTTTGCCTAGGGTGTCCATGCCCCCATTTTATCACCCCGCGTGCAACCCCAAGCGTCACACCACTTTTCTCCAAGCCCGTGCTAATAATCATGATCGCAATAAGAGAAATAACGGCATCGCTTGAAAAACCGGAAAAGAGCGCCTCGGGTGCTAATAAACGGGTGAGCCCTAACACGACCAAAACCAGTAGGGCCACAACATCCACACGAATCACATTCGATAGCGTTAACAATACAGTCAATGCCAAAATGCTGAGCACCATGATCATATCGAACGTTAAAGGAATCGCTTCAAACACCACACACCCCTATCATGAGCCATTTAAAGACTCGTTAAGGTTCATTATAGAGGCGCTTAAAGATTAGATCCCAGGTTTGATGCCCCAATGCCACACCCCGAGCTTCGTATTTGCTTAGGGGACGATCCATCGGTCTTGGCGTATAGCATCCCGCACCCGCTATATTTTCAAAATGTGGGTCTTCTGATAGCACATTCAGCATCCATGCCGCATAATCAGCCCAATCGGTCGCTAGATGCAGCCTTCCACCGGGTTTGAGCTTTAGGGCAATTAACTTAATAAAGTCTGCACTAATTAAACGACGTTTATAATGCTTTCGCTTGGGCCAGGGATCGGGAAAGAAAATTTGCACGGTATCGAGGGAGGCATCTGCTATACGTGTTTGCAAAATTTCTGGTGCATCGCCACAAAAAACACGCAGATTCTGAAGCCCTGCCTGATTGGCTTGAGTGATTAACTGACTTAATCCTGTGCGATACACTTCAATGCCTATAAAATCTTTATCGGGTGCAAGGGCCGCCATCTGCAACAAGCTTTCACCCCGACCAAAACCTATTTCTACAATCAGCGGCGCCACACGACCAAAAATAGCGCGCGCATCGATAAAACCTTCCTCGCGGCTTTCTGAAAGACCATAGCGAGGCCAAAGGGCCTTGATCGTGGAAGCCCGTGCGATCATGCCTTTGCCCTCCCGACGCATAAAGCTCCGAATGGGGCGCAAGGGTTTATTAGGGATAGTCATTGCTTAGATCCATGTTAGAATAGCGCCATGATACGGTATTTAAACAGGCGACGGTATGGCAGGATCAGCCTTATAGGGATCCTGATCTGTCTCATAATGGGGTGCGGCCAAAACGGTCCGCTCTATTTGCCCGACCAAAAACCACCCATCAAAGTCCCATCGGTATTTGCCTCAAAGACCAAAGCCCCTTAAGCTTAGCCCTATGCTTATTCGCTTTACTAAAATGCATGGCTTGGGTAACGATTTCGTCGTGATTGATCGCATCATGCAGTCTTTTACACTCCGCGCCACGCATATCAAACATTTAAGTGATAGACATCTGGGCATTGGTTTTGATCAATTACTATTGATCGAACCTCCCATCCGTCCTGATGCCGATTTTTTTTATCGCATTTTTAACGCCAATGGAAAAGAGGTCGAGCAATGTGGCAATGGTCTACGATGCGCGGCGCGTTTTTTTTATGATAGGGGCCTTTGCAACGGTACCCAACTAGAGGCTGATTGCATCGCCGGACCCACGCGTTGCACGATTGAGACGGATGGCACCGTGCGTGTTGAAATGGGGGTTCCCAACTTTGATCCACCTACCATACCCTTTCTAAGCGATCAAGAAACACTCACCTATGCTATTCAACTGGATCGAACTCTCTTTGAGGCAAGCGTGCTTTCATTAGGGAATCCCCACGCGATTATCCAAGTCCCTGATGTGGATAAAGTGGATTTGAAAGCCATCGGGCCGGCCTTGAGTATACATCCTGCTTTCCCAAAGGCTGTGAATGTGGGTTTTATGCAAGTGATCAACCGAACACAGATTAAACTACGGGTCTATGAACGCGATGTGGGTGAAACCCTAGCCTGCGGTAGCAATGCCTGTGCAGCGGTCGTGAGCGGCATTCGTTTAGGCTTATTAGAGAATGAGGTGCAGGTGTTATTCCAAAAGGGCGCTTTAACGATCCAGTGGCAAGGCCCTCAGTACCCTGTCATTCTGCAAGGACCCGTTCATACAAGCTTTGTGGGGCAATTCCGTGTTTAAGGCTTTCATCTTTAAAAGATCGCGCATCGCATGGGGCTGTATTTTAGTCTTAAGCCTTGGCTTGTTAGCAGGTGCCTACCTACTCGAATACGGCTTCGGTCTAGAACCCTGTGCACTCTGCTTATTACAACGCTATGTCTTATGGATGATCGCGGTCGTAGCCTGCCTGGCTTTTTTACAGAACCCGCAGCGTATTGGCACGCGGTTGTATGCCCTCTTGCTGTTACTGTTAAACAGCATGGGGATCCTGCTGGCCGCACGACATTTATGGGTACAATACGGCCCTACACCCGATACCATCGTGCCTTGTACGGCAGAGCTTCAAACGCTATTGCAGTTTAAGCCTTTACTCAGCGCCTTGGCCGATGTGCTGCGCAATACGCATGACTGCGCACGGATCGACAAGTTGTTCGGCCTACCTTTATCTGCTTGGTCCATGATGAGCTTTATCATGTTGATCCTCGTCGTGCTAGGGGCCTGGAAATGCTCTGCTAAAAATGCATCGTGAGGCTAATCGCTTACACAACTTTAAGATCTGAACACTATCAACCGCTAAACTTTTTTTTGAATCGTGCCGTGGCTTGACGTGTGGAAAATACTGTCTTTAACTGAATCATGACTTTATCATGAATGTCAGGAGAGCGTCTTTGGATACACACATCAACCAATGGTTAGCACAACGCCAATCCACCTGGTTACTTTGTAGCGAATTGGCCAATGCTCAGAAGAAGGCCAAGCCCGTCACCCTGAAAAAAATAACGGTGTTCTGCCAGACACTGATGGATTATGTTTCTCTTGGACATTTTAACGTTTATGAAAAACTAGCACACGCTGCCTTAAAAAATAATCTGCCTCTGAATAAGCAACTGCTGGAAGACATTGGGTCTACGACCGATGATGTGCTGCATTTTAATGAAAAGTACACGGATCCCAACCATCTAGAAACCTGGGTAGAGGATCTATCCCATTTAGCAGAACGCCTGGCACACCGCATTGAGTGGGAAGATCGCTTAATGCAACCCTATTTACGATCTTAATAGGATGTATATGGCAATTTCTTCAGGTAACATTAACTAGCCTTTTTAAGGATCTTCTTTAAAGAAACTACAAAATGCTTGTCGTATAGCAGATCGTGTTTCATTTTCTCATAGAGTGCAGAATGTTCACGAGAATCCGGCAACATTGTTCTTAAAGCCTGATTAATTTGTGTTTGGTACGGAAGTGCACCCATGCTATTGGCTTGCACCTTAAAAAAATCCACAACATCCTTATCCAGCGCTATGGTCACTCGAATTTTGGCATTTTCAGCGGTAGCCCCTTCCAACTCAGGAAGCACGCCATGCCTTTTGACTTTTAGTTGCTTTAAATCATATTCCTTTCGCATACGTTTTTTCCTCTTTCTTTGTTGCAGGCCTTGCAGAAATCAATCTGATTGTTTTTCTCCGTAAAGTGTATACCAACAGAAGCAATCGACCTGTTTTTGAGTGCCCGATTAAGATTTCCCTAAACTCATCCTCACTGTGTTCAGGATCTTCAAAGGCAATTTGATGCGGATCATAAAAGCAGCTCACCGCCTCCTCAAACGAGACACCGTGTTTTTTTAGATTAGCTTTTGCCTTTTCTTCGTGCCACTCAAATTGCATTCGATATGTATACAATACACAGCCTAGAAGATCAAGAGCCTCATGTCAATATTATCCTTATGACTAACTATTATTTGGAGCAACCACAAAAAATAGCCATAATTTATTGTTTTTCATTAAATTATGATTGTAATAAGATAATTTTATGCTATATTGAACGATGAACAAAAATTTACAATATAAATAAGGATTTAAGGATGAGCATTATTGTGAATTTAGATGTGATGTTGGCCAAACGAAAAATGAAACTGCAAGACTTAGCTGAAGCTGTTGGCATTACTGTGCAGAATTTATCCATTTTAAAAACGGGGAAGGCTAAGGCTATACGTTTTTCAACATTAGGGAGTATTTGTAAACATCTACACTGTCAGCCCGGTGATATTTTAGAATTTCAATAAAGCTTCATAGGTATTGCGATGGTTGGCAGTCCAGTCAAAAATACCTGTTATAAGCTAGATTGCTTCAGGCCAAAGGCCCTAGATGAACACCTCATTTCAAAGTGGAATGCCTATATGCCCCGAGTGCCATTCGAAAAAACTTAATGTTGACGAGGCACTTAGTTTTCTTCTAAATATTGAAGCTTATCGGGTACGTCTTTCCATTGCTCTGCATCGGGCAAAGGCCCTTTGCTATGGTTAATCACAGGCCACTGTTTAGAGAGTTTGGCATTCAGCGCCAAAAAGTGTTGTTGTTCGGGGGGTAGATCATCTTCAGACCGAATGGCATTCACCGGACATTCTGTTTCACATAAGGCACAATCGATACATTCATCGGGATCAATCACTAAGAAATTAGGGCCTTCTTTAAAGCAATCGACCGGACAGACTTCGACACAATCCGTATATTTACAACGTATACAACTTTCAGTTACCACAAAGGTCATGCTGATCCCCTAATACATTTACATTGGCCAATAAGTTTTAGCGTTATTTAACATAGTCGATACACCTATGCCAATATCCAGCGCTCTGCCCAGCGCAATAAGTAATACCACGCCTCTGAGAAGGGTCTTCGTTTCCAGTCTATCCAGGGAACCGTCACATAACAGCCCTGAATACCTGCAATGAGCGCTGCCAGGATGCCCGTCAACAAACGATCATCCATTAAGAGAACCTGCTGTGGGGCTACACCCAAAGTGTCTAAGACTATTTGAATGCCGTCTATAAAAGGCTTTTTCCTTTGCGGACACACAAACATTATTCCCGGGAAATGGGTCTGAAAATAGGCCTGGCGCGCCTGGGTCGGCTGATTACTTAGGATAAATAACTGATTCGGTTCGAAGACGGTGAGAGCCTTTCTCAACCAATCCTCCATCACCGCCAAGGGTCTTGGTGCTGCATGTGCAGCCAAAACACCATCAAAATCTAGAATCAATCCCTGAATACCTTGCTGCTTCAAGGTGCTTA
>CAMCTX010000015.1 GCA_945878715.1 Legionella genomosp. 1 | reverse complement strand
ATGTCAGTTTTTTAGCGGCCAACTGCTGAGAAAAAAATGCCTCACAACCCCCTGCTGCTGCATCCCCTAACAATCTTCTCGATAGAGGTATGCTACAGCACCCCTTCTGAATACAATCGACTAACCAAGCTACAGCTATTTGATTACCCTCGCGCAAAGCAATACTTAAGGCTGTCTCGCCGTTCTGTTTCTTAAAATTAAGATTAAGATTATTAGGACCAGCCGCCATTAAAATTTTCAAGTATCCCAAATGGCCACCTTCAATAGAATCTATCACAAGAGAAGAATCTCTTCCTGCATAAAAACTTTCAAACTTAAAAAGCGATTCTCTAAATAAATAAATATTTTCATGTAAATTTTTATCACCCATGAGCAACTCTAAGGTTTGGTGTGATGCACCTCTTATAGTGTGGTCAGGATGCAATACAATCATCTTTTTACTTTTCACCTCTACAGGACCGACAGAATAAATATTGGTTGTTTCATGAATCGAACCCACAATTGTCACCTTTAACTGATCCGCAAACGTGGTTATTGTTTCATCGAGCGCAATGAAAACATTTTTTCCAATAACAGAACCATGAATAATAATGTTTCCCCCGAAAACTTTAAGCCTTGCACCCTCGTGCACATCTCCCATCACTTCTATATTTTCGCCAAATAGTGTAACACGCTGGCCTGCAGCGATCATTGGAAATTGCATTTTTTATTCCTCTTTATTATTATAAAGTTATTCTAATATCAGACGAATATGTGCAAAACGATGTTTACCCACCTGCACAATATGCTCTTCCCCAGGCCGAAAGATTAAAGCTTTATCTTCTACACGTGCCCCATCAATCTTAATACCCCCCTGCTCCAATAATCTTAGGGCATCCGAAGTGCTAGACACTAAACCTGTGCGCTTTAGCAGCTGCGCAATAGGCAATCCTGTAGCCGATACACTCAGCGTTTGCACGGGTAGATTATCCGGCACCTGATGCTGCTGAAACTGGGCAATAAAAGCTTGTTCTGCTTCATTAGCCGCACCTTGACTGTGAAAGCGTGCAGCCAATTCTTTGGCGAGATCTACTTTCACATCTCGAGGATTTTTACCTTGATCTACCGCCTCTTTTAAAGCTTCAATCTGGGCGGTCGTTTTGAAAGATAATAACTCATAATAACGCCACATCAACTCATCGCTAATAGACATTATCTTTCCAAAGATCTGCGTCGCAGGCTCTTGAATACCAATATAATTGCCTAAGGATTTCGACATTTTTTGAACGCCATCCAGCCCTTCCAACAAAGGTACCGTAATCACAATCTGTGGGGTCTGCCCATAATGCTTTTGCAATTCGCGACCGACCAATAAATTAAATTTTTGATCCGTTCCCCCACACTCGATATCCGCTTTCATCGCTACCGAATCATAGCCCTGCACTAAGGGATATAAAAATTCATGAATGCTAATGGATTGGCCCGAACGATAGCGCTGTTGAAAATCATCGCGCTCTAACATTCTGGCAACCGTATATTTACCTGCCAATGAGATTAAACCACGGCTACCCATTTCATCCATCCAGCTGGAATTAAACAGAACCTGGGTTTTATCTTTGTCCAAAATTTTAAAGACCTGCTGTGCATAGGTTTCTGCATTCTCCATCAGTACTTCCCGGGTTAACACTTGACGCGTCAGGTTCTTCCCGGTGGGATCCCCAATCAGACCTGTAAAGTCTCCGATTAAAAATAATACGGTATGACCCAGATCTTGAAAGTTTTTAAGTTTGTTAATTAACACTGAGTGTCCCAGATGGAGATCAGGCGCCGTGGGATCGAAACCCGCTTTCACACGCAGCGTTTTACCACTTTTTAGACGTTCAATAAGCTCTTCTTCGACGAGTATTTCCGCACTACCCCGTCGAATAATCTCAAGCGATGAATGGATATCTTGCATGGATCTACACACTCCTTTATTAGGCAATAGTCTTGTCATTTGAAGCATTTCATGATAATTCTTCTATCTTTAGTAGATGCCCTGCGAAAGGGCTGTTTTTAGTTTTATAAACAACTAATTTAATTAGACCCTATATTATCTTAAGCGACATAAGGACCCTGCCCACTCATGAGCCCCATGATGATCGATTATAAGGCAAAAGCGAAACATAACGAAACTAGCATTTCTATGGCCAGACGCACCCTCTATGCGGTACTCGGTTTTATTGCGCTCGTCTGCTTTGCGCTATTTACAAGCCTACGTACCATACCGACCACCGCATCAATGCCTGTACCCTTAGAACAAGCCCAACAACCCATCAATGCACAAGTTCATACAAGCACTGAATTGCTTGCAGCGGTTGATGATGATCCGCTACCACACCAAGCAACCCAAAGCGTGGAATCGGATGAAGCTGCAGAGAAAGAAATCGGTGTGTGGCAGAATGTGACCGTACAACGAGCCGATACACTTTCCAGAATCTTTCACCGTTTAGGTCTTTCCACCAAACCCGTTCGTAGCCTGATTACCACCAATGCCAGTGCCAAGCATCTAGATAACCTTAAACCTGGCCAAATCCTAAAAATTAGAAGCATCGATCATCAACTGGCAGAATTAAGCCTGACGCTCTCTGCAGGCCATACCCTAGAAGCACGCAAAACAGACGAGGGTTTTGAAGTACAGGAAAAAATTATCCCGCTTGAAAAAAGACTGGCCTTTGGTAAAGGTGAAATTAGGGACTCCTTATTCTCATCAGGCAAACGCGTGGGTCTTGACCAAAATTTGTTGGCGCAGCTGGTAGAGATTTTTGGCTGGAATATCGATTTTGCCCTAGATCTAAAACCACACGATACCTTTAGAGTGCTGTACGAAGAAAAATGCTTAGACGGTGCGCGTATTAAAACGGGTGCCATTCTTGCTGCCGAGATTGTAAACCGTGGCAAACCCTATCAAGCCGTGCGTTATACCGATCGCGCGGGACACACCAGTTATTTCTCACCCGATGGTTATGGTATGCACCAGGCTTTTTTAAGAACACCTGTTCATTTTACCCGAATCAGTTCGCATTTTGGACTGCGTAATCATCCTATTCTTCATAAAATGCGCCAACATCAAGGCGTGGACTATGCGGCCCCCCACGGTGCCCCTGTACAAGCCACAGCAGATGGTAAAGTCGTCTTTGTAGGGAGTCGGGGTGGTTATGGTAAAGCCATAGAGTTACAGCATGGTGCACGGTATAGCACTTTTTATGCCCATCTATCGCGCCTACCCGGTAACTTACGTGCAGGGAGTGCTGTTAAACAAGGACAGGTGATCGGTTTTGTAGGCCGCACCGGATTAGCTACGAATACCCATTTACACTATGAATTCAGAGTGGATGGTGTTCATCGTAATCCGCTCACAGTGTCTCTACCCAGAAAATCGCCCATTGCGGATAGCCAAAAACCACAGTTTCTCGCCCATGCTAAAAAGATGATTAAACTGCTGAATATGCATGAGTATAAAATTAGCGTGGCAACGAGTGCTGCTGACTATCCTTTGCACGAGTAATGCTGCCTAGTATCTCAGCAATTCCCGCTGAAACGTCGGATCCTTTTTCCCTCACCCCCCGCTTCGCGGACCCCAGTGTCGGCAAAGCCGACCGCACGCGTCTTAACCTTCTTCTTTAAGCGTAAAGGAAGAACCACAACCACAGGTTGCTTCAGCCTGCGGGTTTTGCACCACAAACTTTGCCCCCCTCAGATCCTGAACATAATCAAGCGTCGCGCCCAATAAATAGGGTGCACTGAGTTCGTCACTGATCACGCACACAATAGGACGCGTTGTGGCATCTGCCTCTGTCCACAATAAAACATCATCTTCATGCTGGTCTGGATCGAGTACATACTCATAACGCAAACCCGAACACCCCCCACCCTCGATATAAACTCTTAGTTTTAGATGAGGACGTGGATCGCTAGCAATACGAGACTGAATCGTGGTTATAGCCGCCTGTGTAAGCGTAATAAGGGGTGTATGGTTCATCATTTAGGTTTGCTTGCTCCCATCAAGTAGAAACATAATAATAGGATGAGAGGATCAGGGTTTTTGGTTGTTTATTGCCAACTGTTGCTGCGATGATGGTAGAAACCAATGGGTTATTCATCTGTTTCCTCGTTTTTGAAATCTCTGGCAAGTTCTTCCTCTAATTCTTCAATCGTTGGAAGGGCTGTTTGTAGATTTTCCGGCAATACATCTTCCAGTCTATATTCAGCGAGACCTATTGGCTTTGTCATATCCCGCAATGCATATTCGGCTAAAACACCCACCTTTGATCTGCAAAGAATTAATCCAATAGACGGATTATCCTCTGGATGTCGTAATAAATCATCAACAGCTGAAAGATAGAAATTCATTTTACCTGCATATTCTGGTTTGAATTTTCCAGATTTGAGCTCTATGACAAAAAATGAGCGCAATTTTATATGGTAGAATAAAAGATCAATATAAAAATCTTGATCTTCAATTTGTAAGTGATACTGACGTCCTAAGAATGCAAAACCATCACCAAGCTCAAGAAGAAATTTTTCAATATGCGCCACCAATCCTTTTTCGACCTCGCGTTCATGGGCATTTTTTCCTAAGCTGAGAAAATCAAATAGATAAGGATTCTTTAAAGTTGCATGAGCAAAATCAGATTGAAACGCCGGTAATTTTTCTCGAAAATTTGTAACTGCATTTCCTTTGCGCTTGAATAAATTTGTTTCAATTTGCATAGACAAAATGTTTCTCGACCAACCATTTTGAATGGTTCCATCGATATAAAAACCTCTCTCTCTTTTATCAACAACAGCATAGATTAGGGTTACAATATGACCCCAAGGTAATTGGTCAACAGCCTGTTGACCAATTTCGCCAAGCTTATATTCTTCAGCAAATTTGCGCATATATTTGAGATTTTGTGGGCTAAACCCTTTCATTTCAGAAAACTCTGAACGCAGATCTTTTGATAACTGACTAATAACTTTTGTACCCCAACCCTGGCTCTCTTGCGCATCTAAAATGGCTGTTCCAATGTGATGATATAGAGAAATAAGCTCTTTATTGACGCTGAATGCTGCCTTTATCCGCGATGAAGCGACACGTGCTTTGAGATTGCTGAATAATCGGTTGTATTCTTGGCTGATAATATTTTTACTCATGTGTTTTGTTCCAAATATAATTTCACAGCCTCATGGCTAACTTCAAAGCCCAATCTTTCGTAAAAGTGCTCTATTTTTCAAGGGTACAGCTGATCTTAACATTGTGAATAGCAAGCCGCCCAGTGCTGATTTTGGGATGGTACAATAAAGACCCGATTTCCCTTTCATGGCTAGCGTGCTTAGAATAGCGCTTGGAAGCTAGTGCTAATAGGGGTTCAAACATGCTGTGGATTAAAGCCTTTCATATAGTAGCCATGGTTACCTGGTTTAGCGGGATTTTTTATCTGCCTAGGCTTTTTGTGTACCACGCCATGGCCGAAGATACACCAAGCCAAGAACGCTTTAAGATTATGGAACGTAAGCTGTTCTACGGCATTATGACACCCGGGGCTGTGCTTACCATCCTGTTAGGGCTGTACCTACTCCATGGCTATGCCTGGGCCCTCTACAAACACGCCTTATGGCTACACCTTAAGCTGGGGTTAGTACTAGGATTGGTAATTTTCCATCTTTATTGCGAGTATTGGCGCAGACAGTTTGCACGCAATGCGAATAAACATTCCCATGTCTTTTACCGATGGATGAACGAGGTGCCCGTATTCTTTTTGATAGGCATTACTGTGCTTGCCATCGTACGACCGCTCACTTAACCACTTCACAGGAAAGGAAAAAGCACGCCAAAGCGAAAGCGACGGCGGCTAAATCTCGACCATCTCAAAATCAGATTTTGAAGCGCCGCAATCGGGACAACGCCAGTTGGGGGGTATATCGTCCCAGGTTGTACCGGGTGCAATACCCTCATCGGGCAAACCTTCTGCTTGTTTATAGATAAACCCACATAAGAGACACATGTATTGTTTCATGCAGTAAAGTCTCTTTCTTTAGCAAAATTCACTTGGATTTGCCGACCTTTAAAAGTCGTACCATTTAATACCATCGCTTTTTCTGCTTCTTCTTTGGAAGCAAAGGTCACAAAGCCAAAACCGCGCGCCCGACCTGTGTAACGGTTCACAGGGATATTCGCTGATTCTATGGTTCCGTAGTCTGCAAAATAAGCTGCTAACTCTGCTTCGGTCGCTGCATAATCGATATTGCCTACATACAGTTTGAATTCATTACCTGTAGGGGCAGAGGCATCATCCTGAGAGGATGCATGGTGATGCATGGGGCATTGTTCGCCACCCGCTTCGACAGACTCAGGGGCTATAGGCGCTTCTGTCCATTCCACATCGGCCAATTCTGCCAGAAAGCGGTTCGACTGACGTAATTCCTTCAGCATTAAATCAAAACGTCTAAGCAAGTTATCTTGATTCTTCAAAGACTTATCAAATTTAACCATCGCTTGACGCTGTTTTTTCAGTACAACAGGCACAAAAAACAACAGGAATAGACTTGCCAGTACGGGTAAACTGCTAAGGATCGTCGATAGAAAGTGGTTTGTGTGACCAGGTAATAAATCCATAAAAAACTCCAGGTAATTAACTTAGAAAATGCTCTATATAAAAATGCCCAAACTTGCGCTTCATGCACAAAACCCCTAGGATTGGGGCAACAAAAACACGCGCACCGTTTAGGAACCAAACACCATGGATTGTACCAAGTTATTCGCCCAGGCACAAACCTTGATTCCAGGCGGCGTCAATTCCCCTGTACGCGCTTTTAAAGCAGTAGGAGGCGCCCCTCTTTTCTTTGAACGAGGTCAGGGGGCTTATCTCTATGATACCCAACAAAAGCCTTATATCGACTATGTCGGATCCTGGGGATGTTTAATTCTAGGACACGCCCATT
This sequence comes from Legionella genomosp. 1, assembly GCA_945878715.1. Taxonomy (GTDB): domain Bacteria; phylum Pseudomonadota; class Gammaproteobacteria; order UBA6186; family Azoamicaceae; genus CADEGZ01. The sequence goes on along the minus strand of CAMCTX010000015.1, from coordinate 20,526 downwards.
CCAAAGTTTTAGAAGCTGTCCATGCCGCCTGTGATCGTGGATTAGGTTTTGGGGCCTGCACACCCACAGAACTAGAGATGGCAACCTGTCTTAACCAGTGCATACCCTCGATCGAACAAAGCCGTATGCTCAGTTCGGGTACCGAAGCGACCCAAACAGCACTACGACTAGCCCGTGGCTACACAAAACGCAATAAAATCATTAAATTTCAAGGATGTTACCATGGTCATTCGGACAGTCTGTTGGTTCAGGCAGGATCCGGTCTTTTAACCTCGGGAATTCTCGATTCTGCAGGCATTCCAGAAGCCTTTATCCAACATACTTTGGTAGCCTCTTTCAACGATCTGGAATCGGTACGCACCCTTTTTGAAGCCTTCCCCGAAGATATTGCGGGCATTATTGTGGAACCCATTGCCGCCAACATGAATTGTGTATTACCCGTGCCAGGCTTTTTAGAAGGGTTGCGCGCCTTGTGTGATCAATACCAAAGTTGTTTAATTTTTGACGAGGTGATTACAGGTTTTCGTGTGGCCTTGGGCGGTGCACAAACCGTGTATGGCATTAAACCCGATTTAACCTGCTTTGGAAAGATTATCGGTGGTGGCCTGCCTATTGGTGCACTCGGTGGTAGACGCGACATTATGCAATGCTTAGCCCCCGAGGGACCGGTCTATCAGGCTGGCACCCTGTCGGGTAATCCTATTACCCTACGTGCAGGGCTCGCAACCCTTGCCATCCTACAAGACCCAACAATCTACAAAGACTTAGAAAAAAGCACCCACTATTTTAAAACTGAACTCAAAAACACTGCCGATCACTATGGCATTCCCCTACATATACAAGGCTTAGGCAGTTTATTTGGGCTTTTCTTTATCCAGGCATCGGCCAGCACACCTATTACCCAGTATGAACAAGTGATGGGCTGCAACCGTGAACACTATACGAAATTCTTTCAGGGTATGCTTAAAGAAGGTGTGTATTTTGCGCCCTCTGCTTTTGAAGCAAGCTTTATTTCCACCGCCCATACACCTAGCGTACTGGATCAAACCTTAACAGCCGCCAAAAAAGTTTTTGAACACTGGTAACAAATGAATATGATGACAAAAAACCCTCATGACAAACATCACGGTTTAAGTATTGGCTGCCTATTGTTAGTGCTTATGAGCTATGCCACCCCCCTTTATGCCCGCTTTGCAACACTGGAAGATGCTGATTTTAAATTTGAAATCATGAATCAATCGATCATCGTACAGGCCGATGGAAGCTATAGGGAACGCATGGAGATTCAAGCCAAGGTCTTAAAAGAAGCCGGCAAAGACCGATTGGTCTCGTTAGTCCTGCCCTATAATGCGAGCAACACCACCTTTAAAGTGTTAGCGGCCAAAACCATTGTTGGGGAAACTGAATATGCTGTTGATCCCCAGCATATTGAAGATAAACCACTAGCCAGTAATGTTCAGGGCTTTGATCAAAACAATCAAGTGCTAATTGCTTTCCAAAAGCTACAATTAAATGCCAGTATTTATATACAATTTGAAACCTTTGTCAAAGATCCACCCATCGCTGGTTTTTTTGATCACAATATCCATTTTGGATTGAATGGTTATTGTGAGCATGGTACCTTCGAGATCCAATCGGCTATACCGCTGCATATTGCCATACATGATCCACAAAAAAACTTTGAAAGCATAGAGTCTCAAAAAGAGGGTCTTTTTTATTTTAAAGCATCCTTAAAAAAACCGGCTTTTTTTCATGTGATCGATGAACAAAACCCCTTGCTTAACGAGACCGAACTTCCTTGGATTCGAATCGCGACTTTAAAAGCATGGCCTGACTTTGCATCAAAAATAGCCGCTCCCTTTGAAGCGGTTATTCAAGAACCCTTGCCCGCTTATTTTGAACCCATACTCAACAAAGCCCGCCAACATAAAAATAGTATTGATCAGATCAATGCTATCACCTCAGGACTCGCTGAATCGCTCACCTATATGGGCGATTGGCGAACGGTAAAAGGTGCTTATAGCCCCCGTCCTTTGGCAACCATCGCTGAAACGCGCTTTGGTGACTGCAAAGATTTTTCTGCCATCACCGTCGCTTTATTAAGACAGTTAGGATTAGAAGCTTCGGCCGCCTTGGTCAGTCGAGGCATGCAAAACAATTCAGACACTTTCGCCTTACCCAGCTTTAGTAACTTTAATCATGCGATTGTGTATGCCACGACAAAGGATGGATCTTATTGGATCGACCCCACTAATTTTACAAGCTTCGCACCGCATATCTACCCAGACATTGCCCATCGTCCATCCCTGATTTTATTTGAAAAGAATCCCAAAATTGCACACATTCCTGAAATTGCATGGCAAAGCGCACAAAGCACGATTGTTGAAAAAATCACACTGAAAGAACAAGGCAAGATTCAAGCCAAAGGACACTTAAGACTCAGCGGTTGGCAAGCATTAGCGCTTACCGGTGCCGATCTACGGGCTAGTAGAGCCACCACCGATCTTGATATTGTACGTTCTCTGGCTAATGAAAGTCGTTTGCTGGATTGGAAAGTGCAAGATTATCAACTGAAATCCCGTGTTGTAAAACCCTTAGCTTTTTCTTTTGAATACAATGCACAAAATACCATGATTAAATCGAGTGCCGGCACAGCCTATTTACTGAACGAATATGGTCATGTAGCGCCTATACTAATCAAAACAAACCATAGGGTCTCTGATTTATATCTAGGCCTACCTGCAACAACTCATTATGAATTACTATTAGGCAATACCAAAAAAGTAGGTAATCAATTTTTAAACTGTCAGGTGAAGAGTCCTTGGTTTAAAGGTGAAAGACATATTGAAGACACACCAGAAGGGATCAAAGTCTCTGATACCCAGATTCTTCTGCAATCGATAGTTTCCAATAAAGACTTAAAAAGTAAGGCTTATCAAGATTTACAGTCGGATATTTATGCTTGCTTCGGTAACTTAGCGCTGATTTACGAAACCCTCACCCCCCGCCCCTGAACGGAGTGTTCCCCTACTCGCGCCCACCCCCCGCCCCGTTCAGGGGCGGGGGGTGAGGGGGAAAAAACTATCGAAGAATGAGAAACAAAGGGGTGTAGCAGTTACCTAATAAGAAGGGATGTCTTCCCAGGCTAAGGCAATCGGTGTATCCAAAACCATTTCTTCTAGACTAATACTCACACCATAGGCGAGCACTTCAACACCTTGCTTAAGGGCTTCATCTAAAACCCGTGTGTAACGCGGATCGATCGTTGGAGCAAGTGACATCGATTGCACACCCGTATGCTGTACGCAATAAAGAAGGACTGCCTGATGCCCTAGTTTTTTAACCGCGATTAAATCTTCTAAAGCAGAGATACCCGAACCCGGTTGCTCTGGCGCAAAAGTCTGATTGGCATGATCGGTTGCCCACATCGGCTCTATATGCACAAAACACTGATCACCATTCTCGCGCCAAAAGAGTTCCAAACCTACACCCACGCCTGGATTGAGTGTTTGCTTCAGACACTGAAAGCCTGTTAATGAAGGTATTTTACCGTGCAAGACGGCTTCTCGTACTAAGATTTTGGTATAGGCTGGATTCATATTTACCAATACACCACCATCCACTTCTGTCAGCTCCCAGGTATCTAAGCAAGCACTAAAACCAGGTGTTGCACTGGAAAACCACACACGGCTCCCCAAAACATCACAGGGTTTTAAATGACCTCGGTGCGGACAATAAATCATACGTTTTTTAGATCCAAGCGCTATCTCGGCTAAAAACCGAAAATGTCGTTTGAGCAGAGTACCTTCTAATAGGGGCTGTGCAAATCTCATAGCTATACACATAAATATTAGGTGCCTAACATGTTATTCGGCCGAGAATCCTAAAAGTTGAGCCGTGTAACCGCACCTATTGCCCCGCAGTCTTATTCATGCTATACATTTGCACTCGGAATCGGCACAAAAATAGGGAATAAAGTGTGAAATCCAAGACTAAGAAGGATCAGACTCCGCCACGTAAGACGGTCGCTAAGACTGTCAAAACTACGGCCCTGAAAACAACCAGCAAGGCTGCGGTTAAGCCTGCGAAACAGGCCAGCCCTGTCAAAAAGGTTACTTCTAAAACAGCTGTATCTAAGGTTGCTACACCCAAAGTTGCTACCCCTAAAAAGCCGACACCCAAAGTTGCAAAGCCCAAGGTAGCGACTGCAGTGACTACACCCAAGCTGCCCCTCCCTAAGAATCCCTCCACTATCTTTCATCCCTATGATCCCTATCCTATGAAAGTAGGAGAAGTTTATATGGATATTAAACAACTAACACATTTTAGAGCGATACTGGATCATTGGAAGCGCGCGTTGATGCAGGAAGTGGACCATACGATTAGCGAAATGAAAGAAGCCAGTGTCACTTTGTTGGCCGATCCCAATGATAGAGCAACCCAGGAAGAAACCTTTAACCTGGAACTGCGCACACGTGATAGAGAGCGCAAGTTAATCCGCAAGATTGAAGAAGCTTTAAAACGAATCGATGCCAAAGATTACGGCCATTGCGAATCGTGCGGGGTTGAAATTGGTATTCGACGCCTAGAAGCTAGACCTACAGCAGTGCTCTGTATCGATTGCAAAACGCTGGATGAAATCCGCGAGAAAAGAACGGCACAATAAAAATTTTAGGGCCGGCACGTTTTAATACAGGGCCGGCCTCGATCCCGGCCCCTACCTGTGTTTCAGAAAATAATCCATCAAGCCTTTCGTAGAAGAATCTAAATCTTTGCGTAAATGTGGATTTTCTAAGGCAGGTAAAATCTCTGCCAATAAGCGCTTTCCGCCTTCAACACCCCATTGATCAAAGGGATTGATCCCAAGCACCCTACTCTGTACAAAAACCTTATGTTCGTATAAGGCAATCAACGATCCTAAAACCGCTGGGCTAAGACGTTCATACATCACAGTAGAACTGGGTCTATTACCTGGACAATAGTGTGAAGACACATCAGCAGCATTATCAGCGTTCTGCTTATGATCCTTGGGCGTGCCTTCCATTAAAGCTTTGCTTTGGCTTAAACAACTGGCAAGCAATGCGGCTTGATGCTGTGGAAAATCAGGATGTCCTTTGGCTGCAACTAGAAAATCAACCGGAACGATCTGCGTGCCTTGATGCAATAATTGCATATAAGCATGTTGTGCATCACAGCCTACCCCACCCCAGATCACAGCACCTGTGGCAGACTCAGTACCCCATCGCCCTGCTTGTTTGCCATTGCTTTCCATTTCCAATTGTTGCAAATAAGCAGGTAATAACCCTAAGCCATCCTCATAGGGAATAATGGCTTGTGTGGTAGATCCCAGAAAATTAATATTCCAAATGCTGAGCAGCCCCATCAGCACTGGCATGTTCTGAGAAAAGGGTGCAGATTGAATATGTTGATCCATCGCATAGGCACCGGCTAAAAAAGCATCAAACTGTTCCATGCCAATAGACAATGCAATAGGCAAGCCTACCGTAGACCACACCGAATAACGCCCACCGATACAATCCCAGAATTCAAAAATCTGTTCTGTAGAAAAACCCAAGACTTCTGCTGCAGAAGGATTGGCGGTAACGGCTATCAAATGTTGAACCAGCGAAGAGCCTAAAGTCTTACTAAACCACTGTCGTACAGCTTCAGCATTTTTTAAGGTTTCTAGCGTTTTAAAGGTTTTAGAACTCACGATGCAAAGCGTTGTTTCGGGATCTAAATGCCCCAAAGTCGTTGCCAAGGTATGACCATCGATATTCGAAACAAAATGACATCGTAGATTCGTATTTTTATAGGGTGCTAATGCACCAAAGACCATCATCGGTCCTAAGGCAGAACCACCAATACCCAGACATAAAATATCGGTGATAGGTTTGTGCGTTAAACCCAGATAATTGCCAGACTGAAGCCTTTGTACAAACTGCCCCATACGCTGATGCTGATGCCGTATAGCCTGTTTGAGATCACGACCACTAACCATGCAGGGTCTAAGCGTGGGATCCCTTAAAGCGGTATGTAAGGCCGGACGTTGTTCTGAAGTATTAAGCGGCTTGCCAGCGAATAAAGCTTCCAGGCTACCTTGCAGATCGCAAGCCTCGGCTAAAGCACCTAAGGCTGTTATTGTGTCTGCTTTTACATATTGCTTAGAGAAATCAAATAGCAAACCGCAGGCCTGTAGTGAACAGTGTTCAAAGCGCTGTGGATCGGCTGCAAAGAAATCCGAAAGGGAGAAGCCCTCCAAACGCTGTTGATGCGCTTGAAGGGCCTGCCACATTTTTTTCTGCATAGGAGAAAAGACCCGACCTACGCCTCGTCTTCTTCTTCGGAATCATCTTCCCAGGTATCATCATCCTCTTCGTCTTCTTCATCTTCGAAATCTTCTTCAGGCAATACCATGGCTTGATAGAAATTTAAGGCTGAACCCTGTGGATGGGCCACCAAATCGCTCCCCAACACATAACCTATTTCTAGGGCTTCGCCAACTTTTTGCTCAAAATCTGCGATAGATTGACTGTTACCTGTAATAATCTGATAGGCTTTCATACAACACTCCTGCTCTAAAACTAAATGGTTGGGACTATTATACCGACTTTTTCTTTCTACGCCTATACGGGGCTTTACTGGGCTTAAGACCTTCGACCATTAAAAGTCGATCAGGGGTAGAAGCCTCTAGATAGCTTGTCCACCACTCGACCAGTGCTTTAAGCGCTGTATCGGTGGTATGCGCTGCGCGCAAACACAAGAAATCAAAGCCCGCTCTAAAGGCAGGATGTGCACACAACTGTGAGGACCGCTTCCCGCGTCTGGCTAAACGCCCTTGAAAATGCCAAATAGCGTGTATGCTCTGCTGTAAGCGCTTCGGCAAAGCACTATGCTGATGTTGCAGCAAAAGCACTTGATCGCAGGCTTCATCGAAAGCAAAAGGTGGCTGTACACCCTGGTTAAGCAGCTTGTCTAAAACTGCTTCTACCGCATACCACAAAAAAGCAGCTATCAGAAAAGAGATGGTGACCGATTGATGCGTCGCAACACGTTGATCGCTATCCTGTAAAGCATGTTCTATAAAGGCTTCAACAAGGGTGCCTTGATCACTCTTTAAGATCTGTGCACTCTGGGGAAATAATGGTTCAAATAAGGCATATTGCTGGAGTAAAACAAAACTATTGTAAGCAGAACCCATCAAAAAGAGCTTAACATACTCATCCAATAAGCGTGATTCATGAATATCTTCCAACCAATGTCCTGATTGTCGAATAACGGCTTCCGATAAAGGATCGATCTGAAAATCTAATTTGGCTGCAAATCGAATCGCTCTTAAGATCCGCACTGGATCTTCTCGGTAACGCTGCGCGGGATTACCAATCACCCGAATACAGCGCGCGTTTAAATCCTTTAAGCCACCGACATAATCAACCAAGCTAAAATCGCCAATGTTATAATACAAGGCATTGATGGTAAAATCGCGCCGAAACACATCATCTTCCAAGGTGCCGTAAATATTATCCCTTAAGATCATGCCTTCTTTTGAGTGTACGACTTGATTTTTTTCGTCGGTACTTTCATGCCCTCTGAAAGTGGCAACCTCGATAATATGCCCCCCAAAATACACATGGGCCAAACGAAAACGCCTACCAATTAACCTGCAATTCCTAAATAAAGCTCGAATCTGCTCGGGCTTGGCATCGGTCGCCACATCAAAATCTTTGGGATGGGCTTCTAGTAATAGATCCCGAACACCGCCACCGACCAAGTAAGCCTGATAACCTGCATTATGTAGCGTATAGAGCACCTTTAAGGCATAAGCACCGATATTGGACCGAGAAAGGCTATGTGCCGCACGGGGGACGATGTGGGGTAGTAGCGTTTTACTTTTGAGTGCCTTCTTGCGCGAAGAAAATCTAGAAAACAAACCTAATAGTCTACGCTTCAATCAAGGCCCCTTCTTGGAATATTTTGTAACCACCCTTTTCAGCCCCGTATGATAGCATGCTTCCATGCTCCCTTCGTCTAGTGGCCTAGGACGTCGCCCTCTCACGGCGGGAACAGGGGTTCGAATCCCCTAGGGAGCGCCAATGCATGTAGGACCCTAGCCGAGAAGCATAACTGCGAAAAAGTGTAAGATCTTACACTTTTATGTACAAAAAAGTGTTGAACTTTACATTTTTATGCACTAAAATGCCATATGTGCCTTACTTATCGGAAAACCTCATGGAACGCGTATTTACATCTGAACTGCAAAAATGGCAAAAATCGCCTGATCGTAAACCTCTGGTATTAATGGGGGCCAGACAAGTTGGCAAAACCTTCTTGTTCAAGAAGTTTGCCGCCGACCATTATGAAAATTCAATTTATTTAAATTTTGATAAGGACAAGAGACTGGGCCCGTTATTATTTGGCGATAGCCTAGATCCTAAAGTATTAATTGACAAATTAAGTATCCATTTCAAGCAAAACATCAATGTCGGTTCCACATTAATTATTTTTGACGAGGTTCAAGAAAGCCCAGATGCCTTAAACAGCCTGAAATATTTTCATGAGGAAGCAAATGAATACCACGTATGTGCCGCCGGGTCATTGCTTGGCGTCAAATTATTAAATACTCAAGGTTTCCCTGTAGGACAAGTCAATATCGAATATTTATACCCTCTCGACTTCTTTGAATTTTTAGCCGCAATACAAGAAACGCAATTGCTCGCTGAGGTTAAAAACATAACCCGCATTAGCCCTATCGTTGAGTTTTTACATGCTAAATTAATCGATTTTTTTAAAATATATCTTATAACAGGAGGAATGCCAGAAGCGATCAATACCTATGTAAAAACACAAGACTTATACCAGGTGCGTGAAAAACAGGCGGAAATATTGAATGCTTATCACCTTGATTTTGCTAAGCATGCTCCAAAAGAACAAGTCATGAAAATAATGCAAGTATGGGAATCCATCCCCAGCCAACTTGTGAAAGAAAATAAAAAATTTATTTATTCCGCCATAAGACAAGGGGCTCGCGCCAATGATTTTGAAATTGCAATACAATGGTTGGCCGAAGCAGATTTAATTTGCAAAACATATAATATTAGCGTCCCCAACTTGCCATTAACTGCTTATGTAAAACCAGACATTTTTAAATTATATATGTTTGATGTCGGCTTATATGGGGCCATAGCTGGTCTTGATCCAGAAATTATCATTCATGGTGATGAACTATTTAAAGAATTTAAAGGATCATTAAGCGAGACATATGCAGCACAAGTATTACATAAATTAAATGCTGGGAAAATGAGAGCGGGATTATATTATTGGACCAGCAATGGCATAGCAGAGGTTGACTTTGTGATACAACATCACAACAAAATATACCCTCTAGAGGTGAAATCTGGCACTTCTAGTAAGCAAAAAAGTTTATCTGTATACGCGGAAAAATACACGCCACCATGGGTATTGCGCACATCGCCACAAAATCTAAAAACGACAGGGAATTTGATAAATATTCCGTTGTATATGCTGGGGAACATTCGAGTGCTATTATCACAACTTTAAAGACCTAAGGACAGCCAACTAAGCCCAATAAGAATGGCTGTATGGGGATAATGCCCCGACCCCCATAAAAAACGGATGATCTATCCACACAAATAGTTTATAATCCCCCGCGTGGTCATGCATTGGTGCACCCACCCCAAGTCCCGGCGAAATAAGTATCCTGACTGGCTCTTATTTCTGAAGGAGTCGGAGTCAATCAATAGCGTCTCAGGAGACATTTAATATGCAGAATCAGTTATTCGTCGGCAACTTAGCTTTCTCAACAACGAAAGAAGATTTAGAAGCCGCTTTTGCCGCATACGGCAAGGTTATGGAAGTTAAGATTCCAGTGGACAGGGATACGGGTCGTGTACGTGGCTTTGCCTTCGTAACATTCGAAGAACAACAAGCTGCTGAAAAAGCATTGGCATTGGATGGTCAGGACCTGAATGGTCGTCCTATCCGTGTTAACGTTGCACAAGAAAAGAAACCCGGCGGTGGCGCTGGTGGTCGCAGTGGCGGCGGTGCTGGTGGCGGTCGCAGTGGCGGCGGACACGGCGGTGGTGCTGGTGGTCGCAGTGGCGGCGGTGCTGGCGGTCGCAGTGGCGGCGGCGGTGGTCGAGAAAGCTATTGGTAAATCTTTAGTTATTATTGCTGGGTGCTGGTGTTCTTCGGAACACCGGCTCCTGCCTCGAACTTCCTTGAAATGCCTTGAACTTCTGTAAAATACCCTCCTGAAGACCCTACCTATCTGACATCTCCAGAATTTTGTAGACAATATCCCCAAACTCCGGCAAACTTGCAGGGTCATTATTCCATCATAAAGAGCTAAGGTTTATGGATATTAGAAAAGTTAAGCAACTTATTAAATTATTAGAAGAGTCTGGTGTCTCGGAAATTGAGATCCATGAGGGGGAAGAATCCGTGCGCATTAGCCGTGGCACGCTGCTCAACACCCCAGGCTATGCCGCACTCCATGCCCATAATAATCCAAACAACATTGTACTAAATGCCCCTACCCTTATGCACAGCCCCAACACCCCTGTGGCTGCAACACCCAGTCCTGAGATAGCCAGCACTGATCATACCGTTAAAGCACCCATGGTCGGGACCTTTTACCGATCGGCTACGCCCAATGATAAACCTTTTGTAGAAATAGGGAGCCCTGTAAAAGTGGGTAGCATTTTATGTATCGTAGAAGCGATGAAAATGCTGAATCAAATTGAGACAGACCATGCAGGTGTTATCAAGGCTATCTTGGTCGAGAATGGTCAACCGGTTGAATTTGGCCAACCCCTTTTTGTGATTGGTGTTCAATAATTCATGTTAGATAAAATCGTCATTGCTAACCGTGGTGAAATTGCACTTAGAATATTAAGGGCCGCCAAGGAATTAGGTATTAAAACGGTGGCTGTTCATTCAACGGCTGATAGCCATTTAATGCATGTGCGACTGGCAGATGAATCGGTCTGTATTGGTCCCCCTGCAGCTGCACAAAGCTATTTAAATATTCCTGCGATTATCAGTGCTGCGGAAATTACCGATGCCACAGGTATTCATCCCGGTTATGGTTTCTTGGCTGAAAATGCCGATTTTGCAGAGCGCGTTGAAAGAAGTGGCTTTATATTTGTAGGCCCACGTCCAGAAACGATTCGTCAGATGGGCGATAAAGTTTCTGCCATACGCTTGATGAAAAAAGCAGGCGTTCCTTGTGTACCTGGCTCGGATGGAACTTTGGGCAATGATGCAGAGGAAAATTTAAGGCTTGCGCGATCTATTGGTTATCCGATTATTGTGAAAGCATCGGGGGGCGGTGGTGGACGGGGTATGCGTGTTGTCCATAGCGAAGCGGCTTTATTAAACGCGATTGGGCTTACCAAAGCTGAAGCCAAAGCCGCCTTTAATAATGATGCTGTGTATATGGAAAAGTTTTTAGAAACACCCAGGCATATTGAAATCCAAGTGCTCTCCGATGGCAAAGGACATGCCATTTCCCTGGGTGAACGTGATTGCTCGATGCAGCGCCGACACCAAAAGGTTATTGAAGAAGCCCCAGCACCCGGGATGACAGAGGCATTGCGCAAGAAAATTTCTAAACGCTGTGTAAAAGCCTGTGTCGATCTGGGTTATCGCGGTGCAGGTACTTTTGAATTTCTCTTTGAAAAAGGAGAATTTTATTTCATCGAAATGAATACCCGTGTGCAAGTCGAACACCCCGTCACTGAAATGATTACCAATATTGATATCGTGAAAGAGCAATTACGTATTGCAGCTGGTACGCCCTTCACCCTAAGGCAAGAAGATGTGGGTATTGTTGGACACGCGATTGAATGTCGTATTAATGCAGAAGACCCCCAATTTTTCGTGCCAAGCCCTGGGAAGATCCAACAATTTCATGCACCCGGTGGCCCTGGTATTCGTTGGGATTCACACATTTATAATGGCTATGAAGTGCCGCCCTTTTATGATTCGCTCATTGGTAAATTGATTGCCTATGGTCCTGATAGAGCCAGTGCGATTGCCAAAATGCGTCATGCCCTGGATGAAATTGTGATCGATGGCATTAAAACCAATATCGCTCTGCATCAACATCTGATGCGTGATGCCAATTTTCAAAGGGGTGGCACCACGATTCATTACCTCGAACAAAAACTTGCGACTTAAATAACATTATTGTTGAGCTTAAAACAATGCAGATTGGCAAACATCTCTTAGAAAACAATCTTTTTTTGGCACCCATGGCCGGGGTAACCGATCTGCCTTTTAGACAACTCTGTAAAAAATTAGGCGCTGGGGTTGCCGTTTCAGAAATGGTTTCCTCAAACTCACTTTTAAGAGGCAGTCTTAAAACCTGTCGACGTGCTAACCATGAAGGCGAATGTTCACCCAAAACCATACAGATTGCAGGTTCCGATCCAGAGATGATGGCGGGGGCTGCACGCTATAACGAAGATCAAGGTGCTGAGATTATCGATATTAATATGGGCTGCCCTGCTAAAAAAATCTGTAATACCCTGGCGGGATCGGCCCTACTTAAAGATGAAGCCTTGGTACAAAGAATCTTAGAAGCCACCGTGCGTTCGGTCTCTATTCCTGTCACCTTAAAAATTCGCACCGGATGGGATCAGGATAATCGTAATGGCATACGGATCGCAAAAATAGCCGAAGCCGCGGGTATTCAAGCCTTAGCAGTTCATGGACGTACGCGCGCCTGCTTTTTTAGGGGTGAGGCAGAGTATGAAACCATTGCGGCCATTAAAGCGGCTGTGAATATTCCTGTGATTGCCAATGGTGATATTGAAACCCCTGAAAAAGCAAAATGGGTTTTAGAACAAACCAAGGCCGATGGTATTATGATTGGCCGTGCCGCACAGGGTAGACCCTGGATTTTTAACGAAATTTCGCATTATTTACGCACAGGTGAACATCTACCCGAACCAGAACCCCTTGTGATTAAAGCCATTCTCTTGGAACACATACAAAATCTTTATATTTTCTATGGTGAACTCACGGGCCCTCGGGTCGCTAGAAAACATGTTTCTTGGTATACCAAAGGATTGGTATCCAGTGCACGCTTTAGAGATCACTTTAACCATTTGGAAACTGCGAATGAGCAAATCGACGCCATTGAAGCATTTTTTGCGTGAGCAAGTCCAAGTGGCCCTTAAGCATTATTTTCATACCTTAGAAGATGAAAATTGTCAGGGACTCTACGATTTAGTCTTAAGCGAAGTTGAAATGCCTTTACTGAAGATGATGATGCAGCATACCAAAGGCAATCAAAGCCGTGCTGCAGCGTGCTTGGGCATTAGTCGTAGCACCCTTAAAAAATTACTGATAAAGTATGGTCTTGAACCTTAAGAATACAAGGAGTCTTTAAGATGCAGCGTTTTAGAAACACCCTCAAGAAAGTTTTGCAACTCTTATTGATCTCTGCCCTCATGATCCTTGTTGCCCCTTATATCCTTAGCACCCTTGGCTTTTATCCAGCCTCCCACGCAGAGGCTAAACCCCGTAGTGATGCTACCCCAACCCGGATCGCTACCTGTGATGTTTGTTCCTATGCAGACTCTGTGGCCATTGCTGCACCGGCTGTTGTAAGCATTAACACCACTAAAGAAGTCAATATTTTATTTTCTGATCCCAATAATAGTTTGGACTTTCATGGAAAAGATGATAATGCGATGAAAAGGACCCTGCAAGGTCTGGGCTCTGGCGTGATTGTGGATGCAAAAGGCTATGTACTCACCAATAATCATGTAGTCAAAGATGCAGATAGTATAGTGGTAACCTTAGCTGATGGCCGTACCGCAGATGCCAAAGTGATTGGTAGCGATCCTGATACTGATCTAGCCGTACTAAAAGTTCAATTGGACAAACTACCGGTAATTCACCTAGGCTCCTCCCAAAAACTGCGGGTAGGCGATATTGTGCTTGCCATTGGCAATCCTTTTGGTTTTGACAAAACTGTAACCCAAGGTATTGTCAGCGCCACAGAACGAACCGGCTTGGATATTGGTATACTCTCCAATCTGATCCAAACAGATGCTGCGATCAATCCAGGAAACTCTGGTGGTGCCTTAATCGATGCTTCAGGCAATCTGGTTGGTATTAATACAGCCATCGTGACACAATCAGAGGGTAATCAAGGCATTGGTTTTGCGATCCCCATTGATTCTGCGACTGAAGTGATGAACACCCTGATTGCAGGCAAGCGTATTATCCGTGGCTATTTTGGCGTCATGATGTCTTCTCTCACCGAAGAAGTGCGAGAGGCTGCCGATTATAAAACCGGTGATGGTGCTTATATTCGTGCCGTGGTACGTAACAGTCCCGCACAAAAAGCAGGTCTCTTACCGGGGGATGTGATTACAAAAATTAATGATGTGGTCATTAAAGATGAGAAAATCGGTCTTCGTACCACAGCCGCACTCATACCTGGTAAAAATTATCCGGTAGAAATCTTTAGAAAGGGTGATTATCTAACTTTTGTGGTGACCCCTGCAGAGCGTAATCCTGAGAAGGCTAAGAAATAAATAACGCCCTGGCACATCCGATATTTTGGTACAGGGCCGGCACAGAGACCGGCCCCTACAAATGACACATAAAAGGATGATTTCTAAAACCTACTTACGTTGTGCTATCAGCAAATCGTAGATTTTTTGAATTTCTGTCGACTGTGCTTCGACTTTATGAATGAGTAAGCAGATCTCTTCTTCTGCTTTTTGATTCACAAGAAAATCGTTATGGGCTTCTAGACGATCGTGCGCGATCTGTCGGTTCTGACTCATAATGATAATGGGCGCGGCATAGGCTGCCTGCAAAGATAAAAATAAATTCATAAGAATAAATGGATAAGGATCCCAATGCTGAACCCAGCTAATAATATTTAATACGAGCCACCCAACCAGAATAATACTTTGGGTGATAATAAATCGCCAAGACCCTAAGACTGTGGCTAATTTATCGGCGATACGTTGACCATGGGATATGTTTTGACTTTCTAGCTGATTAACATCTTTAAGCGTGCTAGACCTATTAAAGTTAAACATAGGATCTTAGTCTTCCTGCAGATGGGACTCTGCAATCCTTGCGGCAGCTGAGTCGGGATAGCGATCCCGCACTTGTTGAAAGTACCGTTTGGAGACATCAAAGTTACCCTTCTCTTGCTCGACCATCCCAAGCTTTAATAGCGCATCGATGGCCCGCTGATGGGTGGGAAAACGTGTGGTGACGATTAAAAAAGATTGTGAGGCTTTATCCAAGAGTGTCTTATCGTCCTTATGCGAACCCCACTGTGCCATATAGCTCTCGCCTAGCCAGTAGTAGCATTGTGCAGCATAAGAACCCTGGGGGAAACGCGCAACACAACGCTGAAAACCTTCAATGGCTTCTGGATACTGCTGTGCACTCAGACTGGCCGAGGCTGCTTCATAGATCGCTTTTTCTGCAAGACCTGCATGGGGCTGGGCAGCAACAGGCTTCGCAGCATCGATCTGTTCAGCAACAGGTGCTTCTGCTGTTGTCGTTGTCGGGACTGCCAATGGCTTAGCCGTGGGCAGCGACGCAACGGTTTTGGCAGGTAATGCTGCAGCTTGTTTAATAGTACTAGCAGCTTTGGAACTTTCTAATTGCGTAAGACGTTTATCTAAGTCTACATAGAAATCTTGCTGACTCTTCTTAAGACGATCGATTTGTGCCTCAAGCTGATGATCTTTCTCCTCCATCGAACCGCGTAAACTATTGAGTTCTTCTTTGAGCGCATCGATAGACTGCGGCCGAGAACTCGAACTCGCATAAGTGGTTTCACCCGGTATTGTAAGGCTGCCGCTACTGATATCCTTGGGTGATCGCACCACGGGATCGCCTGTCCTCGATTCTACAATGGGTAAGGCCAAAACCTGTGGGACAGCCATAAGACAGAGCCATCCCCCAACAAAGTTTTGTATCAACCGCAGCCTGATTCTTTTCATATTTTATTCCAATTCGTAAACTAAGACGACTCGACGATTTTGAGACCATGCACTTTCGTCGTTGCCGACGACAGCAGGCTTTTCTTTACCATAGCTCACAATGCTCATTTGTGCCTGGGGTACGCCTTTTTGCATCAGGCTATCGGCCACTGCACGCGCACGACGCTCACCTAAAGCAATATTATATTCGCCACTGCCTCGCTCATCGGTATGCCCTTCCACACGCACATGCTTACGGGATGCATTCACCAAACGCTTCGCATGGGCAGCAATGGCCTGTGTATCTTCGTCTCTCAGTTCATAACTGTTATAATCGAAGTAGTAGACTCTGTGCGTTAACAGCGCCTTTTCCTGTTCAGGTGAAAGCTCGGTGCCATAAAAACGCATATTATCTTCTGCCCCTAAATCGCCCCCAATGGCTGCGCCCCGTTTGGCATTACAACCAAGCAAAGTGCCGAGGATCATACAGACTATTACTGCTCTAAAAACTGTTTGAGTACGCATTCACTTTTTCTCCTTTATCAGATCAATCATGGAAAACAAAGGGGGACCACGCGGGATCCTTCACGGCCCCTTCTCGGGCAGGTAAAGTGATCTGTGTGCGTCCATCCAAAGAGACTGCACGCAAAACACCCCTCTCACCATCCCCAGAACCATAGAGTACCATCATACCATTGGGCGCCAAAGTAGGTGAATCATTCAAGCCGGTTTCTGTTAAAACTTTAGGCTCTCCCCCATGGGATAAGGATTGTACCGCAATACTAAATAAAGCAGTGGATTCAGCACGGTGCAAAGTGACTAGCCGTTTACCATCGGGGGTAATCGAGGGCTTTGCATTATAATTGCCCACAAAGGTAACCCGTTCGGTTTGACGCGTTGCCAGATGCACCTTATAAATCTGCGGTTTTCCACCCCGATCGGAGGTAAAATAAACGGAGCGTCCATCGGGTGCAAAGACGGGTTCCGTGTCGCGGCCTGTACTTGTTGTTAGGCGCGTCAGATGTTTATGCGCTAAATCGAGGGTATAAATGCTGGGACTCCCTTCCTTTGACAACACCAGGGCCAAGGTTTTTCCATCAGGCGACCAACTAGGCGCCCCATTAATACCCGGAAATTGCGTAATACGTTGGACTTTTGCACTTAAAACATCCACGACATTAATACTGGCTCTATCCTTCTCAAAGGATACAAAAGCAATTTTACGACCATCGTGCGACCATGCAGGCGACATTAAAGGAAAGGCTGAACGATACAAGGGTTTGGGATGATGCCCATCGAAATCGGCAATTTCTAAGGTATACACAGGCCCTTTGGGACCTCTAAGGGTTGAAATATAGGCAATTCTTGTGGAGAAAAAGCCCTTCACGCCCATTAATTTCTCAAAAATACGATCGCTAATATGATGCGCCAAAGCCCTTAAATGCTGCGTGGGAATTTTATCAAAATGCATCACCAATAACGGCTTATGGGAAGCATGTTGGGCAGATTGCGCTAAAACATCCTGTAATTCGAAATCGACGCTATAGTTTGATCCTGTTTTATGCACGCTTCCTGATACGAGATTTTCAACACCCACGCCCTTCCAATAGGCAAGATTTTGCAGGTCTGCTTGCGAGGATGTAGATGAGGTATTCACATCAAATTGACCACTATGATGCAGATCGGCGCGGATGACGGCCGCCAGATCAGTCTCCTCACCCAGTCCTAGTGCACCCTCAAAAGGCAGCACCGCGATAGGAATACCCTGTATTTTTCCCCCGTGAATATCCACACGGAGGGCTGCCTGTGCAGAACCAAAAAAGAACAATACACTTAAAAATAGGCAGGGCCGGCACAGAGACCGGCCCCTACCATAAATACGATAAAATCGTTTTAACAATGTCTTACACCTGTTATGTATCATTTAAAAAATTAAATTCTATGGCCTTCACCTGATCGCGCACCTCGGGATCATCGGGCAACACAAAGGGCTCTGCCTTATAAATCGCCTTCAAGGCTAGATCATCATACAATGCATTGCCACTACTTTGCACCAACTGCGCACGCACACTGCCATCAGGTAAAATATGAAGGCTTATTTTACAAGACAGATCCTGCGGCAGACTTTGAAAAGCGCTCATCGAGCGTCGATTACTTTCTATTTTCGCAGACCAAGCCGACACAACACTCGCGACCGCTGTATTGATCTGCTTTTGATGGGCTGCCAGGCTTGCCTTCTCTGCAGCCATTTTGCTTTTTTCCGCCGCAATTTTGGCTTTATCTGAGGCCAGTTTAGTCTTAAGGGCTGCTTCTTTAGCCTTTAAAGCCGCTGCCGCTTTGAGGGCTTTTTGTTCTTTGAGCTGTTGATCACGCTTTTTTTGTTCTTTTGCTTGGGTAAGACGCACTTGCTTGAGTCGTTCATTTTCGGCAAGACGTTCCTCTTACACCGCAACGACCGCTAAATCCTGTTTTTCAGGCGTTAGGCTCTCAACTTTGGGGGGGGGTTGTTGGGGTACCACTTCTTTTTTGGCTTCCAACATATCGCGTTGCAACTGTGCGGCTTTCGCTTCGGCTTCTATTTTTTTTTGGGCTTCTTGTGCCTGTTGCTGTTTTTGTTCCAGCTGCAAAGCCTGCTGTGCTTGGTGTAAACGCTCGGCCTCGCGCGTATCGGGTTCCTGTGCATCGACCACGACCGCTTGAATAATACTGTCTGAAGCAGTCGGTGTGCTTAAGTGTACGTGTTGATTAAAACTCAGTATTAAAAAAGACAATAGTACAAGATGGATCAGCAGGGATCCGACGAAACTCTTCGAATAAGGATTGCTATCAGGCATGGTATTCCCTTATCAATCGACGTTTTCCGTCATCAAACCAATTTTGGAGACCCCTGCCTGTTTGAGCAGGACCATCGCTTCCATCATACGACCGTAATCGATATGTCTATCACCCCGAATGAGTACGGTGCGATCGGGTTCTTTTTCTATTGCAGCCCGTAATGCAAAAGCCAAAGCATCGGCCTCTAAGGAGGTCTTAGACTGATCTAAATAGAAACGTCCTGCAGCATCGACGGAGACTACCAAAGGCGGGCGGGGATTCTCGGGCAGTGTTTCCGTTTTAGCGGTAGGCAATTCCACCCGTACACCTTGACTTAAAAGAGGCGCTGTCACCATAAAAATAACTAACAATACCAACATGACATCGATATA
Source organism: Legionella genomosp. 1 (assembly GCA_945878715.1). GTDB lineage: Bacteria > Pseudomonadota > Gammaproteobacteria > UBA6186 > Azoamicaceae > CADEGZ01. The sequence continues at coordinate 1,331 of CAMCTX010000015.1, read as the reverse complement.
GGGCACCACATTGATATCGCAAATCACTTCTTTTTTCTTATACGAACTACGATACTTCATGGGTCACACTCGAGCCTGCATGGGCCTGGCGATGTAAAATACTGGTGAATTCTTCTAGAAAATTATCGTAGCGATTCACTAAAAATTGTAGGCGATTGGCATAACGGTTATAGGCGATAACTGCGGGAATGGCTGCAAACAATCCCATGGCGGTTGCAACCAGCGCTTCAGAAATACCCGGTGCAACCATGGCCAAGGTGGCCTGCTGTGCAGACCCGAGCCCTCGAAAGGCATTCATAATACCCCACACCGTACCAAATAAACCCACATAGGGACTCACAGATCCGACCGTCGCTAAAAAAGGTAAATGATTTTCTAAATGCTCGATTTCCCGTGCCATGGCGACACGCATGGCCCGTTGCGCCCCTTCTACCACAGCCCCTGCATGCGTACTGGGTTGTTTTCGCAAACGCACAAATTCTCTAAACCCTGCGATAAAAATACTCTCGGAGCCATTTATCTTATCCGCACGTTCACCAGAATATTTATGATATAACTTGCTAAGTTCTATACCCGACCAAAAGGTGCTTTCAAAGGTGTTAATCGCCGTGGTTGCCTGCTTAAATAATTGCCCACGCTGGATAATAAGCGTCCAGGACACCATAGAAACACCGACCAATAAAAGCATAACAAGCTGAACAACTAAAGATGCATTGGTAAATAAACTGATAAAAGATTGATCGGTTATCACGTTTGTCTTACTCCCTATCGCTGTCGTTTATTATAGATCGGTACTCGGTTCTGCACACGCTGATAGATCTAAATCGACTTCTTCAATACGTTGGATTTCGACCAAGCGTTCTGCCTCGCCAACATGAATAAGTCGAACACCTTGGGTGTTACGCCCAACCACTGAAATTTCATCGACCCGTGTGCGTACCAGCGTGCCTGCATCACTAATCAAAATCAGTTCATCCTGATCGAAAGCCTGTACGGCCCCCACTACACGTCCATTACGATCGCTGGTTTGAATGGCAATCACTCCTTGGCCACCACGACCATGTGCTGGGAATTCTTCGACCAAGGTACGCTTACCGTAGCCATGCTCCGTCGCCGTGAGAATCGCCCCACCCGGTTTGAGCACAATTAAGGAAATCATCGTCTGTCCTTCTTGTAAACGGATCCCGCGAACCCCTCGGGCTGTACGCCCCATGGCTCTTACATCCGTTTCAGCAAATCGCACACACTTGCCCACATTGCTAAACAACATAATATCGCGTGTGCCATCGGTAATATCGACACCCACCAGCGCATCACCTTCATCTAACTGT